>JBQTJM010000350.1:0-19201 GCA_052387115.1 Gammaproteobacteria bacterium | reverse complement strand
TGGAACGCGACGAGGTGTTTGCTCGTTACGCCATCGGTGGCGGCCTGGGCGCCATCTTTTACATGGAGCCGTTTCTGACTTACGACCTCGATGTGTTCGTGGTACTGCCGGCCGGAGGGGCTGGCATTCTGACGCTGGGACCGCTGTATGCGGCCCTCAGGCAGCGGGGTTACAGAGAAGAGGGCGAATGCGTGAACATCGAGGGGGTGCCCGTAAAGTTTCTTCCTGCCTACAATGCGCTGGTCGAGGAGGCCTTGGCGCGGGCCCGGGCGGTCTTCTACGAACGAACGCCGACCCGGGTGCTGGGCGCGGAGCATCTGGTGGCCATCATGCTGCAAACCGGCCGGGACAAGGATCGCCAGCGGTTTTCCACCTTCCTGCGCGAAGCGGATCTCGACCGCAATTGCCTGGAAGACATCCTGCGCCGACATCAGTTGGAAAGCCGATGGAGAGAATGGACGGCTTGAAGGACGAACTGACCCGGATCCTGGCCGCCAAGGAGCAACGGCGTCGGCAACTGGCCGCGCAATCCTTTCCCGCCAAGGTACGGGCGCTGGTGCGACTTCAGGAGCTGGCCGCACCGATCTTGGCCCTGCGCGGGCGGCGGGTGCGCCCGTGGCAGATCGACCGGCCTCCCTGATCATGATCCCGTGGGGCACGCGGCGTACCGTCCGACATCGAACGCTAGACGGCCTGTAGACCCGCGTAGGACGCGACCAGCCACTTGGTCCCGGCGCGCTCGAAATTGACCTGGACGCGGGCGTGCTCGCCCAGGCCCTCCAGGTGCAAGACCACCCCTTCGCCGAACTTGGCGTGGCACACGCGCTGGCCCAGCCGCAACCCGCCTGCCGTGTCCGTGCGCGCGGACGGGGGAGGAGGCATTGGCTTGCGCGCCCGGACATCGGCCAGCAATTCGGTCGGGAGCTCGCGGATGAAGCGCGACGGTTGCGGATATTTCTCGTCCCCGTGCAGGCGTCGGGCCTCGGCGTGGGTGAGCACCAGGCGTTCCTGGGCGCGCGTGATCCCGACATAGCACAGGCGGCGCTCCTCCTGGAGCTGGGCCGGGTCGTCGTTGCTGCGCTGGTGGGGAAACAGGCCTTCTTCCAGGCCCACCACGAACACCAGCGGAAACTCCAGGCCCTTGGCGGAGTGCAGGGTCATGAGTTGCACTCCTTCGGCGCCGTCCTCGGCCTGACCCTCGCCGGCCTCCAGCGCGGCCTGCGACAGGAACGCGGTGAGGGGGTCCAACTCGCTCTCCGGATCGAGGACGAGCTCGCCGGCCGCGCGCGCCAGCTCTTCGAGGTTCTCGATGCGGTCTTCTCCGCGCTCGCTCTTGTCTTTGAGGTAGTGCTCGGGCAGGCGGCTCGCCTCGATCACGGCCTCGACCCGGGAAGCGAGCGGGCGATCGTCGCCCGGTGAGGCCATGCGCTCGATCAGGACACAGAACCCCCGTAGCGCGCCGAGTGCCCGGGCGCCGGCGCTGCCTGCGGCCAAGAGGCGCTCCGTGGCCTGCCATAGCGACACCGTCTCGCGCCGTGCGGTCTCCCGGAGCAGCGTAAGGCTGCGTTCGCCGATGCCGCGGTTCGGGGTGTTGACCACGCGCTCGAAGGCCGCGTCGTCGTCGCGGTTGGCGATGAGGCGCAGATAGGCGAGCACGTCCTTGACCTCGGCGCGCTCGTAGAACCGGAAACCACCATGGACGCGATAGGGGATGGCGCGTTGCCGCAACGCATCCTCGAAGACCCGCGACTGGGCACTGGTCCGGTACAGCACGGCACATTCGCCGTAACGGCGCCCACCCTCGTGCCAATGGCTCAGGGTCTCGACGCAGTAACGCGCCTCCTCCAGCTCGTTGAAGGCGGAGAAGAGGCCGATCGGCGTGCCCTCGGCCCCCTCCGTCCACAGCTCTTTGCCGAGGCGTTCGCTGTTGTTGGCGATAAGGGCGTTGGCGGCCTTCAGGATCGTGGCGGTGGAGCGGTAGTTCTGCGTCAGGCGCAGGAGCCGCGATCCGACGAAGTCCCTCTGGAACCTGAGCATGTGCTCGACGCGCGCGCCGCGCCAACTGTAGATCGACTGATCGTCGTCGCCCACCGCGAACAGCGTCCCGCTGTCGCCCACCAGTTGCCTGAGCCAGGTGTACTGTAGGGCATTGGTGTCCTGAAACTCATCGACGAGCACGTGGCGAAAACGCCGTCGATAGTGATCGATGAGATCGGCGTGGTCTCGAAACAGCTCCGAGACACGCAGCAGGAGCTCGGCGAAGTCCACGAGACCCGAACGCTTGCACATCTCCTCGTAGGTGCGGTAGATGCGGATCGTCTCCACGCGATGCGGATCGCGCGAGGCCTCCAGGTGTACCGGCCGCAGCCCTTCTTCCTTACGGGCGTTGATGAACCACTGGACCTCGCGGGCCGGCCACAGCGCTTCGTCGAGACCGAGGGTGCGGACGGCGCGTTTGATGACACGTTGCTGGTCGTCGGCATCCAGGATCTGGAAGGCCCGGGGCAGCCCGGCGCGCTCGAAGTGCAGCCGCAAGAGACGATGGGCGATGCCGTGGAAGGTCCCGACCCACAGCGAGCGCATCGACGCGCCGAGCAGCGCCTCGATGCGCCCGCGCATCTCGGCCGCGGCCTTGTTTGTGAAGGTGACGGCCAGTATGCCTTGTACCGTGGCTTGGCCCGTCTCGCAGAGCCAACACATGCGGTGCACGAGCACGCGGGTCTTGCCGCTCCCGGCGCCGGCCAGCACCAGGGTATTGCCGGGCTCGGCCGCCACCGCTTCGCGCTGCGCGGCGTTGAGCGGATCGATGATGCGGGTGACGTCCATATCGCTCAGGGCATCGAGCTCTCAGAGACTCTCACCCGCGAGGTCCGGCTCCTCGCAGTGCGCGAGCAGGTATTCCCGGGTGCGCGTGCGCAAGAGGAGCGCTGTCTTCCAAGCGTCGCCGCCGGCCTCGGCCTCTAGAGCCCGCGGATCGATGGCCGCACCGATCTCGATGCGCACCGGCCCGGGGTTGGGGATCCAGTTACCGTCGCGCAGGATGTAGCGCGTGCCGCGCAGGAGCACGGGCACCACCACGGCACCGTGCTCCGCGGCCGCGACGAAGGCCCCCATGTGGAAGGGCAGAAGCCCCGGAATGCGCGAGAAGGTGCCTTCCGGGAAGAACAAGAGGGTGCTGGCGCGACGCAATGTCTCCGCGATGCGGCGCGCATCGGCCACGCCCTTCTGTTTATCGAAACGTTCGACGAGCTCCGTGCCGATGCGGTTAAAAAACAGTCGCGGGATGAAATGCCGGCCGAGCTCGGCCTTGGCGACGAAACTGACGGGGCGGGAAAGGAAACCCACGAGATAATAGGCGTCGAGGATGCTCGCGTGGTTCGCACAGAGGACCACCGGCGTGCCCTCGGGCGGCAGCAAGGCAGCGCCTTGCACCGTGCAGGGCGTCATAGCCGCGCGCGCCAGGAAACGCGCCGCCATGCGCATGGCCCCAAAGCGCAAACTGCGCGTGGGCAAGAGCACCACGAGGGTCCAGACGATCGGCGCCACGAGGCCGAAAAGCGACCAGCAGTAGACCCCGTAGGCCACCGATTTCGAGCCCCGGCGCGCCCGGCGCAGGGCGGGGCGTACGCTCGCGGCCAGGAGCCGTGCCACCTGCCGCCAGGCGGGGGGTTTCCGCCGTCCGATGGCGCCCGCTTCGTAGAGCTCGCGGCAGGCGCCGCGCCGGATCTTGCCACTACTCGTCTTGAGCACCGTCCCCGAGGGGGCCAGGACCAGATCATCCGGCGGTCCGCCCACCAGATCCGAGGCCAGGGTGTTGACGAGCACGCGCAGGCGCTCGCGTGCGTCTTCCTGAAGCCCGTTGGTCTCCGCCACCACCACCAACCGCTCGGTGCCGGACCGTGGGTCCGGACTGCCGAAGACCGCGACCCTCCCGCGCCGCACGCCCGGCAACTCCCCCACCGCCTCCTCCAGCTCGTGCGGATAGATGTTTCTGCCCGCGCGGATCACGACGTCCTGGGTGCGGCCGGTGATGTAGACCTCGCCGCGTGCGATGTAGGCGAGGTCCCCCGGCGTTACCCAGGCGGACTGGATCAGCGCGCGAGTGGCGTCGGGGCTGCGAAAATAACCAGCTGTTGCCGACGGCCCGCGGAACTGCAAGCGGCCCTCGCGGCGCTCGGGCAGCTCGCGGCCGCCATCGTCGACGATGCGCACCTCGTGCGCGGGCAAGGGTTGGCCACAGGCCATGAACTCGAGGACGTTTCCCGAAGTGCCTATCCCCGAAGTGCCCATCGCAGGTGCAGTGGGCCCGGCCTCGACGGCCACGCCTTCGTTCACGAACGCGTCGCGCTCAATGCGATCGATGAGCGGGCCGCGCCCGAGCGGCGGCATGGCGAGCGCCAAGGTCGCTTCGGCCAGGCCGTAGACCGGTGCCATGGCCTCGCGGCGAAAGCCGTAGGGCGCGAAGCGTTCGCAAAAGCGCCGCACGGTGTTCGGGTTGACGGGCTCGGCCCCGTTCAGCGCGGCCCGCCACGCACTCAGGTTCAAGCCTTCGAGGTCGCGGTCCAAAAGGCGCCGCAGGCACAGCTCATAGGCGAAGTTGGGTGCGGCCGAGAGTGTGCCGCGGTATCTGTGAATGGCCCACAACCAGCGTTGCGGCCGCGCCAGGAACATGAGCGGGGACATGAGCACGAGCCGGGTCGCGTGATAGAGGGTCCCGAACCACGCCCCGATCAGGCCCATGTCATGGTAGAGAGGCAGCCAGCTCACGAACACGTCCGTCGAGTCCGCCTGCAGGGCGCGGCCCGAGGCGCGGATGTTGGCGAGCAGATTGGCGTGGGTCAGCACCACTCCCTTGGGGTTGCCGGTGCTGCCCGAGGTGTATTGCAGGAAGGCGATGTCCTCGGCGGTGATGGGGGGCGTGTCGCAGTGCCCGTGCCGGGCTTTGATGTCATCGGTCGTGACGACCGCGCGCAACGTGTCGGACTGCGCCTGGAAAAGCCGTGCGAAACCGCGCGCTTCGGCGATGGTGATCAGCATCGCCGCCTGGCAATTCTGGAGCAGGGTGCGGTGTCGCTTGAAGTGGTCCTCGATCTGGTTCATGCGCGCCGGCGGGTAGATGGGCACGGGCACGCCGCCCGCGAGGAGCACCCCGAAGAAGCTCGAAAAGTACGCGCGCGCCGTCGGCAGCATGATGGCCACGGCTTCCTGGGGTTTGAGCCCGCGATACTGGAGCGCCGCGGCCGAGGTCTCGGCCTCCTCGAAGAGCTCGCGGTAGCTCATGCCCTCCTCACGGTCATCGCCGGAGAGTAGGGTGATGTGTGTCCGATCAGGGTGGGTGGCGACGTGCCAGCGCAGGACCTCGACGAGCGTCTGCGCGCCTTGCGGGGTTGCGGCCATGGGCGCGGCATCGGTGCGGTGGCCCTGCGTGGACGAGGGTCGCGCCAGCGACTCGCCGGCGCGGTGCAAGGCCTGCACGAGATCGCCGATGGTCTGGGCCTCCACGGCGATGTGCTCGGGGAGGTGCACGCCGAGGCGGCGTTCGATGCGGGCCACGAGCTCCACCCGCCCGAGACTGTCGAGCCCCACGTCCCGATCGAGCGAGCTCGAGAGCGTCAGGCTGGCGCGCCGGATCGTCCCCTGCCGCAGCTCTTCTGCAAGCTCTTCGACGATCGCGATCAGGGCCTGGCTTTCGCCGGCTAACGGCCGATCCTGTGCCGCCATCGCACTGCCGGAGCGCTCACGCCGTCACGCACGGGTCGCCCGTGACCCATGCGTCCTTTGGCCGCGCATCGCGTGGGTCCGGATCTCGTGGCCCTGGCCTCGGCGGCCCTGCATTTCGCGGCACGGCATCGCGGGTCACTTCTTCTTCGGTTGTTTCGGTTCTTTGGCCGCCTGCGGCGGGGCGATCGCGACCAGCTCGATGTCGAAGACGAGCGTCGCGTTCGGTCCGATCCGGGCGCCTGCGCCTTGTTCGCCGTAGGCCAGGGCGGGAGGAATGACCACCTGCCACTTCGAGCCTTCGGGCATCTGGACGAGGGTCTCCTGCCACCCCTTGATCACGCCGTTCAGTCCGAACGAAACCGGCTTACCGGCACGCTCGGAGCTGTCGAACTCGGTGCCGTCGATCAGCGTACCCTTGTAGTGCACGGAGACCGTGTCGGTGGTCTTGGGTTTGGCGCCGGACCCGGCCTTGATCACCCGATACTGGATCCCGTTGTCTAGTTTCTCGACGCCCTCCTTCTTGCCGTTCTCTTCCATGAAGGCCTTACCCGCCGCCAGGTTCTTGTCGGCCACAAGCTGCTGCGATTTCTTCATCGCAGCCTGCTGGCGCGCCATGACCGCCTCGAGCTCCTCGCGTGGGACACGCGATTCAAGCCCCCCGCTGACATCGCCAATAGCGAGCGAAAACGCGGGAAGATCGAGGTCCATGCCTTGCTGTTTCAGGCCCTCGCCGACCTGCCTTCCGATCATGTAGCTTAGCTTCTCCTGGTCGGTACCTAGCTTTGGGGCTTCCTCGGCGATGCTCGGGGAGGTGACGGCGATGCACAGGATCGCCAGCAGGTGCTTCTTGGTCATGAGGTTTCCTTGGTATTCTGATTTGATTGAGGGTGGGTGCCAGTAGTAAGAAGACATAGGCCAAGTGTGGCGTTCGAGCCGGCGACGCGCCTGCTTCTCATCATAGAGATGCTATATTCCCACATGGGGAGCGAGACTCCAAGGGCGTCTGTGGGCAAGGCACGCGAGCGTCGGGAGTAACGGTGGGCGCCATGTTCTTGATGAACCCCGGCAACTTAGACTGGGAGGGGGTCGAGCGATGCGTATCATATTGTTAGGGGGTCCGGGGGCCGGGAAGGGGACTCAGGCGGATTTCCTGTGCCGGCAGTTCGGGATCCCCAAGGTCTCGACCGGAGACATGCTGAGGGCGGCGGTCGCACTGGGGACGCCGCTCGGTATCGAGGCCAAGCGCGTGATGGACAGCGGCGCGCTCCTGTCCGACGACATCATCCTCGGGCTCGTGACGGAGCGCATCGCGCGACCCGATTGCGCACAGGGCTTCCTGTTCGATGGGTTTCCGCGCACCATCCCGCAGGCCGAGGGCCTGGCGCGAGCGGCGATCGACATCGACTACGTGATCGAGATCGACGTCGATGACGAGGAGATCGTGCGCCGCATGTCGGGCCGTTGGGTCCACCCGGCCTCGGGCCGCACCTATCACCTGCTGTTCAACCCCCCAAGTGTCGCGGGTCGTGACGATCTGAGCGGCGAGCCGCTGATCCAGCGTGACGACGACCGGGAGGCTACCGTACGCGAGCGTCTCTCGGTCTATCACCGACAGACCGAGCCTTTGGTTGCGTATTACCGGCAACGCGCGCTGGATCCGTTCGGCAAACCGCGCTACGTCCGCGTCAACGGTGTGGGCGATGTAGCCGAGGTTCGCACTCGCATCCTGAACGCACTGGCAGACCATGGTTGAGCATGCAGTCCGATGATCGGTGGGGCACGCCGACACCCAAGAGCCGAGCCTAGCGATGTAGACCCCGAGCGTAGCGATGTAGACCCCGAGCGTAGCGATGTAGACTAAGGCATAAAACGGTTGCATGAGCTATAGTTGTGATGTATATAGCATCCACGTCTTGAGTGTGCATTCAAGGCTCGTGCATTGCGCGGAGAAACCATCATGGCCGTAACCAAGAAGGGGTTGGTAAGAAGGGCAGCCGCCAAGAAGAAGCCCGCGGCGACCAAGAAGCCCGCCGCGACCAAGAAGACGGCGGTGACCAAGAAGAAGATCGGGATGACAAATATGAAGGGAGTCGCCGCGAGGATCGTCAAGACGGCGGCCAAGAAGATCACGGCGAAGATGACTTCGGCGAAGAAAACCGTGGCAGGCACGCTATCGAAAGCAACCGCCAAGAAAACGACTGCGAAGAAGAAGGCGGCCAAGAAAAGCGCGAGCAGAGGTCGCTAGCCCGGATTTCAGGGCGGCCACGGGGGCCCGCCCCTACCGCGAATTGTTTCCGACGGAATCCATGGTAGGGGCGGCCCCCCGTGGCCGCCCCCACGTCGAGCCGGCTTGAAGGAGCACGGCCCGCCACCTTGAAGTCGATCGACCATCGGCGGGCTTCGCATTTCCGTGCGCTTGCCCTACACTGCCGAGCTGGATAGCGCCGCTCTCTACTCCCTCCCGAATCCAACGTGCCACGACCCGATCGCGCCGATCGAGGCAAGCGGTCTCCGAGCACAGCGCGTGGCGCTCTCTGCACGTGGTCGTTCCGTCTCCTGATCCTCTCGTTCCTCGTGGCCGGCGTATGGCTCTTCTGGACCGATCATAAAGTCCGAACCCAGTTCGAAGGCCGGCGCTGGGCGCTGCCCGCGCGCGTCTACGCGCGCCCGCTGGAGCTGTACGCGGGGAAGGCCCAGGCCCTGTCGGATACCCGGAGTGAGTTGGCGCTCCTGGGCTATCGGGAGGTGAGCCGCGTGATGGAGCCGGGGCAGTACCGGGTCCTGGGTGAACGCCTGCGGGTGGCGACCCGCGGGTTCGTATTCTGGGATGGCCGCGAACCCCCGCGGGCAGTGGAGATCGAGTTCTCCGGCGGGCGTGTGCGCCACCTGCGCGAGGGCGAGACGAAAGCATCGCTGGCTTTGGTGCGGCTCGACCCGCTGGAAGTGGCCCGCATCTATCCGATAGACGCGGGGCGCCACAACGAAGACCGGCTCCTGGTGCGACGCGACGAGATCCCCTCCGCGCTGGTCCTGGCGCTCATCGCCGTGGAAGACAAGGCCTACTACCGGCACCCGGGTGTGGACCCGTTCGCCATCCTGCGCGCTCTAGTGGAAAACCTGCGTGCGGGAGAGGTGCGGCAGGGTGGCAGCACCTTGACCCAACAGCTCGTCAAGAACTTTTATCTCAATCCCGAGCGCACGCTGGGGCGCAAGATCAGCGAAGCGCTCATGGCGCTCTTGCTGGAGTTGCGTTACAGCAAGGAGGAGATCCTCGAGGCCTATGTCAACGAGGTCTATCTCGGCCAGGACGGGCCGCGCGCGATCCATGGCTTCGGGCTCGCCGCGCAGTTCTATTTCGGCCGACCGCTCGCCGAGCTGTCCACACCGGAGCTGGCCGTCCTGGCCGGCATGGTGCGCGGCGCGTCGCTGTACAACCCGCGCCGCCATCCGCGCCGCGCCCTCAAGCGACGCAACGATGTGCTGGCCCGCATGGCCGAGCAAGGCATGCTCACCGCAGGGGACGCGGAGCTTTTGAGCCGCGCACCGCTCGGTGTCACGACGCGCGCATCCGCCGTGGCCGTGCGCTTCCCGGCCTTCACCGAGGTGGTGCGGCGCCAACTGCGCCGGATCTATCGTGAGGAGGACCTCGAGAACGAAGGCTTGCAGGTCTTTACCAGCCTCGATCCGATCGTTCAAGGGCGCGCCGAGGCCGCGCTGTCCGAGCGCCTCACGTCCCTGGAACGCGGGCGCCGTATGACCCGTGGGACGCTGCAGGGGGCGGTCATCGCGATACACCCGGAAAATGGCGAGATACTGGCGCTGGTCGGCGATCGGCGCACCCGCTATCGCGGCTTCAACCGCGCCCTGGACGCCCGGCGGCCGGTCGGATCCTTGATCAAACCGGCGGTCTATCTCGCCGCCCTGTCACGGCCCGCGCGTTTCAATGCAGTCTCGTCACTGGAGGATCGACCGTTCACTTGGGTCGATCGGCGCGGGGTGAAGTGGGTGCCGAACAACTACACGAAGGAAACGCACGGTACCGTTCCGCTCCACGAGGCGCTGGCGCGTTCGTACAACCTCGCCACCGTGCGCTTGGGCATGAGCGTCGGGACCGGGGAGGTGCGCCGCACCCTCGCGCGGCTCGGGATCCCCGACGATATCCCGGACTATCCCTCGGTGTTCCTCGGTGCGATCGATCTCTCACCGCTCGAGGTCACGCAGATGTATCAGACCATCGCGAGCGATGGGTTCCACAGTCCGTTGCACTCGATACGCGAGGTCCTGACGCAGGACGGCCAGCCTTTGCAACGCCACGGTTTGATCGTGCGGCAGACGATCGCGCCGGCCCCGGCCTACCTGCTCAAGACGCTCTTGACCGAGGTGCTGGTTTCAGGCACCGCCGCGCAACTCTCGCGCGAGTTCCGCGGTGTTCCGCTCGCCGGCAAGACCGGAACCACTGATGATCTCCGCGACAGTTGGTTCGTGGGATTCGGGGGGGATATGCTGGCCACGGTGTGGGTGGGTCGAGACGACAACCGGCCGGCCGGCCTTTCCGGCGCGGCGGGCGCCATGCAGGTGTGGTCGGCCATGATGCGCCCGCGCCCCCCCTCGTCGCTGGACCTCTACCCGCCGGAGGGGATCGAATGGCACTGGGTGGACGGCGTGAGCGGCGCGCGCACCGATGCCTCCTGTCCCGGTGCCAGGCGATTTCCGTTCATCACGCCGCATCGCCCCGCGGGGTTTCGGCATTGCGACGAAGAGGCGGTGTCGGGTCTCGTGCCGTGAACCTCGCGCCTTTCATTTCCGTACTCTACTAGGGCCGGGTACCGCTAATGTCCTTTGAAGGTTCGCGAGCGCTCTGTGCTCGTCTCGGTCTGCTCGCAAGCCTGGCCGGCGGCCCGGTATCCGCGCCCCCGACGCCAAACCATAGTTCGCATGCCGCGGAGCCCGCGGCCGGGCCCGCGCCTATGGTGCTGCTCACGCGAGCGCAGGCGCTCGCCAATGCCGGGAAGTCCGAAGAGGCCGCGGCCACCTTGGAACGCGCCATCCGCATCGAGCCGCGCAACCCGTGGCTCTGGCACCGCCTCGCGGTCCTGCGACTCCAGGAGGGGCAACACTCCCTTGCCATCGAGCTGGCGAAGAAATCCAACGTGCTGGCGCGCGGCAACCGCCGGCTCCTGAACGGGAACCGGCTCCTGGTCGGCAAGGCGCGTGCGGGACTGCGTGAGCGGAGGCCCTAGGCCCTAGGCTCTAGGCTCTAGGTTCTCGACTGGGGACTGTACCTATCGCCTGTCGCCTATCGCCTGTAGCCTATGGCCCAGAGTCTAGGGCCTATGGACAATCTCGCGCGATTACGCATCGAGCGCGGCGCGAAGCCGGAGGCGAGCCGTGGTGCGACCTACCGGCGGTTGGGTCGCTATGCGCTCGGCGCGATCACGGCCGTGCTCGTCGTGTACCTGGCCGCGCGCACGCTCCTCGACCCTCGCGTTTCGGTGGCGGTCGGCACGGCCGTGGTTGCCTATCCCGCACAGGCCTACACGCTCTTCAACGCCACCGGTTATGTGGTGCCCCAGCGCAAGGCCGATGTGGCCTCGAAGGCCACCGGCCGGCTCGAGGCCCTGGAGGTCAAGGAAGGCAGCCGGGTCGTGAAAGGCCAGGTCGTCGCGCGCCTGGAGAACGCAGATCTCGTGGCTGCCGGCAACCGCGCGGCAGCCAACGTGGCGCTGGCGCGCGCCGAGGTCGTCGAGGCCCAGGCGGCACTCACCGAGGCGCGCCTCGCGCTGACGCGTTCCAAGACCCTGGTCGACAAGCGCTTCGTTTCCTCCGAGGACCACGATGCCACCGTGGCACGCTATGACAAGGCCGCCGCCGGGGTGGAGCGCGCTCGAGCGGCCGTCGCGGCCGCCGAGGCGGCGCGCCTGGAAGCCCAGGTGGCGGTGGAGTACACGCTGATCCGGGCCCCCTTCGATGGCGTGATCCTGAGCAAGTACGCCGATATGGGGGATATGGTCGCGCCCTTTGCCACGACCTCGCAGTCCAAGGGCGCGGTGGTGTCGCTCGCGGACATGGGCTCGCTGGAGGTCGAGGCCGATGTGTCGGAATCCAATCTCGCGAAGACCGAGATCGGCCAGCCCTGCGAGGTGGAGCTCGATGCCTTACCCGGTGCGCGGCTGCGCGGCGCGGTGGCGAGCATCGTGCCCAGGGTGGACCGGAGCAAGGCAACGGTGCTCGTCAAGATCCGATTCATCGACCTGGATCCGCGCATCCTGCCCGACATGAGCGCCAAGGTCGCCTTCCTGTCGCAAGAGCCCACACCGGAGGAACGGCAGGCGGTGGTCTCGGTGCCGGTCGGGGCGGTCGTCTCACGCGAGGGCAAGGCGATCGTGTTCGTATTGCGCGAGGGACGCGTCGCCGAGGTCGCGATCGAGACGGGTATGCAGCTTGGTGATCAAGTCGTGGTCGTGCGCGGCGTCGCGAGCGGGGATCGAGTGGTCCTCGACCCGCCTGAGGATCTTTCCAGTGGTGCCGAGGTCGCGATCCAGGGGCCATGAGCGAGGCCGCCGTCGTGGTCGCGCACGTCTCGAAGTCCTACCACCGTGGCGGCACCACGGTTCCGGTCCTCGACGACATCAATCTCGTGGTGGAAGAGGGCGAGTTCCTGGCCCTCATGGGGCCTTCGGGATCGGGCAAGAGCACGCTGCTCAATCTGATCGCCGGGATCGACCGGCCCGATGCGGGGCTCATGCGCGTCGCCGGCACCGAGATCGCGACCCTGTCCGATGCCGCGCTGGCCGCGTGGCGGGCCGCCAACGTCGGCTTCGTGTTTCAGTTCTACAACCTCATGCCGGTCCTCACGGCCTTCGAGAACGTGGAGCTGCCGCTCCTCTTGACGGGGCTCTCGGGCCGCGAAAGACAGGAGCACGTCGACCTGGTGCTGGAGCTCGTGGGCCTCACCCGGCGTCGCCGGCATTATCCCGCCGAGCTCTCGGGCGGTGAGCAGCAGCGCGTCGCCATCGCCCGGGCGGTGGTGACCGATCCGCGCATCATCGTCGCCGACGAGCCGACCGGCGATCTGGATCGGGGCTCGGCCGGCGAGGTCCTGACCCTGATGGAGACCCTGATCGGGGCGATCGGCAAGACCATCGTCATGGTCACCCACGACCCCTCGGCCGCTGCCCGGGCGCACCGCATCCGGCACCTGGACAAGGGGGTCTTGAGCGATGGGGAAGGGTAGGGCGCGTTTCGACCCCGGGATCCGGCGGGGATGAATAGACTGGCCAAGCTCATATGCCGCATAGCGTTCCCCTGATTACGACCCTTGCTGTGGCTCTTGGACTCGCTCTCGTGCTGGGCTTCCTCACTGTGCGGGTCAAGCTCCCGGCACTGGTGGGGTACCTGTTGGCCGGCATTCTCATCGGCCCTTCCACCCCCGGTTTCGTGGGCAATGTCGAAATCGCAGGACAACTCGCCGAGATTGGGGTGATGCTACTCATGTTCGGGGTGGGACTGCACTTCTCTCTGAACGACCTGCTGGCGGTCCGCAAGATCGCCTTGCCCGGGGCAGCACTGCAGATGGCTGTCGCCACTGGACTCGGCGCGACCGTTGCCGCTGCTTGGGGATGGGGGACAGGAGGCGCGGTGGTTTTCGGTTTGGCATTGTCGGTCGCGAGCACCGTTGTGCTGCTGAGGGCGCTTGAGGCCCGTGGCGTTCTGGAGTCCATGAACGGGCGAATCGCCGTCGGCTGGCTGATCGTCGAGGATCTCGCCATGGTGCTCGCGCTCGTGCTTCTTCCGCCTCTGGCAGCATGGCTTGGCGGCAACGTGCCAAGCGGCGGATACGCGGACCTGTGGCGGAAGCTGGGCATTACACTCGCCGAGGTGACGGCATTCATCGCTCTGATGCTCGTAGTAGGACGCCGCGTCTTCCCTTGGCTGCTTTGGCAGGTGGCACGCACGGGCTCGCGCGAGCTCTTTACCCTGTGCGTCGTGAGCGCAGCCGTCAGCATTGCATACGGGGCCACAGCCCTGTTTGGGGTGTCCTTTGCCCTGGGAGCCTTTTTCGCAGGCATGGTGCTGAGAGAGTCCGAGCTCAGTCACCGAGCCGCCAAGGAGTCCCTGCCGCTGCGGGATGCATTTGCGGTGCTGTTCTTCGTATCGGTGGGGATGCTATTCGACCCCGCCGTCCTCATCGAGCAACCGCTACGCGTTCTTGCCGTGGTGGCCATCATCATCGTGGGAAAGTCACTTGCTGCGGTGGCGCTGGTGCTCGCCTTTCGTTACCCTTTGAACACGGCGCTTACGGTCTCGGCCAGTCTCGCGCAGATCGGTGAGTTCTCTTTCATTCTGGCTGGGCTCGGCGTGACCCTGGGTTTGCTCCCAGTCGCGGGTCAGAGCCTGATCCTAGCCGGTGCGCTGATCTCCATTGCTCTCAATCCGCTGGTGTTCAAGGCCATTGAACCGGTGCAGGCGTGGATCCGATCCAGATCGACCTTCGCCCAGATGCTTGAGCGGCCCGACGACCCGTTGGCCGAGCTGCCCATGTATACCGATCAAAAGTACCTTTCCAAGCAGGTCGTCTTGGTGGGTTATGGTCGGGTGGGTCGGCGGATCGGTGATGCTCTGACCGAGAGAGGGATCCCGTACGTGGTAGCAGAACAGACTCGTGCGTTGGTCGAGAAGCTGAGGGAACGCGGGGTGCCAGCCGTATCGGGAGACGCGTCGGACCCGGCCGTGCTCGTCCAAGCCCATATCGCCCGAGCGAGCATCCTTGTTATCGCTACGCCTGACACCTTCAATGTGCGACAGATGATCAATACGGCTCGCACACTCAATCCAGAGATCGAGACGGTCGTGCGTACCCATAACGAAGAGGAGGCGAGGCTGCTGGAGCAAGAGCATGCTGGAAAAGTCTTCCTCGGCGAGCATGAGCTCGCCGCGAGCATGACCCAGCATGTGCTGGAGCGAATACGGGAGGAGTCTGCCTCACCTGGAAGCGAGATACTTACTTCATTGCATTCTACCTCTGGCCGTTCTAGACGCGCTCCACCAGTTCCTTCCAGGCGCCCCTGGATGTGGGGGGTAGTTTCATTGATCGCGCTGATTGCGGGCGGCGCCATGTGGCTATCTCTGAGTCCAAGAGAAGCCAAGGAATCCCCCCAGGTTACCAAGGAAACGGGGGAGGTAACCGTGCCGCCAGCCGAGGGAACAGTACCCCCTCTTGCTACTACAACACCGCCAGCACTGATGGCTCCGGCCATGGAACCGGCAAAACCAGCGGCTGCTGCGCCCGGTACCTATACGATTGAACGTGGCGATACGCTTGCCAAGATCGCCACTGAGCTCTATGGGGCTCCCGAAAAGTGGACGGCGATTGCTAAGGTTAATCCCGGCTTGAACCTGAAACGGTTGAAGGTGGGGCAAGTGATCAACCTACCGGATCTGCCGACTGAGCAGGAGCAGGATTAGTCGGCTGCAAGATCTTACGTAGCTTAGATGAGGGGATCAAAAAGCGCGATTCGTGACCGTGTCCGGCCGCTAGGCCCGCGCGGGCGAGGCCGCGAGGCGCTCGCAGGTGGCCTCGATCCAGTCTTCCGCGATGGCCGTGATCTCGGTGGCGGACTTGCCCGCCGGATCGATCACCGGACCGATCACGACATCGATGGTCCCCGGATATTTGATCAAACTCTGGCGCGGCCAGAACAGGCCGGCGTTGTGCGCCACGGGTACGACCGGAAACCCGCTGCGCGCCGCCAGCATGCCGCCGCCCGGCTCATAGCGGCGGCGCTCGCCGAGGCGCACGCGCGCGCCCTCCGGGAAGATGATGACCCCGAGGCCGCTCTGGAGTCGCGCGCTGCCGGTGCGCAGGATCTGGCGCAGGGCCGCGACGCCGGCCTTGCGATCGATGGCGATGGGATCGAGCGTCGCGAGCCCCCACCCAAACAGCGGCAGCCACAGGACCTCGCGCTTCAGGACCCAGACATAGGGTGGGAACACCTCCTGGAGCGCGAAGGTCTCCCAGGCCGACTGGTGCTTGCAGAAGATGATCACGGGACCGTCGGGCAGGTGCTCGGTGCCCGAGACACGGAAGCCGAGCCGGCAGCACTTCTCGAGCCACCGGAGGTTGAGATGCGCCCAAGTCTGGATGATGAGGCGGTAGCGTGTGCGGTAGGGCAGGGGTCGGATGATCAAAGCGAGCGGTGCGAATACGCACAGCGTCGTCAGGACCCCGGTGTAAAACACGAGGGCGCGCAGGTACAGTAGGACCGATGGGGTCATGCTGGGGATGACGATGATGGGGCGTTTCGCAATATACGACAGGTGTGTGCCCGGCCAGAAGGGTGCGACGCCGTGACGGTCCCGCGCAGTGACGGGGAGGGAGCCGCGGCGTTTCGTTTCAGGCCGATCGCCAGGGGCGCGCGCGCGGTCGCGGCGCGTGCGCTCGGGGCGCCGTTGTACGTGCAGATCGCCGTGGCGCTCTGTCTGGGTGTCGTCGTCGGCGTTTGGCTCGGCCCCGATGCCGCGGGCTTGATGCTACCCGGACAGTTGGTGCTGCGCCTGCTCGGCGCGCTCGCCCCGCCCTTGATCCTGTGCGCGGTCGTCCACGCCCTCATCGATGCGCAATTCGGTAAAGGGGTGAGCCGGCGCCTCGTGGGGCTCTTGCTCCTCAACACCCTGGTCGCCATCGCCATCGGGCTTCTGGTCGCGAACCTCCTCCGGCCCGGGGCCGGGGCGGACCTGCGACCTCCCGAGGCGGCCGCCGAGGTGCAGCCCAAGGCAGACCCGCTGGCGATCTTTCTTGATAACGTGCCCAAGAGCTTGCTCGGTCCGCTCACCGACAACGGCAAGGTGCTCGGGGTGATCTTTCTCGCCCTCGCCTTCGGGCTCGCCCTGCGCCACGAGCGCGAGCACAGGGTGGCCACCGCCGGGGACCTGGTCGAAGTGCTGCTCGCCTGCCTGGTGCGCATCCTCCACTGGGTGATCACCTTGGTGCCGCTCGCGGTCTTCGGCATCATCGCGAGCATCGTGGGCACCCAGGGGTTCGCGCCGTTCCGTTCACTGGGCCTGTTCATCCTGAGCGTGCTCCTGGCGCTGTCGCTGCAGGCCGGCTACTACCTCACGCGCATCCGCTTCGGCTCCTGGGCGCGCCCGCTCTTCGTGCTCGGCGGTGTGCGCGACGCGCTGGTCATGGCCTTCTCGACCGCCAGCTCCACCGCGACCATGCCGGTGACCTATTCCTGTCTCACCGAACGCGTGGGGCTGCGCGAGCAATCGGCCAGCCTCGGTGCCCTGGTCGGGGCCAATTTCAACAACGACGGCACCGCGCTCTACGAGGCCATGGCGGCGCTGTTCGTGGCGCAGATGCTCGGAATGGATCTCGGGCTCGCGGAGCAGTTGCTGGTGGTCGTGACCAGCGTCCTGGCCTCGGTGGGGGCGGCCGGGATCCCGGAGGCCGGGCTCGTCACCATGACCCTGGTGTTCAAGGCGGTGGGGCTCCCGACCGAGCACATCGCGGTGCTCCTGGCGGTCGATTGGTTCCTGGACCGCTGCCGCACCACGATCAATGTCCTCGGCGACATCAACGTGAGCTGTCTCTTGGACGGCGGGCGGCGTGAGGTGCGGTGATAGACCGTGCTCCCAAGACCAAGGCCCGTGAGAGAGCTTCCATAACTCTCCCGGTTAATCAATAGCTTACCAGTAACGCGGCGCGCGCAATCGCGGATCTACGGCTGACAAAGATCCGTCGGCTTCAGGGGAGAACCGGAGTTGCAGGCCTGGCAGCCGCGTTGGAAGGGAGCTCGAGGAGTACTACGCCAACTTCCGTGTCAACCGCGACCTCGCTGGAGCTGCGCAACCTGGTCGAGAGTGCCGAGCTGATCGTGCGCTCTGCGCCGCAGCGGCACGAAAGCCGCGGCCCGCGCTACAGCCGCGACTATCCCGACACGCTGCCGGTGAGCTTCCCGACCGTAGTGGTGCGGGAGGTGCGCAGCCGCAGCGGTGCAGTCGCTCGGACCGTGGCGCGACATGCCGCGCTGAGCGACTCCTTCAGCGCCGGGCCCGCATTGCGATGCGGGTCTGGACCAATTCGAACGCGAAGGTCACCGCGTCATGGAGGTTCTTCTCCATCGCTGTACGCTGTTTCGCGGTCATGTTGAAGGTCAGATCGACCGCATTGCGGATGTAGCGCGAGCCCATGCGGTTGAGCGCGACACAGGCCACATCGGGCAGCGCCTCCGCATCCAGATACGGATAGTCGGACGCCCGCAGCAGCACGGCCTCGAAGACCGGGCGCTCGTAGTGGTTGTGGACCGAGCTGAAATCGACGTTCATGACGGAGGTGTTCGGAGTGCTCATCCCTGCAATATCGATCGCCCCGCCCCGCACTTGACCAGCCGGCAGACCGAGGGGTTGCGCGCTCAGGCCGCCCCGACGTCCGGCACGAAGCCCTGCGCCGGCTTGGCGATCGCGGCCGGGGGGTGACGCGCCACGAGGTCCGGCATGCGGTCGATGTGACCCAGCGCACGGCTGCGCACCGGGTCCTCGCACGCTAGCAGCCTGTAAGATACCGCCCGTCCTCGGAGCCTCGGGGCAGAAGCCGGACCGGCACCTTCACTGCTGTTTCCATCGGGAGGCGCTGTTCGCCAGAAATTCAGTCACCTTCTCCGCCGGCATCGGTTTCGCGATCAGATACCCTTGCGCCTCGTCGCAACCGCGCCGTCGCAAGAACTCCAATTGGGCCTCGGTCTCCACGCCTTTGGCCACAACCGGGATGCCGCGTGTGACCCAGATCGATGATGCCCGCGACGATAGCCTCGTCGTTCGGATCGCCGGGGATGCCACGCACGAAGGTATGATCGATCTTGAGCTGGACGATGGGGAGCTGCTTGAGCGCGGCAAGCGAGGAATAGCCGACGCCGAAATCGTCGAGCGCGATGCCGATGCCGAGTGCGCGGAGCTTCGCGATGCGCTCGCTCTTCTGAGTGAGATCGTGCAAGACACTCCCGGTGATTTCGAGACGCAGGCACCCGGGAGACAGGCTGGTCTGTGCTAGCACCACCTGCAGCCCGTCCAGACAATCCGGCGCCGCAAGCTCGTTGGCCGAGCAATTGATCCCGATCCGGGCGGGCCACCCGGCCTCAGCCCAGGCATGCGCCTCGGCGCAGGCCTGCTTCGCGACCCAACGTCCCAGCGGCACGATAAGCCTCTCGTCCTCGGCGAGGGCGAGGAAGCGCGCGGGTGGTAACAGTCCCAAGTCCGCATGTTGCCAGCGCACCAGCGCCTCGAAACCGGTCACGTGGCCGTCAAGAAGCGCCACCTGCGGCTGGAAGAACAGCCGCAGGTCCCCCTTTCCAAGCGCCCGGCGCAGGCTGTCCGCAAGCAACACGCGTTCGGCGATGCGCGCCGACATCTCTGGATGGTACAGGCAATAGTGGCCTTTTCCGCTCGCCTTCATGCGGTAAAGCGCCGTGTCTGCCGCCTCGAG
>JBQTJM010000349.1:0-2742 GCA_052387115.1 Gammaproteobacteria bacterium | reverse complement strand
CTCCACGGTCAAGACCTCCGATATGTCGCGCGCAATCCGCGATACGCGCTCGGCGCGGGCCGCGTACTGCGGATCGTGGCGCAGCAACCGGCCATAGTCCTTGATCATCGCGCCACAGCCGCTGGCGGTGACGATCAACATCTCGGCCCCGGCCTGGAACCGCGGCCACCAGGCGTCGATGTTGCGCCGCATGTGCTCGTGGGTTTGTGCCTCGGCCGCGAGGTGGTGGCTCAGGGCACCGCAACAGCCTTGCGCGGGGAAGACGCCGATCCCAAGCCGATCCAGCAGCCTGGCCGCCGCGGCGTTGATGCCCGGCGCGAACAGGGGCTGCACACAGCCCTCGAACAAGAGTGCCCGCCGGGCATGGCGCGGGACCGGCCAGACGGCCGGCGGGCAGTGCTCTGGGATGTGCCGCGCCACGGCGTGGGGCACGAGCGGCCGGAGGAGCTGGGCGACGCGCAAGAGCGGTCGCAGGCGGCGCGGGTAGGGCAGCACTCGACACAGGAGGAATCGCTTCAGCCGTTCGCCGAGCGGCCTCGGGCAGAGGCGCTCGATGTGGGTCCTGCCGATGTCGAGCAGGCGCGCATACTCGACGCCCGAGGGGCAGGCGGTCTCGCAGGCGCGGCAGCCCAGGCAGCGATCGAGGTGGACCTGGGTGGTGCGGCCCGCCTCGTGGCCCTCCAAGAGGGACTTGATGAGGTAGATGCGCCCGCGCGGGCCGTCCAGCTCGTCGCCCAGGAGCCGGTAGGTCGGGCAGCTCGCTGTGCACAAACCGCAATGGACGCAACTGCGCAGGATGGCGTCGGCCTCCCGGCCTGTGGGCGTGTCCTTGATGGGGGCGCTGAGCGACGTCTGCATCAGAGATCCCCGTACATACGGCCACGATTGAGGATACGCCGCGGGTCGAAGGCGTGCTTGAGACGCGCGTGCAACGCCCCGAGGCCGTCCGGGAGCGGCGGAAACACCTCGCCGCGTCGATCGCCGCCGCGAAACAGGACGGCATAGCCCCGCTCTTGCGCCGCGCTGCGGCGCACCTCCTCGGCTCCGGCATCGGTCTTGAGCCAGCGCTGTGCCCCGCCCCAATCGATCAGCCAGTCTCCGGGCAATGCCAGGGCCGGGCTCGCCGGGGGTAGCGAGATGCGCCACAGCGGCCGGTCGTCGCGAAAGAACGAGAGCCGCTGCTCGCGCACCGCCTCCCAGAACCCCGCCTCGGGGGCTTGGTCGAGCGCGCCCATCGCCGCTCGCGCCTGTTCCAAGGCCCGCCGCTCGCCGGACAGCCGTACCCAGAGTGTCTGGCCGTCGCAGACCGCGCCGGACAGGGGCAGCGGGCTTCGTGCCCACCGGTTCATGAGCGGGATCGCCTGATCGATGCCCATCGCGCCTGTGAGCGTGATCTCGTAGCTGGGGCGGGGCAGGACCTTGACCGAGACCTCCAATAGGATGGCAAGCGTCCCGAACGCCCCGCACAAGAAACGCGAGAGGTCGAAGCCCGCGACGTTCTTCATGACTTGGCCGCCGAACCGTAACACCTGGCCCGCCGCCGTCAGGCAGCGCACGCCCAACACGGCGTCGCGCACGCTGCCGCCGTAGGGCCGGCGCGGACCCGACAACCCCGCGGAGACGGTGCCGCCGAGGGTCGCACCGGTTCCGAAGTGCGGCGGCTCGAAGCCAAACATCTGACCCTGCTGCGCCAGCAGCGCTTCGAGGTCCGCCAGTCGGGTGCCCGCGCGGGCCGTCACCACGAGCTCGGTCGGCTCATAAGACACCACCCCGCGGTAGCCGGCGATCGACAAGCGGGAGCCCTCGATGTCCCGGCCAAAGAAGGCCTTGGTATCCCCACCCAGGATGTGAAGGACGGTGCCCGCATCGTGCGCCTGCCGGACACGCTCCACCATCTCCACGAGCGCATGCTCGGCTGCCTGGCCGGGGACGTCGGACTCGCCTGCAGGGTGGATAGACACGAGGCGTGCAGAGACGGCCCTGCCAAAAATTTATTAGATAAACGGGGGCGAAGGACTACTCGAAGGTGGCGTTGAATGCCGCGGCCGGCTGCTCCTTGGCACTCGCCCACGCGATCGGCGGAAGCTGGCGGAAGGCCTGTTTGATCAGGTCGTCCCAGCGCCTCCTGATCTGTCTCAAATAGGGGCTGTCCTCGGTGAAGCGCAGGCGCTCGTCGAGATTGAGACTATCGCGCCGGTAGATCAGGACCTCCAGGGGCGGGCCGACGGTGACATTGCTGCGCATGGTCGAGTCCATGGAGACCAGCGCGGTCAGCGCGGCGGTATCGAGAGGGGTGGCCGGGGTCAGGATCCGGTCCAGGATGGGCTTGCCGTATTTGCTCTCCCCGATCTGGAGAAACGGCGTGTCGTCGGAGGTCGTGATGTGATTGCCCTGCGGGTACACCAGCATCACGGTCGGCGGTTCGCTGCCGATCTGCCCGCCGAGGATGAAGCTGGCCTCGTAGGATACTCCGCCGCCGGTGTGCTTGGCCTGTTGGCCGATGCTGATCCCGCCCAGATAATCCGCCGCCTCGCTCATGTTCCGGACGCTCAGGAGGCTCCTCGGCAGGGCGTCCTGGATGTCACGTTCGAGCTGCGCGATGACCGACTGGCAGGTCGCCAGGTTGCCCGCGCTCAGCAACACGAACTGCCGATCCCCGGGCACGCCGAAGGTGCGCATCTTGCTGTAGGTCCGGATCTGGTCGACGCCCGCGTTGGTGCGGGAATCCGAAGAAAAAACAAG
>JBQTJM010000348.1:0-33171 GCA_052387115.1 Gammaproteobacteria bacterium | reverse complement strand
GCCTCCCCAACCCGACTCCCGCGCGTCGTCCGAACCCGGATCGAGCTTCGAGATGTCGCGCATGCTGCCGTCGCGATCGAAGTAGTACACACGGGCGTTTCTCTTGAGCACCTCGGCCGCAACGTTTTTCATCGAGGGCGTCTTGCGCACCCCGAATAGGTCAAGCAGCCGGCCCGAATCGGCGCCGTGCTTCTGGATGGTTGACAGCGCCCAAACGACGTCCAGCACCTGCGGAGAATGCGTCGAGATGCACACGCGGTAGCCACGCCACATCAGTTCCATCACCAGCAGCAGCACGACCGAGATCGCATACGGATGCAGCCCCATCTCGGGCTCCTCGATGATGACGACTCGGATGTCACCGCGGCGCTGCACCTTCGCCGCCGGCAGCAGCCAATAAAGGCCCATCAGCAGCGGCACGAACTCCCGTTGGCCGGCCGACCACGCCATGAAGGGAATCGACTTGCCGGCGTTTCCCTGCTGCAGTACTAGTCGCTTCTGCGCGCCGTGCCGATCGATGAGCAGCCGGGCACCACCGAACACGTGCTCGGACAAGAGGTCGCGGTACTCGCGCTTGAGCCGGTTAGTCTTGGGAAAGAGGTCCGAACTACGGCTGAATTCCTGCTCCATCAACAGTCGAAACGTCTCGCTGAAGTCGCGTACCGCGAACGGGTCTTCGGCCGCGAAACTTTGAAACGGCCGCGGCCAGCCGTTGGCGAGCGACAGCACACGCTGCGCTGGAATATAGAACGCCGACCCCTCGGAGCTGCGATGGCGCGGCGCCACGAGTTTCGTCATGGAGATCGGCGCGCCATTCACCACGATCGTGCTTTCGGGCTCCTCATCCCGCCACACCCCGCGCATCCCCTCGCCGAGATAGACGTCCAGGAACTCCGGAGGGCTTCGCTTCCAATCGATGCCGTGCTTGCGCAACTGGTCATGGACATAGCCGGTGTCGAGCACCAGCTTCAGAAACTGGAGAAAGATACTCTTGCCGGTGGCTTGTGGACCTACCAGCACCGTCAGGTCGCCAAGAGTGACGTCTGCGCATGTGATCTGGCCGACATGCTCGAGTTTCAGCGTGCTGACCGTACTCATGTCGTTTCTTCCAGTCATGCGTGTCCCCTTCCGTCGCGTGTTTCAGCGTCGCTCGAGTTCCGGCTATTGCCTGCGTCGGCTGGTTTTACCATTACGATCCCTTCCGCTCATTCCTTGTGCGTCGCCGACATCTTGTTCACGATGGAGTTGAAGACCCGCGGCGGAATGCCCATGTCCTCCCACCACTTGCGTGGAGAGATGTGATGGATGTCGATTTGGCGCTCGTCGTACTTGCCGTGCCACAAGCTCGGGTCTGGTGATGTCGAGCCCAACATGGGCTTTTTCTTCCGTCATGGTCAGGTGCGCACACGTGCCTGCACGCGGGCGCGCAGCCGGACCTGGATCTGGGTGTACAGGCGCGCCTCGGCATTCTCGCGGTCGCGCAGCAGCGCGGCGAGCGCGTACGGTTCTTCGGTGAGCGTGAGCTCGCGCCCCCAGCTTTCGTCAATGCGCGTGACGACGACGAAGAGCCGCTGCGCTCGCCGTTTGGTGGTCACCCGACGCAGGGTCCAGGTATCGGCCTGTACGGTACCCGCGCCCCGGTTCCGGGGGCCGATGCGCGGCCCGGCGGTCTCGGGGATGCACCTGTACTCCTCGCGCGAGGTCGCGGCGTTGAACATCTTGGACACACGGCCGAGGTCGTCGGCCCACACGAGACGGAATTCCATCTCGCAGCTCTTGTAGTTGATCCTCGTCGTGCGCACCGCGGGGCTGTGCGCCAGAGCGACCGTGATCTCGCGGCTGCGCTGCCGGCCTTCAAGGAGCGAATCTGGCAGTGGGACCTCGTAGAAATGATGGCAGCGATCGGGAATCGCGTCGCTCGCGATCAGTGTCACCTCCTGTTCCGTGGAGCGCTCAAGCGCGGTGTCGTTTATTCTGCCGTAGCCGCATACGCGCAGGCGTTCGGTCTTGTCTGGCAGCACGTCCTGACAAGGTTCGGGCCACCGTGCATGTGCGACGAGCAGGGCGCGCAGCAGATTGTGGTCGGCATCGGGGTGCTCGGCAAGAATGCGCGCGGCAAGGTGGGCGACGTGCGGCGCGGCAAAGCTCGTTCCGGCGTCCTCGGCGAGCAGCCGTCCGGCGGCGAAGTCTCTGCATGTCGAGAGCTCGCCCAAACCCTGGTCCACAATCCAGAGGTTGGCCGTGCGGGCATTCACCGCCCAGTTGCCGCCGTGCGCGAGGAGCTCCGGCTTGATCGCACGGCCCACCGAGGGGCCTGAGCGCGTGAACGGCGACGGCTGATCATGCCGGGCGATCGGCTGCTCGGCGGGGTCGTTCTGGTACCGCTGGGCGTTGAAGGTCGCATCCCAGCGCGCGAGGCTACCGACGGTTAGCGCGTTGAGCGCAGGCGCCGGGTCCAATAGCGCCGCCTCGTTTCGCAGCAGATAGCGCGGGTACTCGGCTCGCCAGTCGGCGGGAACGGTGTCGGTTCCTTCGAAGTTGCCGGTCGGCACAACGAACAAAACGGCCAGCTCCCGGGCGAGCGTGTCCAGCGTCACCGCGAGCGCGCGTACGTGGCGACCGAGGTAGGGCTTGCGCAGGTCGCCGTAGGACAGGTTGAACACCCGGCAGGCGTACTCGCGGTGGAAGTAGCGCACGGCTTCGTGTACCTGGTTCTCGATGAACTTGGTGTCGCTGGCATTGGCCGCATCGAGCACGCGCCCACTGAACAGGCGCAACGTGGGCGTGAACCCACCACCCGCGCGTAGAACGTCTTCGACATCGCCATACAAGGCGAGGCCCGCGACGTGGGTGCCGTGACCATGCTGGTCATCGGGCCCGAGGCCGGGAAGGAAGCTCTGCGCGTCGCCAACCGCGGGTGCGAGCAGCGGGTGTGCGGTCGCGAGACCACTGTCGAGCACGACGACGCCGGGCGCATTCGCCGGCGGCACCGGAGCTGTCGGTAGTTTCTGTATGTCCGTTTGCAGCAGGGTAACTTCCAGGCCGTGGCGCGGCGGCAGGTCCACGGTGCGCACGTCCCGGTGGCGCAGGAGCAAAGCGGATTGGTCGCGGTCGACCCGCACGCGGTACAGCAGCAGCTCCGCCTGTTTGACCGCGTCGAGCTTCTCGATGCCCTGCTCGCGCAGCCAGGCCTCGAAGGCCTGCCAGCTCCGGTCGCGCTCCGTCGCCGGTGACACCGGCCAAAGCTCGACATCTAGGGTGAAGGGGCTCCCGTCCGGCCACCCTTCGAGCCTGAGCGCCCACCCTTGCCGATCTTCCTCCGTCCAACGGTCGAAGCCCTTGAGCGCGAAGAGTAGATGGCGATAGGTCGGCCTGCTGCCCTCGGCAAGTGTGGTCAGCCGCGCTTCGAACGCTGCCAGCGCTGCATCGGTGGCAAAGGCAAGGACGACCGTCCTGTCTTCCTGGCTAACGATTTCGATCTCGCGCGAGATTTTCTGGAACTCGGCCGGGTCGAGAGGCGTGCTCAGTTCCAGCTTAATCAGCCGCCGGTCATCGAACCCGCCGAGGTCTTGTGCCGCGCGCTCGCGGGCTGACTGCAGGGCTTGCCGCAGACCCTCCCCGAAAGCGCGCCAATCGGCGGGCTCCGGCACCCGGATCGGTGCCGGACGCGCCCTACGCGGATTGACCGGCTGCTCGCGGACGAGCGGCAAGTGCGGGTAGGTCTCCGGCATGCCTTACCTTACTCGCTGCCGGGATTGACGTGGCCGCTCACGGCGCGCGGCAGTTTCGAGATGCCTCACAGTGAGGAATTCCTGGCCGGCGAGGACCATGTCCTTGATCGCCCTGCGCAACACCCGTTCCACATCGGCGTGGGTCATGCCCTTGAACAGCGCCGTGACAGGCGCGTCTTCCACTTCAAACTCGCGTCGCACACCGTGCAGTTTCAAGGCGAGCAGGCGGCGCAGTTGCTCGAGGTTCGGCGGCTCGAACAACAGCACCTCTTCGAACCGCCGCCAGACGGCGAGGTCCAGGATGCCCTCGTGGTTGGTGGCCGCGACCAACACGCTGCGGCCGGTGTAGGCATCCATCATCTGGAGCACGGCGTTGACGAGGCGGCGCAGCTCGCCGTGTTCCGCTTCGTCCGTGCGCTCCTTGGCCAAGGCATCGAACTCGTCGAACAGGACGACGGCGGCGTTGGCAGTGGCGAAATCGAACACCTTGCGCAGGTTGGCGGCCGTCTCGCCGAGGTAGGACGACACCACGGCGTCCACGCGCACGACGGCGAGGGGCAGACCCAGTTCCGAGGCGATGACCTCGGCGGTGAGCGTCTTGCCGCAGCCCGGCGTCCCGTAGAACAGCAGGCGATCCGCGGCGCGCAGGCCGTAACTCGCCAGCCGCTCTTGGTGATGGTGCTCCTGCAGCACTTCCTCAACGGCAGACCGGGTCTCGTCGGAGAGCACTGCATCGTCGAGCCGCCGCACCGGCTCGCGCAGATCGAGCAGCGCGAGATTGCGCTCCCGATCCACCGGCGCCCTCTCCAGCGGCCGGCCGGGCGAACGCCCCAGCTCTCTTGGTCGGCCGTAAAGCAGCCGCTCGAGATCGTTGGCCAGCAGGTGGTGCTGTTTCTGACGCTCCTCCTTGATGACTCCTTCCGAGGCGTCGCGAAAGGCTTCCAGGTTGCCCTCGATCCCTGACTTGATGAGTTGTCGCAGCAGCTTGCCCGTGGCCATGGGTTCTTCCCCCTTTTACTTTTCGATGTCTGAGCGGCAGATGCCTTGTAGGTCGTTGAAGTTCTGGGTATTGCTTGCGTTGGCGCCGGGCGTGGGAGCGGACTCTTCGACGATCCTGATTTCGTCCGGCGTCAACCCGTACAGCCGATAGACGCGGTCGTCGATCTCCCGTTCCGAGGCCGAGGTGTTGGCCGGCACGCTTGGCGGCAAATATTCGGTCTATCAGACCCACGAGCGCGTCGTGCTCCGCGCGCTCGGACCCATTGCTGAAGTCTATCGGGCGGATGGGCAGTTGTTCGATGAAACGCTTGCCGTAGCTCCAATAGCCACCGCGAAACGGCGTGCTGATTTTCTGAAGGAAGAGGTCGAGTAGCCGAGAGTTCAGCAATGCCTGTAGGTAGTGCAAAGACCTTGGCTCATCCTGCTTAATCCAACGTAGGCCGTAATAAGGACCGTTGCCACCGCCAGTGAAATAGATGCTGCGTGCGTCGAAAGCGTAACGCGCGTACTTTGAGATGACTTGAACAATGAGCTTCGGCGCTTCGAAGAGCAAAAGGTTCTTGGGGTAGATGTAGGCATACCACTCCTCGGAATCCGCTTTCCCGCATTCGCGAGCGCGAAGCCGCCCTTCGTGCGCCTTGAGGTATTTCCAGGCAAGCGGCATGGTGAAACTGAACTCGGTCTCTGAAACCAGGATTGGTCGTCCGTCTCTGTAGCGATACGGCAGGATAAGACGATGGCCCGCAGTCGGCTCGGAGTACGACCCAAGCGTTAGGTCGTTAATGACTGGACGTGTTGCCGACAGCTCGAGTTCCCATGTTTGCTCGTCTCGGTCAAGAACCTTGACGGTCTTTTGGCCGGGCTTGCCCGCTTGCCGCAACACGTAAATCCGGTCTGCGCTGGTGACGATTCCTTGCCACACTCGCGCAACATCTCCCAGCTTCACCGCCATGCTCTGAAGCTTCTCGAACAGGCCGCTGCCCGCGCCAACAGCAAAGTTCCATTCCGTGACACTGATTCGTTCGGCGGGTAACGCAGCTTCAGGCGCGCGCAGCGTGGCGATCCACTGGGCCAGATTATCGGCCCGCACCCAGCGGCATTGCTCGGCGCCGGCCTTGGCGAGAAAGAGCAGGCAGACGTAGTTGGTCGCGCCAGGGAAGATCTGCTGGTCACCGAAGTGGACGACATGGCGCAGATGGCGTCCCCCGGAGAGCAGCTTGCGCAGCGGCTCGCCGTACTGGGCATTGAAGAACTTGTGCGGGAGGATGTAGGCCAGCTCGCCTTGCCGGCTCAGGAGCTTCAGCCCCGCCTCGACGAACACGACATAGAGGTCGTAGTTGCCTTTCCTGGCCGCCGCGTAGCGGTCCTTGAGATAGCGCACGAGTCCGGGGGCGGTCTCGTTGAGCGTCTGGATGCGGACATAGGGCGGGTTGCCGATCACGACGTCGAATCCCTCCGTCTGGCCGAACATCCACCCGGCGTCGAAGAAACCCGCCGAGGCGTTCTGGTCGTAAGGATCCCACGCGGCGAGCATTTTGGCCGTCGCACTGTTCCATCCGTGTTCCTTCAATAGCTCGGCGATCTCGCCGCGCAATGCGGCGTCGCGCTCCCGGCATTTGGCCTTCCTAGAAGGCGTGCGGGCAAGGAAGTGGCCTTCGCGCACCCGCGCCAGCTCGCGCTTGAGATCTTCGATGCCCTGGTCGGGGAGGGCGAGCTGCCCGGGCCCCTCGATGCCGATCAGGGTGTTGGCGGCGACGAACTTCGTTTCCAGGTTGGGCAGGGCGCGAATGCCGAGGTTTTCGGCGTCGCGGTTGACCTTCTGGTCCACGACCAGCGAGATGAAGAATCGGAGCTTCGCGATCTGCACGGCGATCGGCTGGATGTCCACTCCGTAGATGCAGTTCTCGATGAGATACAGCTTGCGGCCGTAGTCAGAGGCATTTTGCTCAAAAACTTCTTTGGTGTCCTTCAAACGGCGCTCACGTTCCTCCTTATCGCCGATCTTGAATGCTTCGGCAGTTTCCGCAATAGCGCGTTGACGCTGGCGCTCGCGCCACCTGGTGTTGTCGGTGTCGAGCTTGCCGAGAACGAAGACGAGTTGGTGCAGCGCGCCCATGGGGAAAGCCCCCGAGCCGCAGGCTGGGTCGAGAATGTTCAGATCGTCGATCGCGCGGATGAGTCCCTCGACCTCCTCCTCGCTGAAACGGTGCGGCTCATCGTTATAAGCGAAGAGATGGCGCAGGCGCGCCTCGATGTCCGAAGCTTCCGGCAACACCGCCGCAAGCCAGGTCCTGAGGCCAGCGATGAGTGCCTCGTCCACCATGTAATCCACGATCTCCCGCGGCGTGTAGTAGGAGCCGCTCTGCTTGCGCGCGGTGGTGCGGGTCTCCGGGTTGTAGGCCGCAAGCAGGTTCTCAAAGACCTTGCCGAGCAGCTCCGGGTCGAGGGCGACTTCCTGATCGAGCGGCGTGTTTTCCGCCAGCGTGAAGTTGTAGCTCGCGAGCGTTTGCACGAGCCCGCACACACGCGCGCTGCGGTAACCGGCTTTGCCGTAGGCCTTGCTCAGGTCCACCGTCCGCTCCTCGCCGAAGAACAGGAAGTCCGGAACGACCGGCTGGCTGTCGGCGCGGCGGGAGAAGCCGTCGATGCGAATGTAGCGGGGCTTCTCGGGCATGCCTTCGATCCGGTCGAGGCACTCGAAAAGGCCGCCGTTCAGAAACGGGATGTCCTTGAAGAGATCGAGCGCGGCGCCGGGCTCGCGGAACAGCTCCCGATGGCGATACAGGCTGTGGGCCATAAAGTTCTGCTCGTCCCTCGCCCAGGCGCGCTTGTCCATCTCGGTGTTGAGCGTGGCGAAGAAGAGGTTCTGCAGGATGGCCTTGTAGAAAACGGAGCCCTTATCGCTCGCCTTGTCCGGCCCGAAGCCGTTAAGGATCAGCGCCAGGCTCCGCGGATCGAAGAGCACACCGGGAATGAGGCCCTTCTCCTTTAGAAACCAGCCGAAGATGACCCGCGTGATCAAGCGGATGAGGCTGACGTGATCCTTGCCGTCCTGCTTGGGCGCGTCCTTCGGGAAACAGGCGTGGTCGAGCGCCCAGAAGTACCATTTGGCGATGTCCTGATAGAACTGCTTCGTTACCTCCTCGACGCTGAAGGCGGCGTTGAGCTTGTCGGTGACGGCGGTGATTAGCGGTTGGCCGGTCGGGCCCAGTGCGTCGAGGCGGAAGGCAAGTTCGCTCAGCCGTTCAACTGTGGTGCGGGCAGGGGAACCGACCTCGTAGGGAAGCGTGCGCAGCTCGGTCTTGCCGTCCGTGCGTTGGCGCGCCCAGACAAAGGCGGCTTGGCGGCGGGCGCGCGTGACGTAGCAGAGCAGATGCTCTGCGTGTACCGGCGCGAGCGCGCGCTGAACGGCCCGCCGGGCGGTGACGGTGGGCGGCTGGTCTTCCGGCCATTCCACGCGATAGACCGGCAGTCCGCTCAATTCGGCAACGGGCAGCACTGTGATTGTGTTGGCGACCGGCGCGCCGACCTGGAGCGCTCGCGGCGTCATGCCACGCGGCGTCCCCCAGTACAGAGTTTCGCAAAATAGCGGCGTCAGGTTTTCGGCCAGCCGCTGCGTATTGAGCAGTTCCTCGATTCTAGCCCGCATTTCTCACACCCCTCATGCCGCGGACGTCGATTCGCTCGCCGTGACAGGCCGTGCTCCCTCTCGCCGGCTCGACGTAGTGTCGCCTACGCCTTGGCCGCCGCTCCGTCCGTACGGCGCGCCATAGCGGCGCCTCGGCACCCTCGCTCCGCCCGATTCGTCGGCCGGCGCATCAGGCGACCATTTTTTTCGGCGCTGATGTCGTGCCGCGCTTGCTGACGGATAGCACTTCCACGCCCACGACGATACCTTGGGCGTCGTAATCCAGAATCACGCCCGGCCCGATTTCTTCCGACCGTCCCACTTCGCTGTCGGACAGTTCGACATAGAGCGCGTCGGCGATCGGGTCGAATTCGATTTTCATAAGTCGGTCACCTTGTCGTCGAAATAGGCGGTCAGCACCGGGACGGGGACAGCCGTTTCATTGTAAATCACGCGCAGGACCCGGAAACCGCGTTCGGGTATGGGTCGTAGCGCGTGGACCAGATCCGGGTCATCGGGATCGCTTTCCGTGCGGGTCGGGCTCTCCAACGTGGCTGCGACCCATTCCGGGGCGATCCGACGCCGCCGGGTGCGTTCTTGCGCATGCTCGGTCAGTATGAAGTCCATGCTTCCACCAACCGAGGATCATGAGCACCGGCCCGATCCTTCGAGCGGCGCCACGAGTCCCAGGGAGCAGATGAGGCGCGGCTCCGCGGCTTCCGCCGGGTCGCTGTCGGTGACTTCGCACAGGTTCTCGTCGGCGGCGCGACGATGCACGAGATCCACCAGCGCCTCGTCGGTGATGCCCAACTGCATCTGGCGGCTGATGGCATCCTGTGCCGAGCGCTTCAGCGGAAAGCGCGCCTCTGTCTGGTGCGCCGCACGCGGCAGTTCATCATCAAGCACTATGCGAAGTTCGACGAAGCGCGGCAGCGCTACTACGTGATGCGGCCAGTCCTCGGGGAACGGACTCCGATCAAATGCCCGCAGCGAATGCGTGGTGGTCTGGAACTGGGCGATGAAGTCAGCGTCGTTCCTGCCCTCCTGTGTCCACTGCTGGAGAAAACGCTCCGGCCGTACGTGTAGGTCCTGGTCCTCATCCAGAAATAGCCGGAGCTGATTGCTGATGTCCGTGAATTGCTTGTTGTAGGGCGTAGCGGTGAGCAGCAGGACGCGCGATTCGTTGCGCTCGATGTATTCGCGAATGGCGCGGTAACGGCGGCCCTCGCGGTTGCGCAGATTGTGGCTTTCGTCGATGACGACGAGGCGATAGCGCGCCAGGTTGGGCAGTTCTTTCCCAGCGGCGCCGAGCGAGAGCACGCGGCCCGTGATCTGATAGTCCTGAAGGTAGCGATCCCACATGGGCAGCAGCTTGGGTGGGCAGATGACGAGCGTGTTGCCCTCGTCGTCCTCCTGAAACACGCGGGCGATGGCCGTGGCCATCAGGGTCTTGCCGAGTCCCACCACGTCGCCGAGCAGCACGCCGCCGCGGCGGTGCAAGTGATGCGCGGCCAGCGAGACGGCGGCTTCCTGGAAGTCGAGCAGCACGCCGCGAAACAGCCTGGGCAGACGGAATTCGCGCTCCCCCTCGCGGGCTTCTTCGCAGAGATGGCTGGCGATCTTGAGGTAAACGAGATAGGGACGGACAAGGTCCTTGCGCGCCCAACTGGTTTCGATGATCTGAGCAAGGTCGTCGGTAAGGTCGAAGGCAAGCTCGTCGCGCCAGCGGTCGTCGAACCACTCCTGAAGCTTTTTCGCGGCGTCCTGCTCCACCACGTCGACATTGAGCTCTCCCTGGTGCGACAAGCCGGCCAGAGTCAGGTTGCTGCTTCCGACGAAACCGATGAGCGATACTACGTCTTCCCGCCGCACCAGGTAGAGCTTGGCGTGGAGCGGGTAGCCGAGAAACGCCTTCAGCAAGACCTTTCGCGCTCGAAGCTGACCGGCAAGCCGGCGAAGGGCTGTTTCGGCTTCGTTGGACGGAACCCCGAACTCGAGCTGCTCCTTGAAACTTTCGGTGATGCGACGCTTCAGCCTGGCGAGCGTGGGGCCGTCCACGGCGTGAGCGCTCCGGCGCATGCTCTGGAGCGCTTTCATTTCCTCTTCCGGCGCGCGGTGCATTCCGACCAGCAGGCGACAGGCGCGGCTTTCATCGCCGCCAGGCAGGTCTTCGACGAGATCGGCGAGCTGGCCCCAGCCGCGAAGATTCAGATAGCCGACGCAAAACGAACAGGACATGGCGTTGGGCAATACCGCGCGCAGCCCTTCGAAAAGCTTGAGATCAATGTTGTCGAAAATCGACGGCATGTCGTATTCAGGCCTGTGGCATAACGGCAAGCAACCCGTTACCGGATCTCACAGGTGACCAGCGACTTATGCAAGACGCTCCAGGCAGAACGCGTGGAGCGTCTCGACGAACATCTCGGCGATACCCGGCATCTCACCGAGAGCCTGACGAGTACGGGTGACGATCCGCTCCTTCGGCTCGGCGGCGGCCTTCTCGCTGAAGGTGAAGGCGATGATGTTCCCGGGGACAAGCGCGGCTAGTCGACCGGGAGTCAGCAGGTGGACGACTCGCCGCGCCACGACCTGGGTGTTACCGGAGCCTGCGCAGGCTATGAGCTGGAGGTTGCGGCCATTGTGCTCAACCGCACGCAGCTGGGTATCGGTGAGCTTCATATAACGCCAAGGGCTCAGGCGCCGGGTTATTACCGGATATGCCTCGGCCGGATATGCCTCGGCGCTCGATGTGCGACGCCTTCCGCTCGGGGCCGCTCGCTACGATTTCTTCAGAGGCTATCACTCCTTCGCCCGCAGGTTGAATTCCAGCTTCCACTGCTCTTCGGACCGGGTGTGCGACATCCATAGCTCCAAGGTGCCGACCTCGGTCACGAGCGGTTTCAGGGTCACGGGCAGGACCTGTCCGGGCTGGCCCTCGATCGGCGGCAGGGTGATGGCGAGACCGGCGGTCTCGTCGAGCGTGGCCGGGGCATCCACGACCAAGGTGCCGACCCGATCCCCGGCCCGCACCTCGGAGCTGAAGAAACGGAACTCCACCGGCTCGCCGGTCACGAGCCCGAACTCACGGCCGGGGAGCTCCAGCGCCGTGCCCTCTTCGGTGCCCTGGGGCACGATGCAGACCGCCTTGACCGGCGGGGTGATCCCCGGCACCGCCGGCATGGGGCTCTCGATCCCGAGATAGTAGGAGCGCGAGGTGCCGGCGCGGATCTTGATGCCGCGGCCGCCGAGCTGCACGGCGCCGTAGTAGGCCGCCCCGTTGGCGACGGCCTTGTCGAGCCCCACGCTCTCGATCTCGGTGAGCGGGTGGTCCGCCCCGAGCCACGATCGCAGGAGGTCCGTGACACGCCGGCGCAAGAGACCCGAGTGGAACACCCCGCCGTTGAAGAGCAGCGCCGTCGGCCACAGGATGGGCGAATCATCCAGGTCCGCGCCCACGAGCGACCGGAGGCGCTCGTCGGAGCGCACGTTGTCCCGGGCCCGCGACAGGAACCTCGCGAGGTGCTTGCTGAGCGCCGGCTCGGTGGCGTATTCGAGACCGTATTCCTGAAGCCCCACGGAACGGCGTGCCTTGGGCACATCGGTCACCGCCGTGTGCGGGAAATATCCCTCCAGGATCAAGGACTCGGCCCGTTCGCGCCCGAGCGTCGTGGTGACGGTCCTGGCGAAGAGACTCGCCCCGCGCGAGGGCACGGCGATCGGGATCGCGTCGAGGTCCGGGTCACTGAAGAGGCGCTCCTTCGCGGCGCGGGCGGCATGCACGAGGGCCAGGAACTGCCAGTGGTCGATGTCCTTGCCCTCACTCGCGAGCTGCTCCTTCAGGGCATAGGCCAGCGCCAAGTCCATGTTGTCGCCGCCCAAGAGGATGTGCTCGCCGACGGCGATGCGGTGCAGCTCGAGCTGTTGCGACAGACCGGCCTCGGAGCCGGCCACGGCGATGAGCGAGAAATCGGCCGTGCCGCCCCCGACGTCACACACCAGGACCAGATCGCCGGCGCGCACCTGCGTCGCCCAGTGGGCGGGGTGTTTCTTGGCCTCCGACTCCGCAATCCACGCATAGAACGCGGCCTGCGGCTCCTCCAACAGGGTGACCTGGCCGAGCCCGGCCGCGACCGCCGCATCGAAGGTCAAGGTCCGCGCCACCTCGTCGAAGGACGCCGGCACGGTCAGGACCACCAGGCACTCGGAAAGCTCGGTGTTGCGCTCGCTCAACGCCGCCTCGGCGGCCCGCCGCAGGTGTTCGAGATAGCGCCGCGTCGTCTCGAAGGGCGAGAGCTTGTCCTCCGTCAGCTCGGATTGCCAGGGGAGGATGGGCGCGTAGCGATCGACATGCGGGTTGCAGAGCCACGACTTGGCCGAAGTGACCACGCGGTCCGGGGCCAGCGAGCCGCGCTCGCGGGCATACACGCCGACCACGGCCGTCCGATCCTCGTCCCCATCCCAGGGAAGCGCCAGCTCGCCCTGGGCGCGCTCGTTTTCGAGCGGGAGGTAGAGCGCCGAGGGCAGGAGCAGTTGATCCCCGATGACACCGGGCGCCATCACCTGGGTGATACCGATCCCCTCGGGCCGACCCCCCGCCGGATCGCACAGCGCGAGGCAGGAGTTGGAGGTACCGAGGTCGATGCCGAGGCTGAATTTTTTCTGCATACTAGGGTATAGACGGTGGTCAAGGCCTAAAACCCACTGTTTCTTGGCGCGTCTTGGCGGGATGTTAAACCGGTACGTGTACTACCTCGCCGGTTTGGATCGAGCGTAGCCGTTCATAAGCAGCGCCGCCATGGACGCTCGGAAGAACCGCAGCGATCCCGGGCGTCGGCTTGAGCGTGTGGTCGGGCGCTATTCGTGATCGTGCAGAGATATTTCCCGCACGACCAAGCAGAATGCTCCGACGAGCGCGGCCAGTGCGATAACGACTATCCACTCCATTACACGTTCTCCAGTTCCTCAATGCGTTTATACGCCCGACGGTTGATAAGTACGATCATGACGGCGAAACCCAGTACAGCAATCAAGCCCGCTCCCACTATGATAGGAGTCGCTGTTGCGTAGTTCTGGGCAAGCCACGCGACGAGCGAAGCATCAAGGGCTACAGCGATTCCGAAGGCAACCTTGAGCCAACCGATTTCTTCCTTGAGGCGATCTGCTCTCGACAAGTAAATAGTGTACCACTTGGCTACTGTGTCTGCCCAACCGGCCCCCGGCAAAGCCGGGGGCTCACTTCACTGAGCTATGGGAAGGGAACGCTCACCCAAGAACCGTCGACGTTCCGACGAGCGGCGCTAGTTGCATGAATCAATGGTTTACCCTCCACTGTCTGCTGCAGATTGAATGCGCGACACGGGCGTCCGCTATTCATAGAGATGCCGAACGGCGTCACAGTGACCCTCTCCTGCGTGCGCGTAGGCGCCCAGATAGTTTTCCACTTCTTTGACCTGTTGGGGCGCGTGTAGTTTAGCGCCTTCCAGAGCTCAACGGTGTCGGATTCGTCGAATATCAGATCTATCCGTGTATGGGATACCTGGCCTGGGCCTGGCATCCCTACCGACGCACCGCGCACAACAAAAGGCCCCGGTGCAGATGTCGCCTGAGGAAAGACAGGCAGAGTGTTTTTACTTTTGTACTCCGGAAGCGGACGATTCGGTTGCTTTTCTTGCAATGAGTCCTGCTGTCTGTGCTGTCCGAGAAATTGTCCCATCATCTGCTGGTGATAATAATTTTGTATGTAACGATCCCAATGGTAACTGCTTAAAGGGGGTCCACTAGGCATCGGAAAATCAAAGGCTTCCGCAAGCCCACTGGTTAGCATCATAGGTGCAATCATTATCAGCGTAACAAAGGCTGGGTTTTTCTTTAGCATAACTACCTCTCTACGAACCCGATTGCATATATAAGAATTATGCTCATCAACACGCCTAACATTGGCTGCGTGAGCATCTAACGCACCTCGATCTCCATTGGCGTAATCACGTTCTCGGCCGACCGATCCACCGGTTTCGAATAGCGTGGCAGCGCGAGCTTGGTGGTCTTCCAGCCGCGGTGGATGACGACGCCCTCGTAGGGCGGCGTGCCACCCACCTTGCCGAGCAGTCGATAGCGGTGCGGATCGGTCAACTGGTCCACGACGGTGCCCTCCCCTTCCTTACCGGCGTACACCGGGCCGAGCGCCAGGTATTCCTTGATCACCCCGGAACAGCCTTGGTGCACGACTCTCGAGGCGCCGGCGACTTGGGTGTCGTCGTAGGGGGTGATGTCCTCCATCACGAAGTCCAGGAAGCGCCCTTTGTCTTGCAACATGGCCAGGAAGGCCAGCACTTCGCCGTAGTCCGCGCCTTCCGGGATCGGCGGCTTGACCGGCTTGGGCGCCGCGGGCGGCAGGGCGGGCGGCCCGAGCCCCTGGGTCTCGCGCACGGCGCGCAGGGCATCGAGCACGATGCAGAGCACGAGCGCCGCGAGCACCATCTCCCGGTAGGCGCCCCAGGCGGGGGGAAGGAACTCGGGCGGCATCGCGGGGCTCAGGACCACGATCACGATGAGGCCGAGCAGGCTCGCCCCGAGCGTGCGCCGCGCGTAGCGGTTGTAGCGCCTGTCGTTGTTCTCGCCGGCTTCGTGTGCCTTACCCATACCCGCTCCCCCCAAGAGGGCGGACAGGATAGCGCAGTTGCTCGGCGCTTGTCATGACGGAAGACGCCTGCAAGTCGCCGGGGCCGCCTGGCCCAGCGGGGCGACCTCGCTGAGCCTGAAAACGGAAGGCCCCGCATCCGCGGGGCCTGCGTCGCCTCGTACCGGCCCGGCGTCACACCGGGCCCACGTCGGTTACACCGCTTTCAGGGTCTTCCTCGCGTAACCCACGATCTCTTGCTGGCTCTTTCTCAGCAAGCCGATTTCGGATGGTGTCAGCATCCGGGGAGCGGGAGAGGTACCGAGCTTCTGATTGAGTAAGAGCGTCGAAGCCGTGACCGAAGCGTTCGCGCCAGAAGTCATCGAGGTCTTGTCCATGTTTCGCTCTCAGTTTGCTCAGTTGGTCAGGTTCCGGCCTCAGTCTCGCCGAATAGGGTTTCCCAGTCAACGTGACCGCGGCCAGAGCTCGCCCGCCCTTCGACTCGATGTAGCCCTTGAGGTTCGCGAGCGTCCCGCCCATGCCCACGAAGTCGTCAACGAGCGTGGCCTTGCGGCCGCCGAGGAACGCGCGCAACTTCGCGACCTGGGCTGGATCGATCGTCTCCTCGACCAAACGCACGGCGGCTTCGGCATCCCCGGACTTCGCGGCCTGGTAGCGGGGATGCTTCGTGACGGCGGACTCGGACGCATGGATCAGCACGTCCGGGAATTCGTTCCAGGCCGCTCTTGGCGGCTGCATATCCGCGATTGTAGCCGCCCTACGCGCCTCCAGCAGATCCGTCAACGCCCCCCACCTCGCCGTCGCGCTTCTTCGGGAACACCCACCCGCCGCGCTTGCCGTCCCACAATCCCCGGAGCGCCTTGATGTGGACGGCAGACGCCTGCAAGTTGCCGGTGCTCCGGGCTTCACCTAGTATGCGACGCCGATGGCGGACACGATCGCGGTCATCTTCGATTTCGACGACACCCTGGCCTCGGACAGCACCTCGGGCTTCCTCCACGAGCTCGGGATCGACGTCAAGGCCTTCTGGGGAGAGCGCGTGATGCCGCTCATCGGCGCAGGCTGGGACCCGGTGCCGGCCTATCTCTACGCCATGCTGGAGGTCTCGAATGGCGATCCCGCGCGACGCATCACCCGCGAGCGCCTGATGCGCTGGGGCCGCCGCATCCGCCTCCACGGCGGGGCGACGCGCGTCTTCGAGCGCCTCACCCAGCACGCGCGCTCGGTCAACCCGGACCTCGAGGTCGAGTTCTACCTGGTGAGCAGCGGGATCGGGGAGACGCTGCGCGCGACCCGCATCGCCCGCCACTTCCACGACATCTGGGCCTGCGACTTCGCCTACGGACCCGAGGGCGAGATCGTGTTTCCCAAGAACATCGTGAGCTTCACCGACAAGACCCGCTACATCTTCCACATCCAGAAGGGCATCGTCGGACCGGAGTCGCGCGGCCGGCCCTTCGAGGTCAACCGCAAGATACCCCCCGAGCGCCTGCGGGTGCCGCTCAACCAGATGATCTTCGTGGGCGACGGCTACACCGACATCCCGTGCTTCTCGCTCATCCGCAAGAACGACGGGATCGCCATCGGGGTCTACGACGCCGCCGACCGCGAGCGCTGGGGCCGCGCCTGGGGCTTCATCGAAGACGGCCGGGTATCCAACCTGGTGCCTGCCGACTACCGGAACCACTCGGCGCTGACCCACTCCCTGCTCATGGCCGTGGGCAGCATCGCGCGCCGCATCGCGTTGCGGCGCAAGACGTATCAAGGCTGAGGAGCCCCAGAACCGGGGCTCGAGTCACGGCAGGGTAAACGGCATCGCACACCATTATGCTGTGACGTGGATCCTGGGGCGTGCTACGTCGAAAGCAGGCCGAGAGAACAACATCATCGTGTCTGACCCCAATGTACATCCGCCTCCTCAAGCGACATACGGATCAACTTCCTGTTCAAGGCGGGAAGCGAGCTTTTGTTGCGCCTGGAGCAGATCGTACCGCGCTTGCAGGTTAACCCAGAACTGGGCTTCCATCTGAAAAAAGCGACCTAGCCGGAGGGCCGTATCAGCCGTTACGGACCGTGTGCCCTGTACGATCTCACTGATTCGTCGCTAGGGGACACTAACGCCTTTTGCCAATCGATACTGAGTGATCCCCATAGGTTTTAGGAATTCTTCCAAGAGGATTTCCCCCGGATGTATGGGTTCGAAATCGCGCTGACTCATAAAGCAGTCTCAATGATAATCTACTATCTCAACGTTATAGGCATCGCCATCTTGCCACACGAAACATAGCCGCCATTGGTTCCTATAACACCGGCGCAACGCCTCGACCTTTGTGTACTGGTGGCGGGACGGCGACCCCGCTACAAGCAAATCTCCAAGGGCACGGGTAAGGCTCGGACGAGTGTCCACGGTCCCCTGGACGACGTCACCCCTCATGATCTGTTGCATCGGAACGATTCCGGGCTGAACGAAGCGCCGGCTGGGTCGTACATCCCGGACATGGTTTCGCGTGGTGGGGCGGCAAGTTATACCTCGTTTATACCTCGTTATACTCGTTCTCAAGCTCCGGCTTGGGAACCCGACCGGGAAGCTCCAGCTTCCCGGAACTCATCCGCACGTTGGAACTTGGAAACGCATCAATCAAGAGCCAATAAGGTCGAGGGAAGTCCCCGTACCCGTACTTGAAATCCCCCTACGACAGGTTCGAGCAGGCTTCTGGAGTTATTGGCTCTCAAGCGCTCGCACAAGACAGAAAGCCGCTATCAGCTTTGGGAGGAAAGGAAGTCTCCCGCAACTCATCGAATCCGAGATGATGAAAACTGGATTATATCCACCAGAAGCCGTTCAAACGCGGCTACGCGAGCAGCCGGAGCATTGCCGTATTCCACCGCCCCGGATTACGCCGGGGAGAAAGGCTTGATCGAAGTGGAGCGGGTCCGGTGATGGGGGCGTGAAGCGGGAGCTTCACGGACCGGGTTCCCAAGCTGGAGCTTGGGAACCAGCAACCAATCGAGGTGGCTGTTGGAGCGTTGCGGTAACAGGCGAGCATCCGGCGCCCGGCCGCGAGTCCGACCGCGCCGGACAAGAGGGATCTGCTACACCACCGAGGACGATCCATATTACCGCTCAAAGCACTGAGCGCATTGCCGGCTCTCTGTCGGGACCGCGCCCTTTCAAGGCAACCATCGTCACGTGTCGAAGCTGCGTTCGTTCGCCTTGCGGCTTGCGCGAAGTCCCTCTCCCTTTGCGACGTGTCGCATGGGTAGGTGTTGTTTCGTTCTCCAGTCATAAACTTGACTCATTTACATCACATTTCATGATGCAAGTACTCTAGACTAGTCTAGTGCTTTCTCCGGCCGGTTACAACCGCAAAACCGGGCTGGTGCTGTGTTGCCCTATTACCAGCCAGGTAAAGGGCTATCCCTCGAGGTGGGGGTGGAGGGTAACGCGAGTGTGTCGGGAGTGATCTTGGCCGACCAGGTGAAGGACCTCGACTGGCGCGCCAGGCCAAGCGCAAGGGTCGGGTATTGCCGGAGTTGACCGAGCGTACCCTGACGCTGGTGCGTGTGCTTCTTGCCTGAAGAAGCAGAGGCGGTGGTCTAGCTAGCGAGGCGCCGCATCGGCTTGACACACTGCCACAGGGGCATAGGATCCCCGAACGATGGTTGAACCCCTCCAGATCCATGCCGACTGGGACGACGACGCCAAGGTCTGGGTCGCCATCAGCGACGGCGTCCCGGGCCTGGCCACCGAAGCCGAGACGCTCGAGCACCTCATCGAAAAGCTGAAGATCATGGTACCGGAGTTGTTGGACTCGAATGGCTACCCGGGTGATGACGAATCAGCCGTTCCCTTCGAGGTGGTTGCCAAGCGCGCTTCCGCCGCGCCCCGCCGCATCTAATGGCGGACTACGCGCCTAGGCTCAAGAAAATCCTTCAATCTCATGGTTGCCGCTTCGACCGGCAAGGAAAAGGCGATCACGAAATCTGGTTCAGCGCGATCTCGGGCCGCCACTTTACGGTGGATGGCAAGATCGCAAGATCAAATCCCGGCATACCGCCAACGCCGTCCTCAAACAGGCGGGCATCGGATCCGGGCTCGTCGCCCGGTGTGCGCCAGTATGGGCGCGACCGGCGGGTCGGACCTACCGCCTCCGACCGGGGCTTGAGCAGCGCCTACCAAGCCCTATAATGCTGCGATGCGGCATCGGCGCCGCCCCGCGCAGGGCGGCGGCGCCTGCTGCGCCATGACCGAGGAGCCATCCATGAGCGTTCACAAGATCCTGGAGACCACCCTGGAGGTCCGGGGCGAGATGACACCGGAGTATGAGGCGATCCTGACACCGGAGGCCCTGGTGTTCGTCGAGGAGCTGGTGCGCAGATTCGGACCCAGGCGCAAGGAGCTGCTCGCGATCCGCCGCCGGCGCCAGGAGTTCTTCGATCGCGGCGGCCTGCCCGATTTCCTGCCCGAGACCCGGTATGTCCGCGAGGGCGAATGGAACGTTGCGCCCATCCCGCCGGACCTCAGGGACCGCCGGGTGGAGATCACGGGCCCCGTGGACCGCAAGATGATCATCAATGCCCTCAACTCCGGCGCCAACACCTTCATGGCGGACTTCGAGGACTCCTCCAGCCCGACCTGGGACCAGATGATGGATGGCCAGGTCAATCTGCGGGATGCCGTGGCCGGCACCATCGAGTACACGGGACCCGACGGCAAGGCCTACCGCCTGAGCGACGGCCGGCTCGCGACCCTCATCGTCCGGCCGCGCGGCTGGCACATGAAGGAAAAGAACGTGATCCTGGACGACGAGCCGATCCCGGCGAGCCTGTTCGACTTCGGCCTGTATTTCTTCCACAACGCCAAGCGCCTCATTGCCAGGGGCACGGCCCCGTATTTCTATCTGCCCAAGATGGAGAGCCGCAAAGAGGCGCGTCTGTGGAACGCGGTGTTTCTGTATTCCCAGGACGTGCTCGGGATCTTGAGGGGCACGATCCGCGCGACGGCCCTCATCGAGACACTCACCGCCGCCTTCGAGATGCACGAGTTCCTCTATGAGCTCCGTGAGCACGCCGGCGGGCTCAACTGCGGTCGCTGGGATTACATCTTCAGCTTCATCAAGTGCCTGCGCAACCATCCCGATTACGTGCTGCCGGACCGCAGCCAATTGACCATGACCCAGCATTTCCTCCGGTCCTATTCGCAGCTCCTGGTGCAGACCTGCCATCGCCGCGGGATCCACGCGATGGGCGGGATGGCCGCGCAGATCCCGATCAAAGAGGACGAGCTGGCCAACGAGGCGGCCTTGGACAAGGTGCGGGCCGACAAGGAGCGCGAGGTGCGGGACGGACACGACGGCACCTGGGTCGCCCATCCGCTGCTCGCGCCGATCGCGAAACGGGTCTTCGATCAATACATGCCGGGGCCGCACCAGATCCACAACCTCCGCGAGGACGTGCATACCACGGCGGCCGATCTATTGACCCTGCCCGAGGGCACCATCACCTTGAACGGATTGCAGCATAACGTGAGCGCCGCGCTACGCTACACCGACTCCTGGCTGGGCGGCCGCGGCGCGGTCCCCATCGCCCATTTGATGGAAGACGCGGCCACCGCCGAGATCTCGCGGGCCCAGCTCTGGCAGTGGATCCGCTATCCCAAGGGCGTCCTAGAGGACGGCCGCAAGGTCACTAGAGAGTTGTTCCGCGAGACCCTCGCAGAGGAGATGACCGTATTGCGCAGGGAGATCGGGGAGGCGGAGTTTCTGGCGCGCAAATTTAAAGAAGCGGGCGCGCTCCTGGACCGCCTGGTCACGACCACCAAACTGCCCGGGTTCCTGACCCTGGAGGCATACGGATTGATCTAGCCCGCATTTCTGATTACCCACCTGCTGCGACCGCCGATCCGCTCGGTCTGGGCGGGCCGAGACCATCCACCAATGTCGGTCGTACGGGAGACTGCGATGCCTGCCCCGCTGCTCAAACCGATCGTGCGCGTCTTGATGCGCATCTTGTTCCGGGTGCGGGTCGTGGGCAGGCTCGCCCCTATCCAGCTTGACGGCCGCGTGGCCGAGCGCCTGCTCATCATCGCCAACCACGAGTCGTTCCTGGATGGCGTCATCCTCGCGCTGTTCCTGCCCGCCGATCCGGTGTTCGTGGTGCACACCTACGTGGCCGAGAACCGCTGGTTTCGCCTCGGGCTGCGCCTGGTCGATTTTCTCACGCTGGACCCGACGAGCCCGCTAGCCATGCGACACGTGGTCAGGCTGCTGGAGTCGGGACGGCCCGTCCTGATCTTCCCCGAGGGCCGGATCACCACCACCGGCGGCCTCATGAAGGTCTACGACGGCCCGGCCTTCGCCGCCGTCAAGACCGGTGCCGCCATCGTCCCGGTGCGACTGGACGGCGCCGGGCGCTCGTATTTCGGGCGGGTCACGGGACGCCATCCACGCCGCCTGCTGCCCCGCATCACGGTCACGATCCTTCCGGCGACCCGCCTTTCTCCGAGCACCGCCGCCTCGCCTAGGCTGAGGAGGCGCGCCGCCGGGGAGGGCATGCGCCGCATCATGCAGGCCATGATCTTCGCCTCCGAGCCCAAGCAGACCCTCTACACCGGCCTGCTCGACGCACTTAGGGTCCAGGGCCGCCGCCGGCTCGTGGCCGAAGACGTGCGCGGCATCGAATACGGCTACGGCCGCTTGCTCATGGAGACGCTCCTGCTCGGGCGGCTGGCAGCGCGCCTCGGCGAGCCGCGCGAGTGCGTCGGCCTGCTGCTGCCGAACCTGGTCGCGACCGTCACCCTGGTGGTGGGCCTGGGGGTGTTCCGGCGCGTGCCCGCGATGCTGAACTACACCGCCGGCTCCGAGGGCTTGAAACACGCCTGCCGGGTCGCGCACATCCATACCGTCATCACCTCGCGCGCCTTCGTGGAGACGGCCAGGCTGCAGGCCACCGTCGCCGCCCTCGACCCCGTGCGGGTGTGCTATCTCGAGGACCTCGTTGCGCTCTCGCGGCCGCTCGACAAGCTGTGGCTCCTCGGTTACGCCTTGTGGCTGCCACGCACGCTAGGCCGCGACGTCGCACCCGAGGACCCGGCCGTCGTCCTCTTCACCTCGGGCTCCGAGGCCAAGCCCAAGGGCGTGGTGCTCTCGCACCGCGCGCTCCTCTCCAACATCGCTCAGGTGCGGGCAGTCATCGACTTCGGGGCCGAGGACAAGATCTTCAACGCCCTTCCGGTATTCCATTCCTTCGGCCTGACCATCGGGGCGCTTTTGCCGCTGGTGACCGGGACCCGCATCTTCATCTACCCGAGCCCGCTCCACTACCGCGTCATCCCGGAGCTGGTCTATGACCGCGGCTGCACCGTCTTGCTCGGCACGCCGACCTTCCTGCAGAACTACGCGCGCTTCGCCCATCCCTACGATTTCCACCGCCTGCGCTACGTGATCGCCGGAGCCGAGCGGCTCAGCGAGTCGGTGCGCGCGGTCTGGTTCGAGCGCTTCGGGATCCGGGTGCTCGAGGGCTATGGCGCGACGGAGACCGCCCCGGTGCTCGCCATCAACACGCCCATGGCCTATCGGGGCGGGACGGTGGGACAGCTCCTGCCCGGCATCGAGGCGCGCATCGAATCAATCCCCGGGATCGAGCGCGGCGGCGAGCTGCACGTGCGCGGTCCCAACCTGATGTCCGGTTATTATCGTGACGCGGCGCCCGGTGTGCTCGACCCGCCTTGTTCCGACCTCGGCTCGGGCTGGTACGACACCGGGGACATCGTGGAGATGGACGAGGACGGCTTCGTCAAGATCACCGGTAGGCTCAAGCGCTTCGCGAAGGTGGCCGGCGAGATGGTATCGCTCGAGGTCGTGGAGCGCATCGCGGCCTTGGCCTCACCCGGAGCGACCCACGCCGCCTCGGTCAAGACGGATACCCGGCGGGGCGAGCTGATCGTCCTGTTCTCGACCGATGCCCATCTCACCCGCGAGCGGCTGCAGGACGGCGCGCGCCAACTCGGCCAGCCCGAGATGGCTATCCCCCGCCAGATCGTCCACGTTGCCGCCCTCCCGCTCCTCGGGAGTGGCAAGCTCGACTATGTCGCCTTGAAGCGCATGGCGGAGGACGGCGCCAAGTAGATCCGGCAGGCTGTCGGACGGTCCGACTGCCCCGAACGCCGATTCGTCGTCGCCGCACCGCTCCCGGGTCGGGGGCGGGTTATCGGGTATGTCCGTCGTCGATTGGTCGGGGCGAGAGGATTTGAACCTCCGACCACCACCACCCCAAGGTGGTGCGCTACCAGGCTGCGCTACGCCCCGAATGAGATAGGCCCGAGTGGGATAGTGGATTGTAGTCCAGATCCGCCCGCAAAGGATCCGAGCGCAAGGCATCGATGGTCACGGGCATCACCGGCGCAAGATGTCCAGCAGCTCTTCCAATTCGGTGCGGAACTGCCGGATGATCTGCTGGCTCACGCTGGAATCGGCCTTGACCTCGTCACCGGAGAGGCGCTGGCGGGCGCCGCCGATGGTGAACCCTTGTTCGTACAAGAGGCTGCGGATCTGGCGGATCAGGATCACGTCCTGGCGCTGATAATACCGGCGGTTGCCGCGCCGCTTGATGGGCTTGAGCTGGGGGAACTCTTGCTCCCAGTAACGCAGGACATGCGGTTTCACCGCGCACAGATCGCTCACCTCACCGATGGTGAAGTAGCGTTTGCCCGGTATCGCGGGCAGCTCGTTAGTGTTCGATGCTTCCAGCATAGGCCTCTACCCGTGCCTTCAACTTCTGCCCCGGTCTGAAAGTGACCACCCTTCGCGCCGTGATCGGGATCGGCTCCCCGGTCTTGGGGTTGCGACCCGGACGCCGGCTCTTGCTGCGCAGATCGAAATTACCGAAGCCCGACAGCTTGACCTGCTGCCCCATCTCCAACGCGCGGCGCATCTCCTCGAAGAACCCCTCGACGAGGTCCTTGGCCTCGCGTTTATTGAGGCCCAGCTCCTCGTACAGCTTCACCGCTATCCAGGCTTTGGTCAGCGCCATTGTCGATCCCCGTCCGCCCGTATCGTGAGCCCCCATATCGTGATCCAAGTTGCCCTCCGCCGCCTGTTCCACCCGTTTGCCCACACGCCTTCATCCGTCCCGCCTACCCGGAAAGCCCTGCGCACTAATCTAAGCTTCTTTGGCCGCGCAGCCGGGCGCCGAGGGCCTCTTGGAGCCGGATCAGCACCCGCTCCACGAAGCCATCCACCTCTTCGTCTATAAGAGTGCTAGAAATGCCTTGAAAGATCAAGCCTATGGCAATGCTTTTTTCGGCTGTGTCTAGGCCCTCCCCGCGATAGAGGTCGAACAACCGTACCTCCTGCAGCACTTGGCCGGCCTCTGCGGCGATGCACCCGAGGACCGCTGCGGCGGGGGTGTCACGCGCTACCACGAGGCTGAGGTCGCGCCGCACGAACGGAAACCTGGACAGCGGCCGGTAGCTCGGCAGCTCGCGCCGGCACAGGGGTCCGAGATCAAGCTCGAAGAGATACACCGGGGTCTGCAGGCCGAGCCCAAGGGCGGCAAAGGGCTGGAGGGCGCCGATCACTCCTGCCTCCCTATCGGCCCGCAGCACGACTGCGGACTGATGGCGATGCAAGCCCCGCAAGTCCAGACCGGGTTCAGGACGGAACTCGACCGCGCCCCCATCCGCACCGGCCAGGGCGAGCAGGGCCTCCACGTCGTTCTTCACGTCGAAGAAGTCCACCGCCCGGCGTGGCTCGGCCCACTGCTCCGGGACACACGGTCCCCAGGCGACCCCGCCGATCTTGGGGTGCTGGTCCAGCTTCCCGTCCGTCATCCGGAACACGAGCCCGATCTCGAAGAGCCGCACGCGCCCCACCTGGCGGTCCTGATTGCGCTTCAGGGCGCCGAGCAACCCCGGCCACAGACTGGGCCTCATGACGCTCATGTCGATGGCGATGGGGTTGGTGAGCCGCAATGTCTCGACGCCCGGAGAAAGCCGCTCCTGAACCACGGGGTCCACGAAGCTGTAGGTGATGGCCTCGTGATAACCGCGGTCGCACAGCACCTGGCGCAGGCGCGCGGTGTCCAACACTGCTTCGGGTCTCGGGTTCATCTTGAGGGCACCGAGCGGAGGCCGGCCCGGGATGCGCTCGTAACCCCGTACACGCGCCAGCTCCTCGATGAGATCGGCCTCGATCGCGACATCGAAGCGAAAGGATGGCGGCTGCACGCGCCAGCTCCCCGCCTCCGCGACCCCCGGCTCCGCGGCCACGGACATCCCGAGGCGGGACAGCACCTCCACCACCTCTTGGGCCGGCACATCCACCCCCAGCAAGCGGCGGATCCTAGGGGCCCGGAGCGTGATGGCATGGCGCGCCGGTAGGTGCTCGGGGGCACGCTTCGAGACCACGGGACCGGGCCGCCCGCCGCAGATCGCGATGAGCAACGCGGTGGCCCGCTCCATAGCGAGCGCCTGGATCTCGAAGTCCACGCCGCGCTCGAAGCGGTGGGAGGAGTCGGTCTGCTGGCGGTAGGCGCGTGCCTTGCCGGCCACGGCAGCGGGGGCGAAGAAGGCGGACTCCAGGAACACATCGGTGGTGTTCGGGCCGACGGCGGTTTCGTGGCCGCCCATGATCCCGGCCACGGCCGCCGCGGCGTTGCGGTCGGCGATGACCAGGGTCCCGCCCGTGAGCGCCAGCTCCTGGCCATCGAGCAGGGTGATGCGCTCCCCCTCCCGAGCATGGCGCACCTCGATCGGGGCGCCGAGCCTCGCGAGATCGAAGGCGTGCATGGGCTGCCCCAACTCCAGCATCACATAGTTGGTCACGTCTACGATGGGGCCGAGGCACCTGACGCCAGCACGTCGCAGCCGCTCACGCATCCACAGCGGGGTGCGGGCGCGTAGGTCGAGACCGCGCACGATGCGCCCGACATAGCTTGGACAGGCGGCGGGGGCGAGCACCCGCACCTCCAGGACATCCGGGATGACCGCCGCAACGGGGCGTACCGCGGGGGGCGTGACGGGGCGGCGGAACAAGACCCCGATCTCGCGGGCGATGCCGGCGATCCCCAGGCAATCACCCCGGTTGGGGGTCAGGTCCACTTCGATCGCCTGGTCATCCAGGCCCAGGAGATCCCAGACCCCAACACCGATCGGGCTGTCTGTCGGTAGCTCCAGGATCCCGGCGCTCGTGTCCTCAAGCCCCAGCTCCTCGGCCGAGCACAGCATCCCCGCAGACGCCACGTCGCCGAAGGCTTGACGGTCGATCACGCGCCCCCCGGGCAGAGTGGCGCCGGCACGGGCCCAGGCGACCCGCAACCCGGGACGCGCATTGGGTGCCCCACAGACGACGGTATGCGCATCCCCTTCCCGACCGAACACCGAGCACACCCGAAGCCGCGGGCCCTCAGGGTGTGTCTCGACGGCCCTGATCTCTCCCACCTCGACACCAGAAAAATGGCTCGCGACCGGCGTCACCCCCGCCACCTCCAGACCGGCCAGGGTCAGTCGTTCGGCGAGCGCGGCCGTCGAGGCCTCGGGATCGACCCATTCGCGCAGCCACCGGTCGCTGAACTTCATGTCCCTGCTCGGTCAGCGGAACTGCGCGAGGAAGCGCACGTCGTTCTCGAAGAAGAGGCGCAGATCGTTCACCCCATATCGCAGCATGGTCAGGCGCTCGACGCCGAGACCGAAGGCGAAGCCCGTGTAGCGCTCGCTGTCGATGCCGACGTGCCCGAAGACCTTGGGGTGGACCATCCCACACCCAAGGACCTCCAGCCATCCGCTCTCGCCGCACACCCGGCAACCGCCGCCCCGGCACATCACACAGCGGATGTCGACCTCCGCCGAGGGCTCCGTAAAAGGGAAATACGAGGGCCGGAAGCGCAACGCCAGGTCCTCCTGCTCGAAGAAGTTGCGCATGAGGTCTTCGAGCACGCCCTTGAGATCGGCGAAGCTCACGTCCTCGTCCACCATGAGGCCCTCGACCTGGTGGAACATGGGGGTATGCGTCAGATCGGAATCGCAGCGGTACACACGCCCGGGCGCGATGATGCGCAAGGGGGGGGTTCGCTTTTCCATTGTGCGGATCTGCACCGGCGAGGTGTGGGTGCGAAGAAGTGGGGGGGTATCGAAAGGGAGTCCAGACCGATCGAAATAGAAGGTGTCGTGCATGGCCCGCGCGGGGTGATGGGCCGGGATGTTCAAGGCCTCGAAGTTGTAGAAGTCCGTTTCGGCCTCTTGGCCTTCCACGACCTCGAAGCCGATCTGGCACAGCAACGCACACAATCGTTCGAGGGTGCGGGTGACCGGGTGCAGCCCGCCCAGGGCCTGGCCGCGGCCGGGCAGTGTCACGTCCAGCTTCTCCGCCTCGATGGCGCGGTCCATATCGGCATTCCGTAGCACGTGGCGACGATGTTCCAAGGCCTCCGTGATCTCGAGCTTGGCGCTGTTGATGGCCACACCGGCCAAGGGGCGTAGGTCGGTGGGAAGGGTCCCAAGCTGCTTGAGGCGCCCGGTCAGGACCCCCTTCTTCCCGAGCCAGCGGATGCGTTCGGCCTCGAGCGCCGCGAGGCTGTCCGCGGCGGCGATGGCCTGCCGCGCCTCGGCCAGCTCTTCTGTCAAATGGATCATTACCCTCACCGGCCAACGCACGCCCAGCAATAAAGATGTAGGGTGGGTTAGCCGCGCCTCTTGCGGCGTAACCCACCAACCCGTCGGCCACCGGCCGACACCTTGAACAACGACCTCACCAAGGTGGCAATTTCGAATGCCTTCGGCTAGCTCTTAGTAGCCGACACCTGCCCAGAAAAAAGGGGAAAGGCCCACGGGACTTTCCCCTGCTATACTCTATCGAACCCCTGCCGAGCGCCGCAGGGTGGGCCGCCCGGCCTAATCCATGCTCAGCCCGTAAACGCGGCCTTGGCTTGTTCGGCCAAGCGTTCGAAGGCTGGGGGATCGGTCACGGCCAGATCGGCCAGGACCTTGCGGTCCACGTCGACCGAGGCCACGCGCAGACCGTTCATGAAGCGGCTGTAAGACAGCCCGAACTGGCGCGCGGCGGCATTGATACGCGTGATCCAAAGCGCCCGAAACTGGCGCTTCCTCTGGCGCCGGTCGCGGTAAGCGTACTGCTGCGCGCGTGTGACGGCCTCCTTCGCGATCCGAAAGACGTTCTTGCGCCGGCCGCGGAAACCCTTGGCCTGCGCCAGGACCTTCTTGTGTCGCGCGCGCGCGGTGACGCCGCGTTTTACCCTTGCCATTCCCCCTTACCTCCCGCTATACGGCAGCATCTGCTGCACCGCCTTCTGATCGGCGGCGTGTATCGTCAAGAGCCCCCGCAGCTGGCGCTTACGCTTGCTGCTCTTCTTGGTCAGTATGTGGCTCTTGAACGACTGGCGATGCTTGAAGCGGCCAGTCCCGGTGGGCTTGAACCGCTTGGCCGCACCACGATTCGATTTCAATTTCGGCACTTGATCCGACTCCCATCACTGGACTCACCCGAAAGGGACTCACCCGAAAGCGAGACCAACCTCAGAGCCTGCGAAAACACCGGCTGCGCTCGCCGCGTTTTCTTCATGAGCCCTGACTACCGCTTGGCCCTGACTAGTTGGCTCTGACTAGGGCCGGGCACTCATTGCCGCTTGGCGGGCGACATCACCATGACCATCAGGCGCCCTTCCAGCTTCGGCATCTGCTCGACGGTCGCCTTACCCACCAGATCCTGCTCGACCCGCTTGAGCATCTGCGCCCCGAGGTCCTGATGCGCCATCTCCCGCCCGCGAAAACGCAAGGTCACCTTCACCTTGTCGCCCTGTTCCAGGAAACGGACGACGTTGCGCAGCTTGATCTGGTAGTCCCCCTCGCCGGTGCCCGGCCGCAGCTTGATCTCCTTGACCTGGATCTGCTTCTGCCTCTTCTTCTGGACGTGGCGCTTCTTGTTCTGATCGAAGATGAACTTGCCGAAGTCCATGACCCGGCATACCGGCGGTTCCGCGTTCGGAACGATCTCGACCAGGTCCAAGTCGTTGCCCTCAGCGGCCTTCAGTGCTTCTTCGAGAGTGACCACCCCCACCTGACTGCCGTCGGCCCCGATGAGCCGGACCGTCGGCGACGTGATCGCGTGGTTCACGCGATTCTTTTTCTCTAACGCGATGTGCTGATCCTCCGCAAGTTACGGCCTTGGTGCCAATTTTTTCTATATCAACGATACGGCCGGCGGGCGCGACACCCCATCTCCGACTCGATGCGCTCGGCGAACGCGGCGATGGGCATGGACCCCTCGTCCTCCCCGGCGCGCGTCCGCACGGCCACGCTCCGGTCCGCCACCTCCCGGCCCCCCACGATCGCCAGGTACGGCACGCGGGAGAGCGTATGCTCGCGGATCTTAAGGCCGATCTTTTCGTTTCTCAAGTCGGCCACGGCGCGGATGCCGGCACCCTTGAGCGCGGCCTCGACCTCGCGGGCGTATTCGGCATGCGCATCGGTGATGCAGAGGACGGCGACTTGCACCGGCGCGAGCCACAGCGGCATGATGCCGGCGTGCTCCTCGATGAGGATCCCGATGAAGCGCTCCAGCGACCCCAGGATGGCCCGGTGCAGCATGACGGGGACGCGCCGCTCGCCGTCCTCGGCCACGTACTGGGCCCCCAGGCGCTCGGGCATCGAGAAGTCCACCTGGATGGTCCCGCACTGCCACACCCGCCCGATGCAGTCGGTGAGCGAGAACTCGATCTTGGGCCCATAGAAGGCCCCCTCCCCCGGCTGCAGCGCGTAGGCGAGGCGCTTGTGTTCCAAGGCCAGCCCGAGCGCGGCCTCGGCCTTGTCCCATACCGCGTCGCTGCCCACGCGGGCCTCGGGGCGGGTGGACAGCCGGATGATGACGTTATCGAAGCCGAAGTCCGCATAGACCGAATACAAGAGATCGATGAAGGCCGAGACCTCGGACTCGATCTGGTCCTCGGTGCAGAAGATGTGCGCATCGTCCTGGACGAAGTGCCGGACCCGCATGAGCCCGTGCAGGGTCCCGGAGGGCTCGTTGCGATGGCAGGACCCGAACTCGGCCAGGCGCAAGGGCAGGTCGCGATAGCTCTTGATGCCCTGGTTGAAGATCTGCACGTGACAGGGGCAGTTCATGGGCTTGACCGCGTAGTCGCGGTTCTCGGAGCTGGTGGTGAACATGACCTCGCGGAACTTGTCCCAGTGCCCCGAGCGCTCCCAGAGGCTCCGGTCCACGACCTCGGGGGTGCGCACCTCCTCATAGCCGTGACCTCGGAGGCGGTCGCGGATGTAATCCTGAACCTCCTGGTAGAGCACCCAGCCCTTGGGGTGCCAGAACACCATGCCGGGGGCCTCAGGCTGCATATGGAACAGGTCGAGCTGGCGGCCGAGCCGGCGGTGGTCGCGGCGTTCCGCCTGCTCCAGCCGATGGAGGTAGTCGTCCAGGGCCTTCTTGTTGGGCCAGGCGGTGCCGTAGACCCGTTGCAGCATCGCGTTGCGCGGGTCGCCCCGCCAATAGGCCCCGGCCACCTTGGTGAGCTTGAAGGCCCGCAGGCGCCCGGTGCTCGGGACATGCGGCCCGCGGCACAGATCCACGAAATCCCCCTGCCGGTAGAGCGAGATGTCCTCCCCGTCCGGGATCGAGGCGATGATCTCGGCCTTGTAGTGCTCCCCCATGCCGCGGAACAATCCTATCGCCTGGTCGCGACCCAGGACTTCGCGGCTGAGCGCATGGTCCTCTTGCGCCAACTGCCGCATCTCTGCCTCGATGGCCGCCACATCCTCGGGGGTGAAGGCGCGCTCGAAGGCGAAGTCGTAGTAGAACCCGTCCTCGATCACCGGCCCGATGGTGACCTGGGCGCTCGGAAACAGGCGCTTGACGGCATGGGCCAGGAGATGGGCGCTGCTGTGGCGCAGCACCTCGAGCCCCTCCGGTTCATCCGCGGTCACGATCTGGACGGACGCGTCGCGGCCGATCCGATACGAGGCATCGACGAGCCGGCCGTCGATCTTGCCCGCAATTGCGGCGCGCGCGAGCCCGGACCCTATCGAGGCCGCGACCTCGGCGACGGTGACGGCGGCTGGATAGCTTCTCTGGCTCCCGTCCGGCAGCGTGATGGTGGGCATGGTCTACGCTTCCTCCATGGCCGGTACGAGGGGCCATATCATCGGATCGTCAATAAAAAAGCACCGCCGGAGCGGTGCCCTGGTCTTCCGGGCGGGACCGCCCCCGCCCGGCTGACGATCATTGGTAGGCGCGATTGGACTCGAACCAACGACCCCCACCATGTCAAGGTGGTGCTCTAACCAGCTGAGCTACGCGCCTGAAGGATTGGAGAGGATACCGTAAACCGCGAATGGTGGCCATCCTCAGTCTTTTCCAATATGGTAGGGGTCGAGGGGCGCCCACCCCCGCCCCGGACCTGACACCGTCGCCTCTCGTGCGGCGCATGGACGCCTGCCCGTCGGATTGCGCGATCGCCGTGAAGCAGCTACCTTATCCCGCCACCGCGAACGGGTGCCCTGCTTGAGATCTTTCCACAACGGGTCACAGCCGAGTGCCTGCCACGGGGGTATTGGTCCGCTTGCCTGGCACGCATGCAGGGCGAGATCCTGCGCGCCCTCCGGAAGCGACATGAGCTGCGGATAGTGGCCACACTTCGGAAACCCGGCTATCGGTTCCAGTGTTCGAACGCGTGCAGGCCTAGCCGAGGATAGTTGAGATGACATGTAGCCCCGGCGCAATCGTTGCCGGCATCGAGCTTGGTTTGGGAAACGACATGTGAGTAAGCCCGCGCCCGTCCCACCCCTAAAAGGTCATGGCTATGACGAGGACTTCTACGCCTGGGCCCTCGGCAGCGCTACCCTACTCAGGGACAAGCGCTTCTCCGACATCGATACCGCGCGTCTGGCAGAGGAGATCGAGGACATGGGAAAGCGCGAGCGGCGGGCGCTCGAGAGTCATGTACGAAACCTGATCCTGCATCTGCTCAAGTGGAAGTATCAGCCTGCGCAGCGCAGCACGTCGTGGCGACAATCGATACGCAACGGCCGCATCGAGATCCGCAAGATCCTTCGCGACAGCCCGAGCCTGGCCGGATCCGTGGCAGGGATCGGGGTCGAAGAGTACCCCGCGGCCCGCGCCGATGCCATCGATGAAACGGGGCTGGCCGATTCGGTCTTTCCCGAGCGTTATCCCTTTGTCGGCGACGAGCTGCTGGACGCGGAGTCTTGGCCGGAATAGGCGCAGCCCTTCCCCTCGATGAGGCCCATGAAGCGGGCCACGCGATTAGCACATTGCCTTACGACGGCATGCGCGATGACGAGCCCCCCACCATGCTCACCGGCAACATCGGAAAGCCGTAGCGCGGATGAAAATGAGTCGCAAGCGCGTAAAACAAGACCAATCCTAGAGCCGGAACCACGTAAACCACCAGATCAGACCGCCCGGCACGTAATGCGTAACAGATCGCGAACGCGAGCACGACGAATATGAGTCCGGCGCCACGCCACACGAAGAGAACCGACATGGCCATATGCTCGAGTGGCTCACCCAAGATCTGTCGAATCGCGCGCCTCTGAAGCTCACGTTCAGCATCGAGCCGGGGGTAGCCCTGAGAAACCAATTCGCGTTTCACCTTTTGTTTCTCCGCTTGCGCTCTTTTCAGAAAGCTCACGGCGTCCTCCGGCCGACCATCCGCTAAGGCTTCCATATCGGATGCGTAGAATTCAGATCCCGACGATCGGTTCAACCGCTCTAACCGACCTCCACGCCTGAGATCCGCTTCCGTAAATCCCTGCTCTTGAACATCCGCATGCCACCACGGACCGAAGAGGTGGTCGCCGATAGGCTAGTTCCGCTGGGTATATATAGTGCCCAGTCCACCCACGGCCCTGCGGCTGGAGGCCACTCGCCAGGTGCCACAGAAGGATAAGAGCTTCAATGAACTTCCGCAAGGCATGCCACCACGACCGTTTGTTTGACTCATGTCTCGAAACTGAGATACGATTGTCATATACTTGTCATGTGATTGTCATTCGGCGATCGGCGCGGACCAGGAACAGGAGGGCTTATGCGTTCATCGACACTGATAGTGGGTCTCATGCTCTTCATCATGGGCGACGCCCATGCCTATCTGGACCCGGGTGCCGGGAGCATGATCTTGCAGGGCATCATCGCGGC
>JBQTJM010000347.1:0-3219 GCA_052387115.1 Gammaproteobacteria bacterium | reverse complement strand
GGTCCGGGTCGCGGCGCGGTAGCCCTTCGTGAAGGTCTCGCCGTTGCGGGTCCGGGTCTCGGTGAGGCCGGTGAGCGAGAGCGGATCGGTCGCATCCGCCAGGGTCGCCTGGCGTGCCGTCGTGAGGGTGGCCGTCAAACCGCTCGGGAGCTTCGTTGTGACCGAAGTCGGCACCGGCGCGAGCATCCCGAAGCGCGGATCCGGACCTTCGAGCCGGGTCGTGACCGTGCCATCGGGGGCCGTGGTCGTCTCCGCGCCATGGGTCTGGAAACGCTTGGTTTGTACGGTACCGTCCGGATACGTATTGACCTGCTCGCGATCGCCGGTGGTCAGCGGGTCGACCTCGAAGGTCGTGGTGCGGCCTTCGGCGGTGGTCATGGCATTCGTGTACCCCTGGGCGTTCTTCGCATGGGTGAGGGTCCAGCCGCCTCCACCCGCATTGGTGTTTTTCGCCAGGCGCCCGAGCTCGTCGTACTCGAAGCGGTCGGGGTTGCCGTTGGGATCGGTGAAAGCCGTCAGCAATCCCCGGGCGGTGTGCTCCAGGATATAGTGCTCGCTGGCGGGGTTGCTGATCGAGGTGAGGAAACCGTTTGTGTCCACCGTCAGGCTGGTACGCTGGCCGTCGTGCGCAACAATCGCCATGGGTCGGCCGCTGCCGTCGCGTCGGATGCGGGTCACGTCGCCGTCGAGATCCGTGATTTGGACCAGCAGGCCGGCCGTATCGTAGTCGAAGCGGTAGAGCGTACGACCGGTCAGCGTGTCTTCTGTGCTCAGGTGCCGGCCGGTCGCATCGAAGCGGTAGAGCGCCGTGCTATCCTCGGATGCGATGGCGATGTCTTGGCCCGTGAATCCTGGAAATGGCAGCGCCACCCGTCGAATGCGGTGCGCATAAGACTCCGCGATATACAGGCTGCCATCGGCACCCACTGCGATCCCGCCTGGATAACTCAGACTCGCTTGCAGTGCCGGACCGCCATCGCCGCTGAGACCAAAGCTGCCGTTCCCCGCTACCGTCGGGATGATGCCGTCCGGCCCTACCCGGCGGATGAGATGATAAAAAGCATCGGTAAGATACAGACTGCCATCGGCACCGAGCGCGACGCCCACGGGATCAGACAGGCTCGCCTGCGTCGCCAATCCGCCGTCGCCGCTGAAACCAAAGCTGCCGTTGCCCGCTACCGTCGTGATGATACCGTCCGGCCGGACGCGCCGGATGCGGTAATTGTTAGGATCCGCGATATACAGGCTGCCATCGGCACCGAGCGCGATTCCTCCGGGATAAGATAGGCTTGCCTGCGTGGCGGGGCCTTCGTCTCCGCTGAAACCATAACGATTCCCCGCCACCGTGGTGATGATGCCGTCCGGCGCTACGCGCCGGATGCGGAAATTATTGGAATCGGCGATATACAGGCTGCCATCCGCACCGACCGCTACTGCTGCGGGAAAAGCTAGGCTCGCTTGTGTTGCCGGGCCGCCGTCGCCGCTGAAACCGGAGTTACCGTTCCCCGCCACGGTGGCGATGATGCCGTCCGGTCTCATCCGCCGGATGCGGTGATTGCCGGTATCCGCGATATACAGGCTCCCATCGACACTCAGCGCGACGGTTCGGGGATAAAGTAGGCTTGCCTTTGTTGCCGGGCGGCCATCTCCGCTGAAACCATATACACCATTTCCCGCCACCGTGCTGATGATGCCGTCCGGTCCTACCCGGCGGATGCGGTGATTGCTGACATCCGCAAAATACAGGCTACCATCCGCACCGAGTGCGACACCTGTGGGTTGAAGCAGGCTCGCCTGCGTCGCCGGACCCCCGTCGCCGCTGAAACCGGAGTTACCGTTCCCCGCCACCGTGGTAATCGTGTGAAACAACTTGTTCGCGCTCCGCTTGCCGCCGTCGCCGGTGAATAGCTCACCATCGGTCACGGCGTAAGCATGGTGGGTGTTCAGGCTCCAGCCCCCGAGGCCGTCCGCGAGCGGTGTCGTGCCGGCAAGCTGCGCTTTCCAACGCTTGCCGAGGGTGATCTCGCCTGCGGAGCGATTGCGGCCGATCGCGGCGAGGCCGCCACCGGTTCCGCCGGTGCGACTCGAAACCACCGCGAAGGCCCGAGCGAACCCCGACGGCTGGTAATACACCGCCGGGTAGACGAACGTGATGTCCACCGTTGCCGTGTGCTTGGCGGACAGGGAGCGGCCGTAGGCATCTTTCCTGTCCCACGCAAAGCGGTGCTCGAGGTTGGGACTGGGCGCGAAGCTCTGGGTGATTTGCCGGCCGGCAATGCCGATCGTCAGGTCGATGCGTTTCAACGACACCGGTGGTGTGCTGCCGGTCAGCGGGATCTTCAGCACCGATGCGGGCAATCGGCCGGGAACCCGATCGCTACGGTAGTGGAGCTTGAAAGGCGTGCCCGTGATCGGGACCTCTTCGCCCAAGGTCTGGCTCTGGGCCTCGATGCTGCACCCTGGGCAGTCATCGCTGTCCTCGGGGTCGGGTTGATCTGCATCCGGTGCTTCGGGCTCCTCGGAAGGAGGTGGTTCGGAATCTTCCGGGGGTCCGTAGGGCCAGTTGCAGTCCCAGGGCGTGAAATGGCTGACCGGCACCCGCCACAGGCTCTTGCCCACCGAGTAGAGCGGCGCGAGCCGTGCCCGCTCCGCATCCGTGATCCCGAGCTCAGCCAGTCGTGTCGCATCCGCCGCCCGGCCACTGCCCTCCGTGTCGAGGTCGGCCAGTCCCTCCGCATCGACGCCGAGTACCTGGATGATCCGGCCGTTGTCAGAGGGGATCCAGGCACTCTTGTCCCGGTCATACCAGCCCGCCGGCACGATGCCGCCGACCGGGAAGTCGAGGAAGTTGTCGATGTAGACCGGCAGGGGCTGATTGAAGTCGACCCGCTTGCCCCCCGCGGCAATGGCCTCATCGACACTCAGCTCGACCGCGTAGGTGTAGCCCGAGGTCGGCGGCAGGGACCGGGCATGGCTTTCGGGCCATTGGCGCCGACGGTGTACTCGGTCGCCCGGACATGTATGGATGTGAGCGCCTGCTGCGTGCCATCCGGCAGGATCATCGTGGCAGAGGTCCCTTGTGGAAAAAGCACGGTGGCCTGGCGCGAGCCATCGGCATCGGTCGAAACGCTGCCTTGGGCCACACCTGCATCGAGGTGCTGCCGCCAAGATCGACGGTCGTGACCCGGGGATCCAGTTGAATCATCACCACATCGTCCG
>JBQTJM010000346.1:0-5032 GCA_052387115.1 Gammaproteobacteria bacterium | reverse complement strand
GCAGCCAGTCATCAAGCGAGGGCGGCAAGAGGTACGGTGTTTCACGATCACAGGAACGGAAATGGTTCATGGACGCGCGCTCGTTGGAACCCTGACAGATCCGATCGCCCCGCCCTTGAAAAGTTCCGCGCTAAGTCCGACAGGCTGCTAGGCTGTTTTCATCAGCGGGATTACCGTGTTTACCGTGAACCCGCTAACTAAAGATCGCAGCCACCGTGACGTTATAGCCCCACCTTTCGCCCTCTTGCAAGGAAGCAGCTATGGGTCTCGGAAAACGGATCGTCCTTTTCTTCCTCGCGTGCGCGCTCGGCGTGCTGGTCGCGAATGTCTCCGGATCCGCCGGCCCGGTCCCTCATCCCGATTACACCGATGCCCTCTGGATCGCTGACTCTTCGCGCGGGCTCAAGGTGGCGCTGTCGGATGGACGGGTGCTCTTGGAGATCCTGGATACCGGCCGCATCGAGGCGCTCACGATCAACGAGGAGGCGGGCGTCCTCTGGGCCTACGCAAAGGGACGGCTCTTCGCCTACGATTTTTCCGGCCAGAAGCTTTTCACGCGAGCCATCCCTGAGCGCCGCGCCGGCCACGCGCCCGGACCGAGACGCGCGCGGCTCGCGCTCAATCCCCTCGATGGCTCGGTGTGGCTCGGGACGGGGCGGAAGCTCTACCACGTCGATGCGGGCGGCGAGGTGCTGCAGGAGATCCGGCTCGAAGACCCGTTCCGGTCGCTGAGCTTCGACCGCACGCGCAATCAGCTCTGGATCGGCACGAAGCGCTCCATCACGGCCTACGATGCCTCGGGGCAAGATCGGCAACGCATCGCGATCGGACGCACCGAAAAGCTCCGCGCCCTCGCCTACGACGAGACGCTCGATACCCTGTGGGTGGCGCTCGCGGATCGGGGACTGCGCCGCTACTTGCCGGACACGGGTGCGATCACGCTCGACACACGCCTGAACGAGCCGCCTCGGGCGCTCCACCCCGATATGGAGGGCGGCGTCTGGATCGCCGCACGCCGCCAGCTTCTGCACGCCGATAGCAGCGGGCAGGAGCGCCTCGATCTCAAGCCCTTTGCCGGACGGGATAACACGATAACGGCGCTCGCGGTCGATCCCCGCGAGGGCTCCGTGTGGGTCGCGAGCCGCGGCGCGCTGCGCGAGGTCGAGAGGAACGGCGCACTCAAGCCCCCTATGGAGCTCGGTGGCGATCACCCGCGCGACATCCGCGTGCTGGCCCTCTATACGGACAGGGTCCCGCCCCGGGTCGAGATCAGCGCGCCGCGCGAAGGCGGCCTCCTTTCAACTCGTCAACCGCCGCTCGAAGTCGGCTATGAGGACCAGGGGATCGGGATCGATGACAACACCCGGCAATGGACGGCCGACGGCAATCCCCTGCCGGTGCGATGCGAGGTGCGGGTCGGGGGTGCCATCTGCACGCCGACGGAAGGACTCCCGGAGGGCCTGAACACATTGCAAGCCTCGATCGCCGATCTCAACGGCAACCGGGGCGAAAGCGCCGTGATCTCGTTCACCATCGACACCATCGCGCCCGCGGCCCCCGCGCCGGATCGCGTGCGCCTTGAACCCCCGGAGGCGGGATCGGTCACGGTGAGCGGTGGGCCGGGCAGCGTCGAGCCCTTTGCGGAGGTGACGATCACGAACACCCGCACCGGCGAGGCGGTCACCGTCACGGCTCTGCTCAATGGAAGCTTCCGCGCGCAGATCGCAGCCCAGGTGGGCGACGTGCTCCACATCGATGTAGCCGATGCGGCCGGCAACCGGGGCGCATCCCTTCCCTTCACCGTCGCTGCAGCGGGTGGAGAATTACCGCCCGATCCCGTGACGGTCGCATCGTCCCTCGCCGAAACCGAGATCACGCCCCTGCACGAGGCGACCGCCTTCCTCTATTCGGGAGCCAATCCGATCCAAACCGGGGTGGCCGCGGGGACGATCGTGCCGCGCCGGGCGGCCGTCGTGCGCGGCCAGGTGCTCAGCCGCGACAACCAACCAATCTCGGGCGTCACCGTCACGATCAAGGACCACCCCGAATTCGGACAGACCCGAAGCCGTGCCGACGGGAGGTTCGATCTGGCGGTCAATGGCGGCGGGCTCCTGACGGTCAACTACGAGAAACCGGGCTATCTCCCTGTGCAGCGGCAGGTTCATACGCCCTGGCAGGACTTTGCGTTTGCCGACGATGTGGTCATGATTCAACTGGATCCCCGTGTCACGACCGTCGACCTTGCCGGCAGCACCTCGATGCAGGTGGCCCAGGGCAGCGTCTCGACCGATGCCGACGGCAGCCGCCGGGCCACCGTGCTCTTTCCCCGAGGCACGGTGGCCACGATGACCCTGTCCGATGGCGCGCAGCAGGCGCTCACCTCCATCCATGTCCGGGCGACCGAGTACACGGTGGGCGCCAATGGCCCGAAAGCCATGCCCGGTCCCTTGCCGCCGACCTCGGGCTACACCTACGCGGTCGAGTTGAGTGTCGATGAAGCCCTCGCGGCCGGTGCCAAACGCGTCGATTTCAGCCAGGCCGTGCCGGTCTACATCGACAACTTCCTCGACTTCCCGGTCGGCGGCATCGTGCCGGTCGGCTGGTACGACCGGGACGAGAGCGCCTGGATCCCGTCGGACAACGGTAGGATCGTCAAGGTCCTCGGCGTCGATGCAGGCGGCATCGCCCAACTGGACACGGAGGGTAACGGCCAGATCGCCGATGCCGCGAAGCTCGCTGCGCTCGGTATCTCGGATGCCGAACTCGCCCGGATCGCGGCCCTATATCCCGTAGGGAAGACCCTTTGGCGCGTTCCCATCAGCCACTTCACCCCCTGGGACTGCAACTGGCCATTCGGACCGCCGGAAGATGCTGAACCGCCTCCGTCCGAAGAGCCCGAAACGCCTGACGAGGATCAACCCGACCCCGAGGACAGCGACGACTGCCCGGGGTGCAGCATCGAGGCCCAGAGCCAGACCTTGGGCGAGGAGATCCCGATCGCGGGCACGCCTTTCAAGCTGCATTACCGGAGCGATCGGGTTCCCGGCCGATTGCCCGCCTCGGTTCTGGACGTACCGCTGACCGGCAGCACGCTAGCGAGCTCATTGAAACGCATCGACCTGGCGATCGCGATCGCCGGCCGGCAAATCACCCGGAGCTTCGCGCCCAGTGCCAACCTCGAATACCACTTCGTATGGGACGGCAAAGATGCCTACGGCCGCTCCTTGTCCGCCAAGCACACGGCGACGGTGGACATCACGTTCGTTTACCCTGCGGTTTACTATGAGCCCTCGGGGTTTGCCCGGGCCTTCGCGGCCGTTTCGAGTCGTGCCGGTGGAACCGGCGGGGGCGCCGCGATCGGACGCAATCGCGCCTCGGGCGACATAACCCTCGCCAAGCGCTGGAAGACAAAGCTTGCTGGCCCGGCACCGCTCGCGGACGGCCTCGGCGGCTGGAGCCTGAGCGCCCACCACGTTTACGCCGTGCCGGATGGCGAGTTATTCACCGGCGATGGCGGCAAGCGCAGCGCGACCAAGTTGTTCAACACGATCACCACAGTGGCGGGGAACGGTGACTCCGGTTTCAGCGGCGACGGCGGCCCTGCATCGCACGCGAGTCTGAGCGGTCCCGCCACGATCGCGCTGGGGCCCGATGGCAGCCTTTATATCGCGGATACCAGCAACCACCGCATCCGGCGGGTGGGGCCGGACGGCATCATCCGGACCGTGGCGGGCAATGAATATGGCTTCAGCGGAGACGGTGGTCCGGCTACGCAAGGAAGGCTGGTTTATCCCGCAAGCGTCACGGTGGGTGTCGACGGCAGCCTGTATATCGCGGATACGGGCAATCACCGCGTCCGGCGGATCGCACCGGACGGCATCATCACCACCGTGGCGGGGAAGGGTACCCGTGATTTCAGGGGCGACGGCGGCCCGGCAACGCGGGCGAGCCTGGCTTTTCCCACAGCAGTAGCGCGCGGTGCCGACGGCAGCCTCTATATCGCGGACACCGGCAACCGCCTCATTCGGCGGGTAGGACCGGATGGCATCATCACGACGGTCGCGGGGAGTATTGGAGTTGATTCGAGCAGCGTCGTGCTGGGCGCCGACGGCAGCCTGTATCTTGCCGATGCCTCATATCACCGCATCCGGCGGGTAGGACCGGACGGCATCATCACGACGGTCGCGGGGAACGGTAGCTTTGGTTTCAGCGGCGACGGTGGCCCGGCAACGCAGGCGGCCCTGTCTAGTCAGCTGGGCGTCGCGCTCGGTGCCGATGGCAGCCTGTATATTTCCGATGCTTTTTATCATCTCATCCGGCGGGTAGGGCCGGACGGCATCATCACGACGGTAGCGGGGAACGGCAGCTTTGGTCTCAGCGGCGATGGCGGTCCGGCACTGCAAGCGAGTCTGAGCTCTCCATCCGGGGTCGCGGTGAGTGCGGATGGGAGCCTTTATATCGCAGATACTTATTCGCACCGCATCCGGCGGGTCGCCCTGCCGTTTCCAGGATTCACGGGCGAAAACATCGCCATCGCTGCCGAGGATGGCACGGCGCTCTACCGCTTCGATGCGAGCGGCCGGCACCGGAGCACCGAGGACACGCTGACCGGGCATATGCTTTACCGCTTCGCCTACGATCCCGCCGGTTTCCTCGTCCAGATCACCGATCGCGACGGCGATCTGACCCGCATCCAGCGGGACGGCAGCGGCCACCCCACGGCCATCGTCGCGCCGGACGGCCAGCGCGCCACGCTGACCCTGGATACGAACGGTTTCCTCGCCTCGGTCACCAACCCGGCGGGCGAGCGCCACACCGTGGAGTACACGGCCCATGGGCTTATGACCGCCTTCACCGATCCCAAAGGCAACACCAACCGTTTCGAGTACGACGCCTTAGGGCGCTTGGTGAAAGACACCAATGCCGGTGGAGGCGGTTGGACCCTCACCCGCGCGAAGAACGCCCAAGGGTACACGAATGCCATGACCACCGCCGAAGGCCGTACCACGACCTTCGAGGTGGAACCGCTCCC
>JBQTJM010000345.1:0-8327 GCA_052387115.1 Gammaproteobacteria bacterium | reverse complement strand
CCGTCCTGGAACGCTACGCCCCCACGTGGTTGCTGGCCATGCCGGGGGTGATCGGCACCATGAAGCGGGCGGCGCTGGAGCGGCGGACCCAGGGCACGAGTCCCGAGCGGATGCTGCGGGAGCTGGTCGAAGCGCTGGAAGCGCTCTCAGCCGAGCGGCCGGGGATCCTGGTGCTGGAAGACCTGCAGTGGAGCGATGCGGCCACGCTCGACTGGCTCGCCGCCTGGGCCGCGCGGCGGGAGGCGGCGCGGCTCTTAGTGATCGGCAGCTACCGGCCGGTGGAGGTCATCGTACACGACCACCCCCTGGTCGCGGTCACCCACGAGCTGCGCCTGCATGGCCGCTGCCGAATGCTGGCACTGACCGGGCTGAGCGAAGAAGCGGTCGCTGATTATCTCTGCGGGCGGCTGGCGCACTGCCCGCCGGCCCTGGGCAGGCTGTTGCATGAGCGTACCGAGGGCCACCCGCTGTTCCTGGTCGCCCTGATCGAGGAGTGGCAGGCAGAGGGGCTACTGCAACCCCAGGAAGGACAGTGGGTCCTGCAGGAGACGCTTGCGGGGCTCGCGACCACGGTCCCGGCGACGGTGCGGCAGCTCATCGAACATCGGTTCGCGCAGCTCAGCCTCCCCGAGCGACGGCTGCTCGAGGCCGCGAGCGTGGCCGGGCTCGAGTTCTCCGCGGCGGCGGTCGCGGCGGGGCTCGAGGCCGAGCTCGATCCCGTGGAAGAGCAGTGCGCGGGGCTCGCGCGGCGCCACCTCTTTCTGGACGCGCACGGCCAGGAGACGTGGCCGGACGGCACCCTCGCCGCACGCTACGCCTTTCGCCACGCGCTCTACCGGCAGGTGGTGTACGGGCAGTTGCCCGCGGGCCGGCGAGCCAATTTGCACCGGCGCACCGGCGGGCGGCTGGAGGCGGGTTATGGCGAGGAGACGGGCGCGATCGCCGTGGCGCTCGCCGAGCACTTCGAAGAGGGGCGGGACCCCGTACGGGCGGTGCGCTATCATCGCCAGGCGGGCGAGACGGCGCTGGCGCGGCAGGCGCCCCGGGCGGCGCTTGCACACCTGAACCAAGGGCTGACGCTCCTGGAGCGCTGGCCCCGCGATTCTCCCGAGCGCCTACGGGAGGAGCTCCGGCTACAGACGGCCCTCGGCGCCACCCTGATCGTCACCGAAGGCTTCGGCACACAAACCGTAGAGCAAGCCTATGAGCGCGCCGATCGGCTGTGCCAAGAGCTCAGCGACGGCCTGAGCCTGGTTCCGGTGCTATGCGGCTTGTGGAATTACCATGTGACACGCGCTGACTTCCGGCGCGCGCAGGCGCTGGCAGAGCGGTTGCTGGCCCTCGCCAAGCCAAGCTCGGACCCCGCCGTGCTGCCCGCGCACAATGCCGTGGGCCAGACCCGCCTGTTCATGGGCGAGCCCGCCGCCGCGCTGCCCCATATCGACGCGGTCCTGGCGCGCTACGAGGTCCGGGCCTATGGACACCTGGCCGTCCGGTATGGAGAGGACCCCGGTGTGGTGTGCCGCATGTATGCGGCGCTCACGTGCTGGCTGCTCGGCTCCCCCGGCCAGGCGCTGCAGCATATCGAGGCGGGGATGCGGCTGGCAGAGGAGCTGGCCCAACCCTTCGGCGTCGCGCAGATGCGCTGGACGGGCGCGGTCGTGGCGCAGTGCGCCGGCGACGTGGAGAGCGTGCATGAGCAAACAGAGGCCCTGATCCAACTGTGCCGGGACGAAGGCATCGCGTTCTGGCTCCCCGGCGGCCGCATCCTGCAGGGTTGGGCGCTCGCCGCAGACGGAGAGACCGGCGCGGGGATCGCCGCGATCCGCCGGGGTCTGGAGGACTGGGGGGCGGCCGGCGCGAAGATCATCCAGCCCTATCATCTCGCGCTTCTCGCCCAGGCATATGCGAAGGACGGCCAACCCGACGCAGGACTTGGCGTGCTCGGCGAGGCGCAGGCCGAGGCGCGCCACACCGGGGAGCGCTGGTACGAGGCCGAGATCTATCGGCTGGAGGGCGAGCAGCGGCTGCAGCAAAACGGATCGGAAGCGAGCGGCGCGGCGGAGATCTGTTTCCGGCAGGCACTGGAGATCGCCAGGCGACAGGGCACGAAGTCCCTGGAGCTGCGCTCGGCGACCCGCTTGGCGCGCTTGTGGTTCGATCAGGGTAAGCACCAGGCCGCGCACGACCTGCTCGCCCCGGTATGTGCGTGGTTCACCGAGGGCCTTGATACCGCCGAGCTGCGGGATGCCAGGGATCTCGTGCGAGCATCGACCGTTCGTTTGGAACGGGTGCTCACTCCAAGCGCGGGGAATCATGCGCTTTTGGCGCAATGAGCTCGAAATGTTGGGCAACGCTGCGCTTATGCCCAACCTACCTTTTAAGCGTTGGGTCTTGCCAAAGTGAATCCTATCCAAGGCAGCGGAAGAATCCCCCGCATCCTCGCAAGCACCTGGGTGTGTTTGGGAACACCCGACGCTCTGGCCCAAAAAGGCGCACAGGAAATCATCCTTCTACCCGGGATCACCGTGACCGGCGAGCGTTGGGACGAGACCGGCTATCACGTCCCGAATGCCGCCACCGCCACCAAGACCGAAACGCCCCTCATGGAGACGCCGGTATCCATCCAGATCGTGCCGCAACAGGTGCTGCGGGACCAGCAGGTGATCCGGTTCGACGAGGCCTTGGAGAACGTCAGCGGCGTTTATCGCCTGGGGGGAGACGGGATCGTGGAGGGTTTCCTCCTCAGGGGCTTTCAGGCCGATGCCTACTATCGGGATGGGGTCCGGGTCCAGTTCCTTGACGTCGGGGTGCGCGAGACGGCCAACCTGGAGCGCATCGAGGTGCTCAAGGGACCGGCGGCGGTGCTCTACGGGCGCATCGAGCCGGGAGGGCTCGTCAACCTGGTGACCAAAGAGCCGCTCCCGAGCCCGTATTATTCCCTGCAGCAGCAAATGGGCTCCTTCGACTTTTACCGCACCACCGTCGACGCGACCGGGCCCCTGACGCGGGACGATACCCTGGCCTACCGGCTGAATCTCGCCTACCAGAATGCCGGCTCCTTCCGGGAGTTCGTGGAGAGTGACCGGGTGCTCGTCGCCCCGGTGCTGCGGCTCGACCTCGGCGATCGCACCCAGGCGAGCCTCTATCTCGAATACCAGCACGAGAATGAATTTAACGATCAGGGTATCCCGGTCATCGGCAACCGCCCCGCCCCCATCCCGCGCGAGCGCAACCTCCAGGAGCCCGGCGGGCGATTTACCTTCGACCAGGTCCGGGCCGGCTTCGAGGGGTCGCATGCCTTCAACGAGCGCTGGACCCTCCGCCACCGCTTCGACGCGCTCTTCGCGGATGTTACCGCGTCTCCCGATGTGGTGTTATTGACCGGACCGGAAGACCCCGCGAACTGTACGCAGCGAAGCTGCTTCCTCGTACGAGATACCTTCAGTGGCCCCAAGGAGGATCGAACCTATTACACCACCTTGGATCTGAGCGGAAAGTTCGAGACCTGGGGAGTCGATCACACCTTGCTCGTCGGCGGAGACTATTGGCGGCATCCCAGGAATTTCCGGCTAGAGGTCCGATCGGTGCCCTCGATCGATATCTTCAATCCGATGCATGTGCCTATCGATTTCCCGAGCCAGCCCATCCTCGGAACAGTCACGGTGGACAACGAGGAGGAGTGGTATGGGCTCTATCTCCAGGACCAGGCGCAACTGCCCTATCACGTCCATCTCCTGGCCGGCTTCCGCTACGACTACGCGACCATCCGCGATCGCCTGAGCGGCACCGACACCTCACAGGATGATGCCATCACCCCGCGATTCGGGCTGGTCTGGCGGCCGCTCCCACCGCTCAGCCTGTACGGCAACTACGTCGAGAGCTTCGGGCGGTCGAACGGCCGGAGCGTCACCGGTTTTCTGCCCCCGCAGGGCGCCCAGCAATGGGAGATCGGGGTGAAGACCGATCTGCTCGATGGACACCTCACGGGCTCGCTCGCCTGGTTCGAGCTCACCAAGCAGGGCCTCCCCGTCGCCGACCCCGATCCCGGGCGTGCGGCGGCGGGGTTTGTGGTGCCTCTGGGCGAGGCCCGTAATCGCGGGCTGGAGCTCGATATCGCTGGAGAGATTGGGCCGGGCTGGAAGCTGATCGGGAGCTATGCCTATTCGGATTCCGAAATCACGGAGGACCGGCAAGCGTTATTTGACGAGGAAGGCAACGTTATCGGCTTCACCCCCGGCAACCAGGGCCACCGCTTCTTCGGCGTGCCGCGTTTCGGGGGGAGCCTGTGGACGACCTATGAGCTCCAAGCGGGCGAGTTGCGCGGTCTAAAGCTCGCCGGCGGGATCGTCGCCCGCGGCCAGGCCGAGGGGGACGTGGCGAACGAGTTTCAAATCCCCGGCTACGCGGTGGTCAATCTCATGGCGGGCTACACCTGGAGGCGGGGACCCTCTCAGGTATCACTCCAGCTCAACGTCGATAACCTGCTCGACAAGGAGTATTTTCTGCCCTCCGCCTTTGGCCAACGGTTCGTCGGGGTAGGCGCCCCGCGCTCGTTCCTCGGCATGATCCGGGTGGACTTTTGATCCGAGTGACACTGGGTCGGCGCGTGCTCGTGATAGTCATGCTCGCCGGGTTCAGCGTGTGCGCGGGGGGCGAGGTGCCCGCGAGCGTCGCGGACACGATCGCCCGGATCACCGCGCAACCGCGATACCGGCACAGCACCTGGGGCTTGTCGGTCATCGAGCGTGCGAGCGGGGAGGTTCTCCTCGAACAGTGGAGCAACAAGCTGTTCGTGCCCGGCTCGATCGTCAAGACGTTCAGCACGGCGACCGTCCTGGACAGCTATGGGGCCGACTACCGTTTCAGGACGCCCGTTTACCACACCGGCGCGTTGAACCGAGGGGTGTTGGAGGGTGATCTGGTGCTCGTCGCCTCGGGTGACTCGAGCCTCGGGCTGCGCGAGCGACCGGACGGGACGCTCGCTTTCAACAGCGCGCCCGAATACGACCACACCTACGCGAACACCGGTCTCGCGGGACCGGCGTTGGTGCCGGGAGATCCGTTCGCCGGTCTCAACCGGCTCGCTCAAAAGGTACGGAATGCCGGCATCCGCGAGATATACGGCAACGTCGTGATCGATGATCGGCTGTTCGCGCCGTTCTCGGGGTGGCCGGGCGGGTTGATCTCGCCCATCTGGGTGAACGAGAACCGGATCGACATCACGATAACGCCGGCGGATCCCGGCAAGCCGGCGGCCGTCGACTGGCGTCCCAAGACCGCCGCCTACACGGTCGAGTCGGCAGTCGAGACCGTCGCTCACGGCCGGGAGACGACGCTCGAGGTCGACACACCCAAGCCCGGCGTGTTTCGCATTCATGGACGAATCGCCGCAGGCCATGGACGCGCGCTCCGCCTGGGCGAGATCGCAGACCCGGCGGCGTTCGCTCGCATGGCCTTCATCGAGGCCCTGGAGCGCGCGGGTGTCCGGGTGCGCGCGGCGGCGAGAGGTCCCAATCCGTCACGGCTCCTGCCACCTCCGGGGTCCTACCGCGAGAGCGAGCGGATCGCGGAACAGGTGTCGGCGCCGCTCAAAGAGTTCATCAAGCTCATCCTCAAGGTGAGCCATGGCCCCGGCGCCGACCTCATGGCCTGCCTCGTTGCGGTGAAGGCGGGGAGCCGCAACTGCGAGGAGGGGCTGAAACGGGAATTTGAGGTCTTCACCCGTTTCGGTGTTCCTTCCGACAGCACGTTCCTCTTCGACGGAGCCGGTGGGGACGAGCGCAATCGCACGACACCCGCCGCGATGACCGCGTTTCTGCGGGCGCTCGCTGAAGAGTCCTACGGGGCCGTGTTCCGGCACGGCCTGCCGGTCCTTGGAGTGGACGGCACGCTCGCGCAAACACAAGTGGGCTCGCCGGCCGCCGGCCATGTTCAGGCCAAGACCGGGAGTCGTGCCGGGGTAACGCCAGCCGATCAGGTCCTGGTCACCGCGCTGACCTTGGCCGGATACGCCGAGGCCAAGAGCGGCCGCCCGCTCGTCTTCGCGATCATGGTTCGGGACGTACCGGTTCCATCCCCACGGGAGATAATCGCGGTCGATGCCGATCTAGGCGCGCTCGCCGCGGCGATCCAACAGGGGTACTGAGAGTTTGTGAAAAAACCTAACCAAACATATTTGAAATTACGGGTACATTTCCAAGGTCCCTGTCCTCCGGGATAGGCATCGTCTTTTCTCCCTCTCCCTCCGGGCCCTCCGGGAGAGGGTTGGGGTGAGGGGATCAGAATCATCGACGAAAGTGGACGAAAGTGTTTGATTTGATTCCCCTCATCCTAGCCTTCTCCCTGAGGGAGAAGGGACTCGCAGACTTGTTGAAGTGGTTCTGTACGACAATCGGTGCGTTAGAATCTATTGCGCTCGGGATCTCGCGTTCCGGCGGTGCTCGGAATCCTCATGTATTTCAACATACACCGCGGCAGGAGGGCGATTAGCGGTCGGTCGGGGGTTTGGCCGCCGCTTCACGCCTGGCCCTGGCTCCAGCCCCTCGCCCCCGGCTCCCTGCGCCGCGGCACTCCTCACGCACCTATCGCCAAGTGCCCCGCCCCCTCGTCCTTGAGCGCTACGCCCGAAACCCGCCGCCTGAACGCCTCGGCAGCCAGATAACCGAGCTTGGCCGCGGCCGCATCGTATCCCAAACCCTCGGGCGGGCGCACGTTCGAGATGCAATTGCGCTCTGCGTCGGTGGTACCGTGCCGCGGGGCATAGGTGAGATAAATCCCGAGACTATCGGCAGCAGAGAGGCCCGGGCGCTCGCCCACGATGATGACCGCCGCGCGCGCGCCGAGGACCTCCCCCACCGCATCGGAGAGTGCCACGCGCCCGTTGGGTGCCAGCACCACGGGTCCCAGGGTCAGATGGCGGGCCCCAAAGGTAAGCAGGACCGCCGAGAGGAGCGGGAGGCCATGCCGCGCCACGGCCGTCGAAGACAGGCCGTTGGTGACGATGAGGACCACGTCCATCGGCCCCGCCAGGCCCGCGAGGCGCTCGCGCGAGCGCTGGGTGAGCCGGCGGCCGAGGTCGGGACGTCGGAGATACTCGCCGCGATTGGTGACGGCACTTTCGACCAGAACGGGCTCCACCCCGAGGCCACGGACCTCTTCGGCGAAGGCTCCGAGGTCCCAGGGCACATGTACCGCATCGCGCGCCTGCGCATGGGCGAGCTGGAACTCCAAGAGGGCCGCAGTGGGCAGCCCGCTCCCACACCGCCCGAGCCCGATGCGGGCCTGGGTAAAACGCCTCAGCACGGCCCAGGGGTCGTTCACTCCGCCCGGTCCTCGGCCAATAGCCTCACCGTGCCGAGCAACGGAGTCGCCAGGCGCGGCCCGGCGAGGGCGTTTTTGCCGTCGAAGATCCCCATGCGGTTCAGCCAACACTCGAATTCGGGCGCCGGACGCAGGCCCAGCACCTCGCGCAGGTAAAGCGCATCGTGAAACGAGGTGCTCTGGTAGGCGAGCATGACATCATCCGCCCCGGGTACGCCCATGACGTAGGCGCAGCCAGCGACGCCGAGCAGCGTGAGCAGATTGTCCATGTCGTTCTGATCGGCCTCGGCATGGTTGGTGTAGCACACGTCGCAGCCCATGGGCAGGCCGAGCAGCTTGCCGCAGAAGAGATCCTCGAGGCCCGCGCGGATGATCTGCTTGCCGTCGTACAGATACTCGGGGCCGATGAAGCCGACCACCGTATTGATCAGCAAGGGCGAGAAGGCGCGCGCGACGCCGTAGGCGCGCGCCTCGCAAGTCTGGGCATCGACCCCGTGGTGGGCGTCGGCCGACAGGGCGCTGCCCTGCCCGGTCTCGAAATACATGACGTGGTCGCCGAGCGTGCCGCGCCCAAGCGCCAGGGCCATCTCGCGGGCCTCGCCGAGCATGCCGAGATCGATGCCGAAGCTGCGATTGGCGGCCTCGGTGCCGGCGATGGACTGGAACACCAGATCGACCGGCGCACCGCGCTGGATCAACGCCATGGTGGTGGTGACATGCGCGAGCACGCAAGACTGGGCCGGGATCTCGTAGCGCTCCCGGATCTCGTCGACCAGGGCGAGCAGGGTGTGGACGTTGTCCAGGTTGTCGGTGGCGGGGTTGATACCGATGACCGCGTCACCGCTCCCGTAGAGCAGCCCGTCCACGATGCTCGCGGCGATCCCGCGCGCGTCGTCCGTCGGGTGGTTCGGCTGCAAACGCGTCGATAGGTGTCCCGGCAGGCCGATGGTGTTGCGGAATCGTGCCACGTTGTGGCAGCGTCGCGCGACCGCGATCAGGTCCTG
>JBQTJM010000344.1:0-4155 GCA_052387115.1 Gammaproteobacteria bacterium | reverse complement strand
CCATGTGCTCGAGCACCCGCGGCCCGGCCAAGACACCCTCCTTGGTCACATGCCCGACCAGGAACACGGTGGTACCGGTGCGCTTGGCGTAGCGCACGAGCTGCGCGGCGGACTCGCGGAGCTGGCTCACCGTGCCGGGGGCGCCGGCCAGCGACTCGCTATACAGGGTCTGGATCGAGTCGATCACCAGGACCCGCGGCGCCTCGTTCTCGGCCGCCTCCAAAACCCGCTCGACCCGGGTCTCGGTCAGGAGCCGCAGGTTCTGGCCGACCTTGCCGAGGCGATGGGCCCTGAGGGCGACCTGCTGGGCTGACTCTTCGCCGCTCACGTAGAGACCCCGCGGGCCTCCCTTACCGATCTCGCGTGGCGCACGTTCCTAATCTCCGCGGAGGCAGTGTGGCGTTACGTCAGGCTGGTGGACGCACCGCCGGTTGCCTTCCGAGGTCTCCTTATTGATGGCGTCGTCCACGGCCTTGCTGGCCGCTCGGTCAGCGCGTGCGAACCCCGCGCGCGACGCCGCTTCACCGGCTTCAATTGCCTGTCTCTGGGTACGGACCGCGACCTTTTCGGAATGACCGTGGGGGTACTGCTGGAGGTCGCGAAGCGTATACCGCGCGTAGGTGAAATCGCATATATTTTGGACGTGGTTTCGCACTCGCCGGTCGTTCGCGTCAAACTCGGCCTGGGTCGTGACGAAACCACGGAATCGCAACGACGCAAGCTCGCCTTCAAGCAACTTGACGTAATCGTCGACGTGCGCGCGCTCGTGGACTTCGATCGAGAAGGGCGCGGCCAGAACAAAGCGTGCCTGTTGGTTCGCGTTCAGCCCATTGAATTGGTCCTGGTTGATCCGTTTCTGATCGGTGCCCTCGCGCTCGATGTAAAGCTCCCGCGCTGGATTGATCCGGACCTGGGCGCGAGGCTGTACCGAGATCTTCCTTAGAACGCAGCAATTGATTGTCTGGGTCCCGCTCTGATAGGGCTTATTCGCCCAGAAGGTGCAGATGCGGTGTGTGATCACTGTCTGTCCCGCGGCTCGAATGACCTCGTGCTGTGTGTCGCCGTCAGGGCGCCCCTCGGCGTCGCGGCGTAACTCTTCTCGAGCGGCGCGGTCGCGCTCCTGGCGCCACCGGCGTTCCTGTGGCGTCTTTTGATCCCCGAGGTTGCTCGGGACTTCGTCGGTCGCCCTTCCATCGGCGCTCACCTGGTCGGCGGCCCCTCGCAGCGCGTCCCGGGCCGCATCGATTGCAGCGTCGCGATCCGGCACATCGAGCTCTTGTCCTACCGGCAGCAACTCCACTGTAACCCGTGCCGGCAGGAGATCGGGCATCACCAACCGCGCCTCGGTGTCACACGGCGCCAACAATCCGGCGATCTGCGGCGTGTCCCCGATTGGGATTACTATTCCATCCCAGAACCTTTTCAATAACTCAAAGAAATACTCGATCCAGTATCCCAGCGATTTCTTTTTCGGCCGTTTGGGCACCTGGGGGTCATATGCGCTCTCCTGGAAGTTGAGAAAGACATATTGATAGATAACTCGCTCGGCTGCGGAGACTCCCTTCAGCGACAGCATTCGGTCCATAACGCCGGCGACTCTGTCGCCACTAACCCGCAGAGTGAACGCCCTCGCCCGGTCCGGGTCGTGAACCTGAGATATTAAGCTGAGCGCTACGAGCCCATCCGAGCCCGGCCGCTTGGCTGCCTTACCGAGCGCCTTGATGAGAAGTCGCATGTGTTCTTTGTTCAGGACCTGCGTCGAGATCCGGATAAAATCGGATGCGAAATCGGGTTGGCTCTCGACAAACGGCGCCACGAGCACGGGCGCAATCCCCAGAGGTCCGGCGAAGAGCGCGCTCGGTAGCGCCGGTGCTTGAGTTCCCGCCCACGAGAGCTTGACGGCCGCGGCGGTCGGATCTGCGAGAGCCGCCTTGATCGCGTCGGGGAGTGCGGCGTGTCGAAGACCGGTACCCAAGTCTTCGTCGTCGGGATCGATAAGAAATCCCTGGCGCTGGTCGGCTCCAGGCTCCTCGCTGCCGTTCTCATCCTCGCCTTCGCCTCCACCACCCCCACCCCCACCACCGCCGGCGGGTTCTTCGGGCTTGGCCAGCAAGCGCTTAAGTAAGGGCTCCGGCGCTTCGCCGCGATTCGGGTCCTCTCCCGCCTTCGGCTCCTGACAGACGAAGCGGGTCTTCCCGTCGGGTGTGCCTTTAACGTGATTGATCAGGAAGCGCCAGAATGCTAGGGTAAACCCTTTTGAGGGCGGCTGCTCCGCTTGACCATGGTCGAACTCTATGCGGCCGGTTCTCTGCTCGTCTCGCGGCGGGGGAACGCGCTCCCAGATGCTCTTCCACTGTAGACATCCGAGGTTCTCGCCGGTGGCGGCGCACACTGCACAAATCTCGAAGTCGACGACAACCCTTTGGATGTTGGGTTTAATGACGGCGAACGCGCCCCCCGGGGCATCGCTGTTTATTGTGGGGTCCGGCGGATCCTTCGTTGCGTCGCCCTTCGAGGCAGGCTGCTCTTCCGGGTCGCCGCCGTTCACATAGGGATCGCCCTCACAGCGGCGATGGTCCATCGACCTCTTCATGCCATCGGCATCCGTGATCTCATCATCTTTGCGATGCTCGAACGGGTTATCCAGTCCGGCAGCCTGCACTCCGTCGCTGACGTCAACCCGATTACCCGCCGCATCGAACGCCATTCTTTTCGAGGTCTGCGCAAGCCGGACATCGGGGCAGCCGTTGGCGTCTTGGCGCGGTGTGTATTGAAACGTGATCGACTCCGGCTCTTGTCCGCGATTGACCCTGACTCTCCAATCTCCTTTGTTGCCATTGATCACTGACATACTGATCTCCTCGACTCCCTCGGCGGAGCTTATTCACGACGTGCTGTTCGCTTCCAACGCCATCACCGAGGCCGAAGCACGCCTCAAACACCTCTTGGAGCTGCGGGCCATAGGCCTCACCACCGGCGAGGTCGGCAGCGGGAAAACCACCGTCTGCCGCAAGGTCGCCTCCACCATGCATCCGGGCCTCAGTTCATCCGGCTCCGATTACTCAATCCCACCGCGACAAGCCCTGTATCGGTATGGGTATAGGAATTTCAAACGCCCTTTTTCGGCAAGCGGGAGAGTACCGATGGACCTGTGGGTTGTCAATGAAACGATCCGTCGGTCCAGGATGCGGGATGTTCCGGGCCCTTACGCGGTCCGAGGCGCCGGATCCGGGGGCGTTTTGGCCTCTCGGGGGAGTGCCGGCCAAAGGAGGCTGTCGGCTCAGGTGGGAGGGGGTCGCGGGCCGGGATCAGGCCATTTGGAATCGATCGAATGACCGCGCGGGCGATCGGGGGGCGGTGCCCGGGCGGGCAAGCCGAGGTGGGTGAGGATCTTGGCGATCACGGGGGGATGTTCGATGGCGGCGATGATCTTCAAGGGGGTCGCCGCACTGAGCACAGTGTTCAATATCGATATTGAACGCCCGTTTACGAAAGCCCTCCCTGGCTTTCGCCCTTCGGGCCGGCGTTCGCCGTTCAAAACCGCTCCCGGTTTTGTGAGCAGCCGGGCCCAGCTCAGGCGGGCAGGTCCCGCGGGAGGGGGCGGATCGGCTGAGGGGGGTATGGGTGTTGAGCGGCACGCTCGGAAAGCCAGGCACAGGGAGGTCGCTCGCTTGGCGCCCTGAGGATGGGAAGCGGATGAGATGGAGCCGCGGACGGGGAACCAGCGCGGCAAGGGGTTGCATGAATTCAAGCGGTGACATCACGATATGGGTCGTGCCATCTCGATAGGGTGTCTTCAGTGTGAGCACCACCTGTCCGGCCCGGTTGAGTGCAAGGCGCTCGTTGGCAATGGCGGGGCGGGTGATGTAGCGGCACAGTGTTGCGTCCTCGGCGCGCCAAGCAGGCAACATCCCTGGGCCTGGCTTTCCAGTTTCTCGCGCTCATGGGCGGCGCAGCACACCTCGGCATGGTGGCTGAAGCCCTGTACGTCGACACAGCGCACGGGGTCAGTGACGGCTCTGGTGTCGGCCCCCTAGCCGCTCGCGGCGAGGGCCTCGGCGACGCGCTCGATGGCCGTCACCTCCAGCCCTTTGACGTCCCCCCGCGGGGCGTTGGCGCGTGGGATGAGCGCCCGCCCGAAACCATGCTTCACCG
>JBQTJM010000343.1:0-2071 GCA_052387115.1 Gammaproteobacteria bacterium | reverse complement strand
GAACCCCGGCGGCCTGGACTACGAGGGTTTCCTGTTCCGGCAGGGCGTGCGCGCCACCGGCTATGTGGTCTCGGGAACCCCGAACACGCGTTTGCGGCCGGCCCAGGGTCAGGTCATCGAGCGCCTGCGGATGGCCATCTCCCACGCACTCCAGCATCGTCTAGGGGACCGGCCCGAAACCGGGATCGTCACGGCCCTGTCGGTAGGGGTCCAGCAGGCGATCAGCCCGGTGCAGTGGGACGTCTTCAACCGCACCGGCACCAGTCATCTGGTCGCGATCTCCGGCTTGCACGTCGGTTTCCTGGGGCTCATCGGTTATCTGCTCGGACGCTGGTTGTGGTCCTTGCCCGCGCGCACGGTCCTGTACCTCGCCGCACCCCGCGTGGGCGCGGTCACCGGTCTCTTGATGGCCTGGGGCTACGCGGCACTCGCGGGCTTCGCCGTCCCCGCGGTGCGCTCGCTCGTGATGATCGCGGTGCTCATGATCGGTTTGTGGTCCCACCGCAGTTGGTGGCTCATCGACCTCCTGGCCGCGGCGCTGTGGGTGGTCCTCTTGCTCGACCCGCTGGCCGTCCTGGCGCCGGGGATGTGGTTGTCGTTCGGGGCGGTCGCGATCCTCCTGTACGCCATGGCCGGGCGCGTTTCGGTCCGGGGCCTCTGGTGGAGGTTCGGTCGGGTCCACTGGGTGATGGGGCTGGGGCTCATGCCGCTCTTGTTTTTCGTGTTTGGTCAGAACCCCGTGCTGGGTCCGCTCGCCAACCTACTGGCGGTCCCGTGGGTGACCTTCGTCGTCGTGCCATTGGTGCTCCTCGGCACCGCGTTGCTGTGGGTTTCGGAGCCACTTGCGACCCTGCTTCTGCAGGGGGCCGTCGAGGCCTTGTCGTGGATCTGGATCTATCTGGAGGGCCTGTCCGATCTCGATTTCGCGACCTGGCACCTACCTCGGCCGACGCCGGGGGTTGCCGCGAGTGCCGCCATCGGCGCCTTGCTGCTGCTCGCTCCGCGGGGCGTGCCGGGGCGTTTCACGGGTCTCATCTGGCTCCTGCCGCTTTTCCTCCAGGAGCCCGAACGCCCGTCGCCGGGGGAGCTATGGTTCACGGTCCTGGATGTCGGCCAAGGCTTGGCCGTCGTAGCGGAGACGCACCGCCACGTCCTCGTGTATGACACCGGGCCAAGGTTCAGCGAGCGGCTCGACGCGGGCCGGGCGGCGGTCGTCCCCTTTCTGCGGAAGCGCGGCATCGCGCACATCGATGCCTTGATGGTGAGTCATGGCGATAACGACCATCTGGGCGGCCTCCAGAGCCTCCTGGCCGAGGTGTCGGTCGGCCGGATCCTGACCAGCGTCCCGCATAAAATCCCGCCAGAAGCGAGAAATAGGGGCCGCACGGTCCCCTGCGAGGCCGGCCAGCATTGGAAGTGGGAGGGGGTGTCGTTTACGGTGCTGCATCCAGAGATCGGGGCCACCGGCTCCGACAACGAGCGTTCCTGCGTGCTCCGGGTCTCGACCGGCGCCCGTGCGGTGCTCATCCCCGGCGATATCGAGCGCGGGACCGAGGCGCGCCTGGTCCGACGGCTCGGTCCGGCATTGCAGGCCGAGGTGCTGGTCGCGCCCCATCACGGCAGCAAGACCTCATCGACCCCGGGCTTCGTCGCGGCGGTGTCCCCGAGCTACGTGGTTTTCCCCGCGGGCTACCGCAATCGCTGGGGTTTCCCTGCGCCCGAGGTTCGCGAGCGCTACGCCGACCGCGGCGCCGAAACGCTGGGCACGGCGGAGGCCGGTGCCATCCGGTTCCGGATCGGGGACGGGGTGGGAAGTCCGGTGCGGTACCGGGATGAAACCGCGCGTTACTGGAACGCCCGCTGAAGGTGCGTGGCATCCCGCGCAGGGGAGTCTCGCTAGCGTTTCACGAAACCGGAATCGCGCTCGGGTCGCGGCGGCTCTTCGGCGTGGCGGATCGTCACCGGCTTCGTCAGCTCGATGAGGTCCAATAGGACCTCCGCGGTCTCATGGAGAAGCGGTGCGCCGAGATCCACCTCGTCTTTGCTGTCCTTACGCGCCGCGCTGTCCTTC
>JBQTJM010000342.1:0-17965 GCA_052387115.1 Gammaproteobacteria bacterium | reverse complement strand
GCTGTGGCTTACCCATAACAAGTACTGGACACCGCCCCCGCCGTGTCGTAGACTGGTGGCATGGTCGCGATGGGCGGGCGGACATTTTCGCAGGAGATCCTGACTCGGATCGCCGAGGCGGTGCAGGCGGAACCGGAGATCTCGCGACGGCAGCTGTCGCTCCGGGTTTGCGAGTGGATGGAGTGGCGCAACCCGGCAGGTCGGCTGCAGGAGATGAGCTGCCGCAAGAGCCTCTTGGAGTTGCATCGACGCGGGGTGATCGCACTGCCGGCGATGACCCGGCGCTATGCCTTCCAAGAGGCCAGGCAGCGCGTGGCCCCGCCGCCGCTGGCGAGTGTGGAATGCGCGCTTTCGGAGTTGGGCGAGGTGGAGATCGTGCGCGTCACCTCGAGCGCCGGATCGGCGCTTTGGCGGGGCATGATGGACGCGCATCACTACCTCAAGAGCGGGCCTTTGTGCGGGGCGCAGTTGCGCTATCTGGTGCGAAGCGAGCGTTACGGTTGGATCGGGGGCTTGAGCTACAGTGCCTGCGCGAGGCGGGTGGAATGCCGGGACACCTGGATCGGTTGGACGGAGGCGGCGCGACGGTGCAATCACATTCTGGTGGTGAACAACAGCCGTTTCTTGGTCCCCCCCACGGTGAAGGTGAAGTGTCTGGCCTCCTTCGTGTTGGCGCGCTGCCAGGGGCGCCTGGCCGATGACTGGGAAGCGGTGTACCACTACCGTCCGGTGCTCTTGGAGACCTACGTGGAACGCGGGCGATTTGCCGGGACCTGTTACCGTGCGGCCAATTGGACGGCGGTGGGGACGACCGGTGGGCGCGGGCGGCAAGGCACGGGGGCGGCGATCAAGGACCTCTATGTCCTGCCCCTCTCGGGGGGCTGGCAGCGAGCGTTGTGTCGCGAGGCCGATGGGCAAGTGCAGATCCGCCAGGCAGAGGCCTTGCGTCCACCGCGGGACTGGATCGAGGCGGAGTTGGGGGGGGCGAACATGGGCGATGCGCGCTTGACCGCGAGGCTCTTGCAGATGACCGGCCTGTTCTATGACCAGCCGACGGCGAATATCCCGCAGGCCTCGGGCTCGGCCATGGCGGCCAAGGCGGCCTACCGGTTTCTGGATAATGAAAAGGTCGAGTGGCAGGCCATCCTGGCGCCGCACTATGCAGCCACCGAGGAACGCCTGCGCGAGGCGCCGCTCGTCTTGGTGGCCCAAGACACTACGACGCTCAATTACAGCACCCATCCGCATACCCGAGGTCTGGGTCCGATCGGCACCGACAGCGAAGCGGTGCGGGGGTTGATGGTGCACGATACGTTGGCCTTTACCCCGCAAGGGACGCCGCTCGGGCTCTTGGATCTGCAATGCTGGGCGCGCGAGGGGATCGGCAGCAGGCATGCGCGCCACCACAAGCCCATCGAGGAGAAGGAGAGTTTCAAATGGGTGAAGAGTTACCAGGCCGTCTCGCAGATAGCGAAACGCTGCCGGAAGACCACGCTCGTCCTGATGGCCGACCGCGAGGCCGATCTCCACGAGGTATTCGCCGCAAAGGCCAAGACCCCCCACGGGGCGGAGTTGCTGATCCGTGCCGAGCGCTCGCGCAACCGCAAGGTCCTCGATGACGACCACAGCAATGACTTTCTGTGGACCGCGCTCACAGAGCAACCGGTCCTCGGCCTGCGCGAGATCTTGATCCCGCCGAGCGAGAAGCGCGCCGCGCGCCAGGCGATCTTGGCGGTGCGCACCCGGCCGGTCACCCTGAAGCCACCCGCGCGCAGTGCGCATCTCCCGCCGGTCGCCGTGTGGGCCGTCCTGGCCCAAGAGATCAACCCCCCGGCCGAGGTCGAGGGGCTCGAATGGATGCTGCTCACCACCGTCGAGGTCCAGCACAAAGCCGACGCCTTCGAGCGCCTGGAATGGTATGCCAAACGCTGGGGCATCGAGGTCTATCACCGGATCCTCAAGAGCGGTTGTCGTGTCGAGGCGCGCCAGCTGGAGAACGTCCAGCGCCTGCGCAACTGCCTGGCGATCGACCTCGTCGTGGCGTGGCGCATTTACCATCTGACCACGCTCGGCCGGGAAACGCCCGATGTCCCCTGCACCGTCTATTTCACCCCGTCCGAGTGGCAGGCTCTGACCACCTTCGTCCACCACACCAAAACCCCGCCTGATCTGCCCCCGAGCCTCAACGAAGCCGTGCGCCTCTTGGGCCGGCTCGGTGGCCACCTGGGACGCACGGGCGATGGCCCTCCGGGTACGCAAGTCCTCTGGCGTGGCATGGCACGCTTGGCCGACATCGAATTCGCTTACGATCTCTACCACTGAATCCCTCCAGGTCGCCTGCTCGAAAATGTCGCCGACCCCCTTGTGCTCGATCAACTTGTGGGTAAAGACCAGCTCGGAGGGAGAGGGGATGAAAGGTTAGGCTCTCCCGGAGGGAGAGGGGATCTGGAGGGAGAAGGGATCTAAGGCGGCGATTTATGACCGTGGCCAGTTTACCGTGTGTCACATCCACTTCCTGCGTTTGAAGAAGGCGATCATGAAGGCCGCGATCCCGATCATCAGCACCCACAGCACGGGATAGGCCCACCACCAGTGCAACTCGGGGAAGTAGTCGAAGTTCATCCCGTAGACCCCGACGATGAAGGTCAGGGGGATGAATATGGTGGCGATGATGGTAAGGACCTTCATGACCTCGTTCATGCGGTAGCTGACGCTGGAGAGGTAGGTGTCGAGCATGCCCTGGAGCATGTCCCGCAGGGTCTCGACCGTGTCGATCACCTGGATGGTGTGGTCGTAGAGGTCCTGCAGGTAGACGCCGGTCCCTGGCAGGACCAGGGCCGAGTCGCCGCGCCGGAGCCCGCTCAGCACCTCGCGCAGGGGCCACACCGAACGGCGCAGAAAAATGACGTCGCGGCGCAGGCGGTGGATCTCGCCGAGCGTCGCCGGGCTCGGCTGGTGCAAGAGCTCGTCCTCCAGGGCCTCGATGCGCTCGCCCAGGCGTTCCAGGATGACGAAGTACTGGTCGACGACCGCATCGATGAGACTATAGGCGAGAAAATCGGGGCCGCGGGCACGGATGCGGCCCGCACCGCTGCGCAGCCGCGCGCGGATGGGGTCGAAGACATCGCCGGGTTTGCCCTGTTCCTGAAACGACAGCAGATAGGTCTTGCCCAACACCAGGCTCACCTGCTCGACGGTGCACTCCTCCCCGTTCATCGACAGCATCTTGACGACCAGGTACAGATAGTCGCCGTAGTCCTCGAGCTTGGGTCGCTGCTCGGTGTTGGCGATGTCCTCGAGCACCAGCGGGTGCAGGCCGAAGTCCTGGCCGAGACGCTGCAAGAGCCCCACCTCGTGGACCCCGTCGAGGTTGATCCAATACACGCCGGCGGTGTCCTTCAGCGCCCCACATGCCCCGATGTCCGCGATCTCGGTCTCGCGCACCCCGGCCTCGTCGTAGGCGATGGCCGTGACAGCGGCCTCTCCCACGGCAAGGTCACCGATGTGGACGGGTGTGCCGGGCGGGAGCCCGGCCTTCCTGGCCTGGCGGGTGGTAAAGCCCCTCATGGGGTCGCGGGAAGAAAATAGAACGCCAAGCCCAGGATCAGATACACCGCGAGCAACTGTACCCCCTCCATCCAGTTGCACTCGCCATCGGAGGCGATGTGGTTCACGGCCAGGACCGCGAGCACCACGGAGAATACCTCGAAGGGGGTAAAGACCAGGTCCATGGGTGTCCCGAAAAGGTAGCTCACGAAGAGCAGCACGGGCGCGACGAAGAGCGCGATCTGGAGGCTCGAGCCGATCGCGATGTGGACCGCGAGGTCCATCTTGCCCCGCATCGCCACCAGGACCGCGGTGCTGTGCTCGGCGGCGTTGCCGACGATCGCGACCAGGATCACGCCGACAAAGACCTCGGTCAGGCCGAGCGCCGTGGCCGCGTGCTCGACGCTCCCGACCAGGAGCTCGGCCATCACCGCGATGAGCCCCGAGGTGATCATGAGGACCACGAACGAACGCCGCCGGCTCCAGGCGTCCGGATCCTCGTCCGCGGGCTCCTCCCCGACATACAGGTGTCGATGGGTGCGCAGCGAGAAGACGAGGCTCAATAGGTAGGTCACGAACAGGACCAGAGCGATCTCCAGGCTGAGCCCGCGTTCGTCGGCCGCGCCCGGGCCGAGCGCATGGAACACCGTCGGGACCACGAGCCCGATGGCGCTCAGGAGTAACAGGCTCGCACCCATGGAGGCGGCGCTGCGGTTGAAGACCTGCACGGTGTAACGCATCCCGCCCGCCACCATGCTGAGCCCGAGCACTAGGAGGATGTTGCCGATGATGGAGCCGGTGATCGAGGCCTTGACCACCTCGTGCAGCCCTTCGCGCAGCGCGAAGAGCGCGATGATGAGCTCGGCGGCGTTGCCGAAGGTGGCGTTCAGGAGGCCGCCGATCCCCTCCCCGAGGCGGCTCGCCAGATGTTCCGTGGCCCGCCCCATCCAGCCCGCGAGCGGCACGATGGCGAGCCCGGCGGCGCCGAACACCCACAACGGATCGCCGCCATAGGCCTCGAGGGCCAGGCTCACGGGCACCAGCGAGAGTAGGGTATCGAGCCAGTGCTTTCGCAACAGCGCGCTTGCGGAAGAAGACATCTACACCCCCCATCGGTGCCGCAGATACCACGCACGGTCACGAATGCCCTTATCTTGATCCCCTCACCCTGAACCCTCTCCCAGAGGGCCCCCAGAGGGAGAGGGAGAAAAGACAGTGCCTCTCCGGGGAGGGAGAGGGGATCTAAGGGGGCGATTTGCGACCGTGGCCAGTATAGTCTGCAAGACCGGCCATGCCGCGGCAACCCGCCCCGCGTCCTGGCACAATGCTTGTCTCCCCGGCCGCGGCATCGACCACCCATCACGAAAACACCAATGACCTACGAACTGTCTCATGGGGAGGCCCTGCTCATGGGGGCCATCGAGGGGCTGACGGAGTTTCTGCCCGTCTCCAGCACCGGCCACCTGATCATCACCGGAGACCTCATCGGCTTTACCGGTGAGGCCGCCAAGACCTTCGAGATCGCTATCCAACTCGGGGCCATCCTGGCGATCTGCTGGCACTACCGGGCGCGGCTCTGGCGCGTCCTGTATGGGTTGCCTTCCGACCCCGCGGCGCGGCGTTTCGCGCTCAACATCGGGGTCGCCTTCCTGCCCGCGGCCCTCCTGGGCGCGCTGTTCCACGGCGCCATCAAGGCGTCGCTGTTCCACCCGGTGACCGTGGCGGTGGCCTTGGTGGTGGGCGGGGGACTGATCCTCTTGGTCGAGCGGCTGCGCGGCGAGCCCAGGGTTCAATCCATCGATGATCTGTCCTGGCGGGATGCCCTCGCGGTGGGCTGCGCGCAGGCCCTGGCGCTGATCCCCGGTACTTCGCGCTCGGGGGCGACCATCATCGGCGGGCTCGCGTTCGGCCTGTCACGGCCGGTGGCGACGGAGTTTTCGTTCTTCCTCGCGATCCCGACCATGTTCGCCGCGACCGCCTTCGAACTCGGGGCCAATTTCGGGCAACTCGGCCGGCACGATCTCGAGGTGCTCGGCCTCGGCTTCGCGATGGCCTTCGTCTCGGCCCTGATCGCCGTCAGGACCCTCATCGGCTATGTCAGGGACCACAGCTTCCGCCCCTTCGCCTACTACCGGATCGTCTTCGGGGCGATCGTGTTCGTGTATTTTCTCGGGCCGTCCTGATCGCTAGCAGTGCCGGACGGTCACACGAGTGTCATGCGGAATATCAACTATAGACAGGCGAGATGCTTTTCGCGACCGCGCTGCCGATGCTTGAAAGGCGGTATCGGCACGTCCCTGTGCCGGAAACCGGTTGTTTTATGACGATTGCGTTGCAAAAAACCGTTACGGCAGGTTGGGATCTATCGGCGCCGTGGATTTCAATACGTCGACGGCAGCCTGCATCTTCGCCGTAGCGGCCTCGGTCTGTCCTTTTTTGCCCTCGGTGATGGCCTCACCGAGGCGCTCGAGGGCTATCTGCAGGTTGTAGCTGCTGAAGTTCTTGCTCGCGTAGATGGCTTGCGTCTGGGCTTCCTCTGCCTTGGCGACCAAGGCCTCCGCCTGCCCTTGCTTTCCCGCCGCCAAGGCCTGTTCAGCAAGCGCGAGCGCCTTCGCCGTCTCTGGCGATTTGTCCTTCAAAGTCATTTGCGCGTAGGCGCCCGAAGCGAATACAAGCCCCGCCAATAAGGCCGCAAGAATTCTCATGGATAACATTCTCTTATGCTCCGTTAGTATAGAGTATAGATGATGGGTATAGTCAACAAGACGGTAACAAAGTTCCGGCGCTACGCTGCTGATCGCTCCACCACCGCTTGCCGTGGCCATGATACAGCAACTCTTCGAGGACCGCTCGCATTGACATTCGACCCTGTGTCCACGAGGATCCGGCGATCGGGACCCCGTGGGTTCTGCGGGGCTATCATTACAGGGGAAGACGGGAGAACGGGCATGCATGTAACACTCGCTGAGGCTCAGGTCGCCCTTGCGGCGGCGCAAAAAAAGGCGGTCGAGATCGATACCCGGATGTGTATCGCGGTGGTCGATTCCGGCGCTAACCTGAAGGCCTTCGTCCGCATGGACGATGCCTGGGTCGGCAGCGCCGACATCGCCGTGAAGAAGGCCAAGACCGCCTGTTTCTTCGGGATGCCGACCGGGCAGATCGGTCGGCTGTCGCAACCGGGCGGTCCCTTGTTCGGGATCGAGCACTCCAACGAGGGCCTCATCACCTTTCCCGGCGGCCTGCCCATCGTGGATGAGGCGGGCGTCCTGATCGGCGCTATCGGGGTGAGCGGCAGCTCGGTCGAAAACGATCACCTCGTGGCCCTCGCGGGGGCCCAGCCCATCGGGGTATCGGACCTGCCGGCACACCCGTGGCGGACCTGAGGGCGCAGGTCGCGCCCCTCCCGTTTCCCCCGGCGGGCTCATCGATCGGCAGTGCCTGCGGGCGCCGGTCTTGCTTTTCTAGACTAGAACTGAAGGGAGATGATTCCTCCAGGAAAGTCCGGCGCTTCTTCTACGATATACTCATGGAGAAGCGATTTTGCTCGCACATACTTCTCCAGCGACCCTTCGAGCTCGAGGAAGAAGATGGCGCTCAGATCCGAGCCCACTACGGGTACTTCCGGACCGCGGCAGCGCCGGAGGTAGATACCCTCCCGCGCGAGCTTTCGAACCTGGTTATCGAGGATGCCGGGTTCATCCGGTAGGCGTATGCGGAGCCGGTATATCGAGTGGATGTCCTTGATCCGAAGATCGCGCTGCCGTCGCTGAAGGCGTTTCAACTCCGTTTCCGTCTGGTGGGCGTTCGAATCTTGTACCACGACGATGCACCGCACCCTTCGCATCGTAAAAAAAGGGATCGGGTTCGTTCTAATCGCCTTGAAATCGCAATACCGGATGTTTACTTCCGCCCTTCGCAGGGATCCTGTAATGGCGGCGCCTATCCCGACGCCGTCGGTGCATACGAAACGAAATTCTATCATGAATTGTCCATCGGTTAGCACACGATCAATCAAACACGGGTGATGATGAAGCGTAGCGCCATCAGATAGAGCACTGCCGCGAGGACACGCGCAACCGCTTCGCGAGTCGTTGCGTCCGGGTCGGAGATCGGATAGAGAATCGAAGCCAAAATCGCCGCGGCGGCGATGACCAGCGCGGCGAGGAGCAACGTCGAGACCTTGGAAACGCCCCACCAGAAAAGAGATTGGTTCTTGGTGTAATCCCCGTCGGGCGGCGCAGGCACCTTGTCATGGACGATGAAGTCCGCGATGCGTGGCCATTGCGTCTCGACCAGCGCCGCCGAGTGACTACCGATGACGTATCTCACTTCGTGCACCTTGGGAACGACGCGCGCCTGGTCGAAACCGGCGAACCCGGCGCCACCGAGATCGAAGAACCTGCGCAGCGGCTCCAGGCCTTGCGGAAACAGTGCCACCACCCAATCGCGTGTCGCGACCATGTTCACGACTTGTTTCACCCGCGGCGGCGGTGCGAGAAATTTCGCCCAGTCGTAGCCCCGCCGTACGACGCTGCCGGCAAAGAGGACATTCCGGAACCGGGCGGCGGGGTAATCCTGCAAGGCGCGGGCGACCAGGTAGGTGCCGTTTGAATGCCCGACATAGGAGAATTCGGCCTCGGGATAGCGCGATCGTGCGCCCACATATTCGTCCATCAGCCATTCGACCTTCTGCCGTCTGATCCAAGGCAGAAGGAATGGCAGCATGGCGAAATAGCCGTAGCTCGAGGTGATGCAACGCCACTTCTTCGCTTCAGCGACCCCGCCGCGTGACGCGTTCTCCCGGATTTTTTGCGCAATCTTGCGCGTCCAATAGCCGTCGTCGCGAATTCCGTGGATGACGAACACGACGTGCTTCACCTCCTCGTCCGGTTCGGGAGGAAGTGTATCGGTGAGATAATCCCCTGGAACTTCCATCTTCGCGAGCTCGGTTTTGTCTGTCGTCAGCACAGCCATGAAGCAGGCTTTTCGGGCCGTGCCGAGCGTTCCGTCGCGATCAGATCGCGAGGGCGAGAAGACGATGGCGTCGCGATGGCGGGTGTGCGGGAGCTCGACGTAGAAATACGGGGAGTCGGGGCTGCGGTCGACGGCGAAATCCACCGCGTCGTCCGGCGCCACGATATTGTCTTGTGTGCCGAGGAGCTGGATGATGAGCGGTTCGGGTTTCCCCGGTTGTTGCGACCGGCGCAACGCCAGCCATTGTAATCGGGTCTGCACGATGAAGGGGGCACCGCGTCGCACATCGAAGATCGTCGGCTTGTCGGCGCCGGGCCAGAGGTGTCCCATCAAGCCGACCGCATTGCTGACGAACGACTCCGCCCAGCCCAAGCGGCCGGAGCTGACCCACCCCCGGTTCAAGCCGGCGAGATTGACGATTCGCTCGACCTTGCGGACCCAGTCGCGCGGGCCCGCGCCCGACAGATCTGACTCGAACGGAACGCTCGTGGCGACGTCGGTCGCAGCCAGGAAGAGCCGCCGTGCGAAGACGGCGCCCATGCTGTGGCCGACGAGGACGATGCGCGAATACCGGGTGGGATTGCGGCAGATCGCGTCCATCGCCGCGAGGAGCCGGCTTACGATTGCTGCCGCCGGCGTGGAACTGAAGAAACCGGAATAAGGCAGAGGCGGCACGAAGAGATCGAGGCCTGGCTCCTGGGCGTAAGCCTCGCAAACGGCTTGCACCACGTCTTTCATCTGGTCGGGTGTGCCCATCCAGCCATGCAGGGCGACGACGAGGAGCCGGCCGTGCTCGGGGCCGTCAGCCGACGGTTTGAAGCCTGGAGGGTATCCTTCGTGCCGCATCGATGCCCCTTGATCCGATATTGCTGTATTACCCGCGCCGATAGTGTTTTACCAGCCCCGATTGGGCGTCCCGCGAAATGCCTGCCAGTTCAAAATGGCCAAGATGCCGGCAGAAGAAAGGTAAGACATTCCATGCGATTTCGCAACCCGTATGTTGTGGCGATCTGCGGGTCGAATGCCCGTCAGCGTCGAGGCTTCGGGCTGGGGTTGTTTGCGATGAGATCGGCGAGCAGGCTGCGATGGCAGAGGCGGTGGTCGTCGCAGGCGCACAGCAAGGTGAGCGTGAGCCCGAAGTCGCGTTCCAGCGCCGAGAGCCATTCGATGAGCGGGCGTTGGCGCCTCATCTCGGAGAGGTAGCGCCGGCTGTAGACGCGCCAGAAACGGGCGATCTCGGTGCCGAAGCGCTCGGGATCGGTGTGACGCCATTGCGCCTCGATGGCGTTCTTTTGTTCATGGTACCAATGGACCAGCGGCAATGTCGGGGCCAGCTCCGGCAGGAAGCCGTGCGCCCTCCACTTCGCTACCCCACGCGGATAGCGCCGCATGACGATGAGCCGGCAGCCGTCGTCGGCCTCGGGCGGGGCATAGACGTACTTGGTGCAGCGGATCGGCAAGGCGCGAAGGTGAGACTGCGCTCGACCCCGTCAGCGGGGTAGCAGACAGCGACTGCCCTGAAAGCTCAGGACCACGCCCTCGCGAGTGATCTCTTCGATCTTGAGCTTGCCTTCCACCAGCTCGCCCTCCGTGTAGCGGTGGCCCTTGATGTACACCAGGCGCTCGGACGGGTCCTGCGAATAGGCCATGAGGTTGATCGAAAGGTCCGGGACCGCGGCCCTCCACTCGGCGGGCATCTGCATCCAGAGGGGCAGGACGTCTCTCACCGCCGCGGCCGGGGCGGGATCGGCGGGTTGAAGTTTGCCGCGTGCGGCCGGCGGCTCGGAGGTGGACGGTTCCGCGGCCACGATCGGCGCTGGCGCAGGGGTTCTCGGTGAGTCATCGCGCGGCCGGGGTGGCGCGCCCAGGGGCGGCGCGATCGTCTTGCCTCTGGGCCTCTCGGGATCCGACTTGCGGCGCCCATGAGGTTGATCGTCATAAGGTTGATCTAAAGGTTCCGGCTTCGCGCTCCGGTGGCCGGCCTCTTTCGGGCCGGCCTTGTCGCCCGCTACGGCGGCCGGGGCGGGAGGCGTCATCGGCGGTTCCACGTCGTTGGCCGTCGGTGGCGCCGGGAGCGACACCGTAGGGGCACCCCTCGTGGGTGCCCATGGCGGTCCCATGCCCTCGGCCGTCGGCGGTGCCGGGCGCCACAGCGTCCAGACCACGCCCGCGTTGACGGCCAGGGCGATGCAGAAGAGCCAGGGCCAGACCAAACGTCGGGGCGTGCGCAGCCGCTGCACGGCGCCCAATCGGGGCTGCCCTCTTTCCTCCCTCTCGCGCTCGACCCTTTTCAGGGCTTCGAGGATGAAGGACATGCGCCTGTCACTCTTCGGGGCCGCGGACCCCTGCGTCCGGTTCCCGGCGGAGTGCCGAATCGAGATGCACCAGTGTCTCGGGGCCCACCGCGCCGTCGGACTTGAGCGATCGGCTGGTCTGAAACGCGCGTACCCGGGTACTCAAGGCATCATCGTAGACACGTGCGTTCGCGGACGCCATCGGGGTACCGTCCAACGATCGGAACTGCTCGCGCAGCCACAGCACATCGCTCCCCTGGGCACCCAGACGAAGCACATGCCCGGCGAGCTTGGGCGGCCGCCACAAGACCAGATAGCGTCCTGTCCACAACGGCTCCAGCGCGGAACGCTGCACGGGATACCGCGCTCGACCCAGATAAACAATCCCGTCGCTATCGCTCATTCCAGATAGGGTGCCGAAACGCGGCTCGCCCGAGAGGGAGCGTACCTCGATCATGACGGGCCGGCCGAGCCGCTGCAGGCGTTCCCAGTCACCGCTCTCCCATTGGCAGCGCCAGCCGTCCCGGGCCAGGATCTCGCACGGGTCGCCGGCGGTCCGCGGCGCCTGCAAGCCAAAGGATGACAGGAGCGCGGCGAAGGCCTCAGTACGGTTCTCGTCGGGCGCGGAACGCCCGACGTTCTCCGCGAACCCCTGGGGCGCCGGGACCTCTGGTGTCGCGGGGGCGGGACTGCCTGTAGGGACCGACGCGGGCACGGCGGGCGCGAGCGGTAGAGGCACCGCGGCCGGTTCTGCCGCTTTATTCCTATAGGCCCCCTTGTTCCTATCGGATAGGGGGAAGAGGTCGCTCGGGGCACCGCCGGCGTCGAAGACGCCCAGGGCGCCGGGAGGGCTGCCGTACAGCCACAACGAAACCGCCGCCGTCACGCACAGGCCCGCGGCCGCTGCGAAGACCCGCCGCCCGATGCGTGGCGCGGGGATGCCCCGCACCTCGGCGATCGCCCGCCGTGCCGTGGCGATGTTTACGCTGGCCTGTTCCTGGACGTAGGCGCCCAGCAGGGCCCGGTCGCAGAACACATTGATCAGCCGGGGCACGCCCTTCGATTGGCGGTAGACCTCGGCTCTGGCCTGCGGACTGAAGACCCGCGGGCTGCCCCCGGCCACCTCAATGCGGTGCGCGATGTAATCGAAGGTCTCCCGTCTCGAAAACGGCACCAGGTGGTAGCGGGCCGTGATGCGCTGGGCGAGCTGTCGGAGCTCGCTTCGGGCCAGGACCTCGCACAGCTCCGGCTGACCGATGAGGATGATCTGTAAGAGCTTCTTCTTGGTGGTCTCGAGGTTGGTCAGGAGCCGCACCTGCTCCAGGACCGGCGGCGAGAGATTCTGGGCCTCGTCGATGAGGAGCACCGTGGTACGCCCCCCGGCATGGGCCTCGAGCAGGTGCCGGTAGAGGGCATCGACCAGGGGCTTCTGGCGCGCGTCGCTCTCGGAATACCGGATACGCAGCTCGTCGCACAGGCTGGCCAGTAGGTCCACCTCCGACACCCTGGGATTCAACAGGAAGCCGACATCGAGGTGACCGGGCAGCTCGGCCAGTAGGGCCCGGCACAGCGTCGTCTTGCCGGTCCCTATCTCCCCGGTCAGCTGTACGAAGCCACCGCCGTCTTCGAGCCCATAGCGCAGGTGAGCGAGGCCCTCGCGGTGGCGCTCCCCGAGATACAGGAAGCGCGGATCGGGGGTCAGGGAGAACGGCGCTTCCCGAAGACCGAAATGGGCCAGATACATCAATGGGCCAGATACAATGGTTTGCGGGCCGAGGGCCGGAGCGTCGCCAGGGACCGCATTGTCATCGTCAGGGGGCCCCGGCCAGCCCCTGCCCAGCCCCTAGAGTTCCCTCCCGCAAGACCTGCCCCAGCGTGGTCGCCAGGGATGGTCGTATCCCCGGTTATTGAGGCTGTCCCTGGGTGTCGTGCGTCAGGGACGCCGGGGCGTGGCGCAGTGACTTGTCGGCGCCCTTTTTTCCGGACCTCGGGGTCTTGGTGATGCGCGTCAGCTCGCGGATGCTGGCCTTGCGATAACCGAGGGTCTCGGCCCTCACGAGGTTGGCGGCGCCATGGGCATCGTCTCCCAGCCCGTAGTGCAGGACCGCGAGATTGTAGTAGGGCAGGGGAGAATCGGGGTCCAACTCCGCCGCCGATTTGAGGAACGTCTCGGCCTGCTTCATGCTGCGCAAGGTCATAGCCGAGACGCCCATATTGTTCAGGGTCATGACCTCCACATCGCGGGTGTAGGACCATTGGCTGAACCAGATGAGGTGGCGCAAACCCGGCCGCTCGTGCAAGGTCGTCAAGAACCCTTCGAACTCCTCCAGGGCCTCACGATGCCGGTTCTTGAGCTGGAGCTTCTGCCCCCTGAAGAAGCCCTTCCAGTAGATCTGCTGGACCCGGCCAGGAATGAGGAGCACGAGGCCGAACCCAAGGAGCACAAAGATCCACCATTGCGGATACACTTCCACGATCACATACCCGAGGGCGCCGATCACCCCGACCGCGGCACACACGAGGACCGCGTATTGGACCCGGTGCTTCGCGGTGCGGGTCAGTTGCGTATTGATTTTGAACATGAAAGCTTACCTTATTGTGTAGTCGTATGCCGCTCAGCGCGAACGCCTGGCTTCCCTGGCGGCGCCGATCCCCACCATAAGCCCTTCAAAGACAAACATCAATGCGGCGCGCGGCCGAGACCCCTGAGGCCGAGCGACCCCCGAGCGGCCCGCCGCTGGCGCGACCACCGCGGATCGGCGTCGGGGCGCTCCTCTGCCTCGCCCTGCCGAGCGCGGCCTTCACCGTACTCACTAACGGCTATCGGATCGTCGATCAGTACTTCGTCCAGGGGGTGTCGGTCGCGGCCCAGGCGGCGGTCAGCGCCTCGGTGTTCGTCCTCATCCTGTTCTATGCCGCTTTCGAGCTGGTGGCGGCCGGTGCCGGCCCGCTGATCGCCCGGGCGACCGGGGCCGGCGATCTCGAGCTCCGCCGGCGCCTCCTCGGCCAGTCGCTGTCCGCGGTACTGGCACAGAGCGCGTTCCTGATGGCCATCGGGGTCGCGGCGGCGCCCGCCATCGCGGCCGCGCTGGGCCTCTCGGGGGCACCGGCCGCGGAATGCAGCCGCTACCTGACGGCGCTCTTCGCCACCATTCTGCCGCTCGCGCTCACCCCGCTCATCGATCAGACCTTCCTGGCCATGGGCAACGCCCGCACGCCGCTCGTCCTGCACGCCCTGTCGCTGGCCTTGAACGTGGCCTTGACCCCGCTCCTGGTCTACGAGGCCGGGCTCGGGGTGGTGGGGGCCGCCCTGGCCTCGAACGCCGCGCGCGGCGTCGCCAGCGCCCTCGGGGTCTGGCAGCTCAGGCGCGATCTGGGGCTCCGTTCGGCCCACCTGCGCGCCCGCGGCGAGCTCAAGCGCATCCTCCGCATCGGTGCGCCCATGGCGCTCGGCACCGCGCTCTTCGCGGGGGTCTACTGGGGGCTCTTGAAGACCACCGTCTCGCCGCTCGGCGCGCATGTGAACGCGGCGCTCGGGATCGGATTCTCGGCGCTCGAAGGCTTCACCTGGCCGCTCTTCCACGGGATCGCGCTCGCCTCTGCCTCGCTGGTCGGCCGTGCGCTGGGCGCCGCAAGGCCCGATCTCGCACGGCTTGCACTGCGCACCGCCTTACCCGTCTCGACCGTGCTCGGTATCGCCGCTACGGCCGCCTTCTACTTCGGCGCGGTGCCCTTGACCGGACTCTTCACCGATGACGATGCGGTCCACCAGGCGGCGGCAGAATACGCTGTGATACTCGCCGCCTCGCAGCTCTTTCTGGCCTGGGAGTCGCTGGGCGAGGGGGTCCTGGCGGGGGCCGGCGCGACCCGCGTGGTCTTCTGGTGCAGCGCGCCGCTCAACCTGTTACGCATCCCCTTGGCCTGGGCCCTGGCGTTCCCGCTGGGATGGGGACCCGCCGGGGTGTGGTGGGCCATCAATCTCACGACTTACGGCAAGGCCGCGTTGAAGGGATGGATGGCGTGGCGAGGCCGATGGCTTACACTGGATCCTTGAAAGGGAACCCTGAAGGCGTGGCCGGGGCGCTCGGTGGATGGATTATAATCTCGCAGAGGCGCGCTCGGGGAGGCGGACGGCGATGACGCGATTCTGGCGGTACAAGGCGGGCAACGAGCAGGTGATCTGGCGGGACACGATCCTTTTTTTCGCCATGCACCTCCTCGCGGTCTACGCCATCGCCTTTCATTTCGCATGGCAGTGGGTGGCGCTCGCCGTCGGCTCCTATTATCTGCGGATGTTCGCCTTGAGCGCCGGTTTTCACCGCTATTTTTCCCACCGCTCCTACAAGACCGGCCGGGCCTTCGCGTTTTTCCTCGCCTTCCTCGGGGAGTGTTCGCTGCAGAAGGGTGTCCTGTGGTGGGCCAGCCACCACCGCCACCACCATCGCCACTCGGACCGGCCGGAGGACGTGCATTCGCCCATGCACAAGGGCTTCTTCTGGTCGCACATGGGCTGGATCCTGTGCGAGAAATACAAGGACGTGAAGCCCGAGCTGATCCGCGATTTCATGGACCACCGCGAGCTCGTGTGGCTGAACGCCAACACCTGGCTGCCGGCCAACCTGTATATCGGGACCTTGGTGGCGCTGTTCGGGCTCAACGGGTTCCTGTGGGGTTTCGCGGTCGCCACGGTGTTCCTGTGGCACGGCACCTTCACCATCAACTCCCTGGTCCACGTGTGGGGCACCCGGCCCTACGATACGGGCGACAACTCCAGGAACAATGTGCTCGGCGCCATCCTTACCCTGGGCGATGGCTGGCACAACAATCACCACCATTATCCGGTGTCGGTGCGGCACGGGTTCCGCTGGTGGCAGATCGACCCGACCTATTTCGTGCTGTGCCTCTTCGAGCGGCTCGGGATCGTATGGGGCCTCAAGCGCCCCCTGCCCGCGCGGGTCGCCGCGACCTCGATGGCGCGCGCATGATGCCGCCGGAGGGCGCTGCGACCGGAGTCCGGATTGCACACCCTGCGCGCCACAGAGAACCGATCAAGATTTTTTTCTCTATTTTGGGTCGCTAAGGCTCGCTCCCGTCCCGCGATGCAAGAACAATGGCAGGATCAGGCCATGGCGCTCGCCGGTGTGTTTCAGGCCGCGGTGCTCGTGGAGCGCCTGGCCAAGACCGGCGCGGTCCCGAACGAAAACCTCAAGACCACCGTCGGGAGCCTGTTCGAGTTCGATCCCGACAACGTAGAGACGGTGTTCGGCGGCAGCCCCGATTACCGCTTCGGGCTCAGCGTCGGCATCAACACCCTCAAGGACATCTTCGACAGGAAGCGGCGCTCACCGCGCTTCGCGGACCTGGTCGGCTGTGTGGTGGGTTTGATCCACCTGGCGCGACAGCTCCGGAAGAACCGCGACATGCAGGACGGCGTGGGCCGCCGCTTGCGCGAGATACACGGGAGGCTCACCGCGGCGGGCGGCCTCCTGGCCGCGAGCGACGATGCCGTCATCTCCGCCGTCGCCACCTGCTACCAGGAGACCTTGAGCACCCTTAAGTTCCGCATCCAGGTGCGCGGCGATGCGCGTTACCTGCGCGACCCCGAGATCGCCAACAAGATCCGGGCGGTGTTGCTGGCCGGGGTGCGGGCCGCGATGCTATGGCATCAGATCGGCGGCCGGCGCTGGCACCTGCCGGTGTTTCGCAAGCGCATCCTGCGGGCCCTCGGCGATATTTCGTGACCTCCCTCCGGGACCCCCTCTGAATCTCCCCCTTCGTAAGGGTATGGCCAGCGCTCAAGCGTGCCCGAGCGGCGGCTCGTCCATGAGCGCCACTTGTTCCCGCAATTCCAGGATCCTGTCCTGCCAGTAGCGCGGCGTATCGAACCACGGAAAGGCGGCGGGGAACGCCGGGTCGTCCCAGCGCCGCGCGATCCAGGCCGAATAATGGATGAGGCGCAGGGTCCGCAAGGCCTCCATCAAGTATAGCTCGCGAGTATCGAACGCGTTGAAGTCCTCGTAGCCCGCGAGCACTGCCGCGAGTTGGCCGGTCATCGCGGCGCGATCGCCCGAGAGCAGCATCCACAGATCCTGGATAGCGGGTCCCATGCGGCTGTCGTCGAAATCGACGAAGTGCGGTCCGTCCGTGGTCCAGAGCACGTTGCCGGCATAGCAGTCGCCGTGCAGGCGCAGCGTTCGGACACCACCCGCCCGTTCGAAACAACGTCGCACCCCCAGGATCGCCTGTTCGACGACACTACGGTAGGCAGGGACGAGATCGGGCGCGACCCATTCCCCGCCGAGCAAGAAATCGCGCGGCGCCTCGCCGAAGCTCGCGATGTCGAGCGTCGGCCGGTGCCGAAATGGCCGCACGGCGCCCACCGCATGGATGCGCCCGATGAAACGGCCCATCCACTCCAGGGTATTGAGATCGTCCAGCTCGGGTACTCGGCCACCGTGTTTGGGATACACGCTGAAGCGGAACCCCTGGTGCGTGTAGAGTGTGCCCGTGCCGTCGAGGGCGAGGGGCGCGACCACCGGTATTTCGTGTTCCGCCAGCTCCGCGACGAAGGCGTGTTCCTCCAGGATGGCCTCGTCCGACCAGCGTTCCGGCCGGTAGAACTTTACGACCACCGCCGGCCCGTCGTGTATGCCGATCTGATACACCCGGTTTTCGTAGCTGTTGAGCGCCAGCAGCCGGCCATCGCTACAGAGGCCGACGCCTTCGAGCGCGTCGAGCACGCGGTCGGGCGTGAGGCTGGCGTATGGCGGCGCGGGCGTGGTCATTCCGGCATTGTACGCCGCGGATCGCGGCACCCTCGGAGAGCGCCGCGGGGCGCTGCCGCCGAGCCGCGTTCGGACCGTACCTGCAAGAGGGTTGTGCTACTCGCTAAGTGGCGGGCTCGCCCCGCGCCCGGCGGCCTTGGGCCGGGACTTCCCGGGCTCCGGGTTCGCCTAATAGGTAAGGTTGACGCCGACCGCAAACCCCCTGGTCACGTCCCTGGCCTCATTGTCATTGAAGTCACCGGATGTGCCGGTGTCGGTATCGAAATCTTGGTAACGATAGCCCGCATACACGGTTGCTAAAGAGAGCGGCATGTAGGCAGGCAGGTGATCCATTGCGTGAGTGTACGAAAAACCCCCTTCAAGCAA
>JBQTJM010000341.1:0-3803 GCA_052387115.1 Gammaproteobacteria bacterium | reverse complement strand
TGAGCGCGGTCAATAACACCACCGATAGCCCGAACGGCCTGCCCTCGGTGACGAGTACCATCACCCTCAACGGGAACGGCCTCACCCTGCAGCGCTCGACCGTCACCGGCACGCCCGAGTTTCGGCTGTTGCACGTGGCGGACACCGGCAACCTCACCCTCAACCAGATCACCTTGAGGAACGGGCGGGCGCCTTATGTTAACTTCTATGGCCATAGCCACTATGGAGGGGCGGTATTCACCTTCGGTACCGTGGCGCTTAACTACAGCACCGTCTCGGGCAACAGCGCCCGCGTCGGCGCCGGCCTATACAACTCCGGCACCCTCACGCTCACCAACAGCACCGTCTCGGGCAATAGCGCCTACGGCATCTTCAACGCCCGCGGCGGCGGCGTGGCCAACGGCGGCACCCTCAGCCTCACCAACACCACCGTTTCGGGCAATAGTAGCAACGGTTCTGGGGGTGGCGTGTACAACCACTCCGGCGAAGCCACACTGATCGACAGCACTGTGTCGGGTAATTCGGCCCTGGGCCATGGCGGAGGACTGCTGAACTATGCTCAATATGACGACATATGCTCTGGGGCCACCCTCACCCTGCGCAACAGCACTGTCTCGGGCAATACGGCCGGCGCCCATGGCGGCGGCATATTTCACGCAGATTCCACCAAACCCTACTCTTACTGCAGCTTCCTCACCCTGACCGACAGCACGGTCTCGGACAATAACGCCGCCGGTCGGGGCGGTGGCCTTTACAACGGCTTCGACCACCTCACGCTGATCCGTACACTGGTTTCGGGCAACACCGCACCGAGCAGCCCGGAGGTGCACAACTATACGGGTCCCTACGCCACCGGTACCGTCTTTGCTGACAACTCCAACCTCTTCGGCACGAACGGCGACACGGGCGTCGTCGGCTTCACGCCCGGGGCTACCGACATCGTCCCGGGGGCACGGGTGATGCTCGCGGAGATCCTCGATCCCCTCGCCGACAACGACGGCCCCACACAGACCCACGCCCTGGTGGCCGGCAGCCCGGCCATCGATGCGAGCCCTATCGATAAAGACTGCGCCGTTACCGATCAACGCAGTGTGTTCCGTCCGCAGGGTCCGGCTTGCGACATCGGGGCATTCGAGGTGGGCTTCGAGCGCGATCCCTTTGCTTTACCCACCCCGACCACCGGCTGCACCGTCAACGGCGTGCCCGATCAACTATGCCGGGGCGAGGAGGGCCCGGACCGAATCCTCGGCACCACGGGCAACGATGTCATCCTGGGCCTCAGGGGCGATGATTACCTGAACGGCAGCAGCGGGGACAATCGCCTCTTCGGCGGGGAGGACAACGATCGCCTCATCGGCGCGAACGGCGGCGACCTGCTCTTCGGCCAGGCGGGCGATGACGACTTACGAGGCCGTGCCGGAAACGACCTCCTCGAGGGTGGCGACGGCAACGATCGCCTGAAGGGCCACGAGGGCGATGACCGGCTCCGCGGCGGCGATGGGGACGACGCGCTCCGAGGGCTAGCGGGTCAAGACACCCTGGAGGGCGGCGCCGGCAGCGATCTGCTGCGCGGTGGGCTGGACTTCGACACCTTGAACGGCGGTCCCGGGGCCGACACGCTCAACGGGGGCGGTAGCTTCGACAGTTGCACGAGCGACGCGGAGGATACGATCGTGGTGCTTTGTGAGTGATCGGGTCGGGTTGGGCGGCCCGCCTGACAAGACGATAGGGCCTCCGCAATTTATCCGTCTTGTGGATCCCCGGTGGCGCGGGAACGACGAAGATCCCGTCATGCCCGCGCACGCGGGCATCCATCGGCGCGGTCCAGTTCTGACCTCGCGAGGGATAACGCGACCGTCTTTCAAGCTTGGGAAGCCGGGACAGGCATGTGCTAGACTGGCTTTTATGGAAACCACGGCCTAGAGGCTTCGATCGACATGTTGACGGGCGTATTGCGGAAGCTCTTCCAGGAGGTGGTGGTCCCGGAGCTCAAGCAGATCCGGGCGGAGAGCGCCGAGCTCAAGGCCACGCTGCAGGTGACCAACAAGCGGCTCGATGACTTGCACACCGGACCTCATCGACCTCAGCCGCCGCGTCGACGAGACCAACCGACGCATCGATGCGGTCCGCGAGGAATTGACCGCGCGCGTCGAGGGGGCGCGCGAGGCATTGACCCACCGCATCGACGAGACCAACGACCGCTTGAACCGCCTCTATGAAGTCATCGTGCGGCGCGAGGAGCACGAAGGTCTGGCACAGCGAGTGACCCGGCTGGAGCAGAAGGTCGAGGATCTCACGGCCCGTCTGGCGGCCTGAGGCGTTGCCGGAAATCCTCGCGGGCTAACGCCGGGCGAAGGGTAGGGAGAAGGGCCAGGGCGCATAGGACGCGGCTTCCCGGAAGCGGCAACGGAGCGATGGCCCGGTGCGCGCCGGGCACGCCTTATGAGCGGCACGCGAGCGGTGGGGGGAAAGACCTCGCCTCTCTGGATTGACCGTCACCGACTTCGGGCGCGTATTGCCCGTCGGCGCCAGCCGCTCTGGGCCAACCCGGCCTCTGGCAGGTCGGCGCAGACGAAAACCCACCATCGATGGGTGATGAAGAAGACCCATGCGTCAAGGAGGCATCATGCGCACACCGCCTTTCCCAGTCTTCAAAGCTGTTCCCGGCGAACCAATCCTCCGCGCCTTTGAGGCGCACCTCGAAAAAGAGGTACACCCTGGACCCGGGGTCCTGACCCCCCTTCTCCCGGGCCGGAAGGCGCTACGGCCCCGCGTGGAGTATTACTACCGGCAGCTCTGCGCGCTGCCGCGCCGGGTGCGGCGGGCATTGCAGCGCCGTTATGCCCGCCCGCTCGCAGGCGTGGCGCTGCTCCTGGCCCTGGGCCAGGCACCGGTGCTCGCCGCGACCATCACCGTCGGTGGGGGCTGCACCCTGCTCGATGCCGTCACCGCGGCCAACACCGACGCCGCTACGGGTGGCTGCCCGGCGGGGAGCGACGCCGATGTCATCGAGCTCACCGGCAACGTCACGCTGAGCGCAGTCAACAACACCACCGAAGGCCTGAACGGCCTGCCGTCGGTGACGAGCGCGATTACCCTTAACGGGAACGGCCACACCTTGCAGCGCTCGACCGTCACTGGCACGCCGGAGTTTCGGCTCTTCCACGTGCCGGACACGGGCAACCTGACAATCAACCAGCTCACGCTAACCAACGGGCGGGTTGGGTCGACGTCCTACCCCGCCCCGGGAGGGGCCGCGTTGAACCACGGCACCCTGACCCTCGCGAACAGCACCATTTCGGGCAATTCGGCCGTCCACTTCGGCGGCGGTCTCTATAACAGCGGCATCCTCACGCTCACGAATAGCACCATCTCCCGTAATAGCGCAAACTACAACGGGGGCGGCGTCAGCAACTACGGCACCCTGACGCTCACGAACAGCACCGTCTCGGGCAACAGCGGCGGCGGCTTCAGAAACCGCGGCGCTGCCACGCTCACGGACAGCACCGTTTCGGGCAACGATGGCCTCGGTGTGTCCAACGTCGAAGGCGATGTCATACTGGTCCGTAGCAACGTCTCGGGCAATTCCGGTCGCGGCGGCGGTGGTGGCCTCTTGAACGATGGCGGCACCCTCAGCCTCACTAACAGTAACGTCTCGGCCAATACAGCCAATTATTATGCCTCCTCAGGAAAATCTGTGGGTGAACTTCGGCTCGGGTAGGGCGCCAAGGGTATGATACAAAGCGACTTCCAGCCCGTGATACGTCCGAAAACCGTAGGCCTTTCTGGTAGTGAGTTTGGCC
>JBQTJM010000340.1:0-22990 GCA_052387115.1 Gammaproteobacteria bacterium | reverse complement strand
CGCCGTGGCAGACCGTCACCGAATTCGCGTGTCCGCCGATGTAGTCGTTCTTCTCGTATAACGTGACATCGAACCGGTCGTGCAGGAAATGTCCGCATGCGAGGCCGGCCGCGCCGGTGCCGATGATCGCTACGGCGGGTTTTGTCATGGTCTATTGCTCTTGTAGTACGACGTTTTGACGAGTCACGCAGCTTTTGGAAGAACCTAGCCAAACACGCTTGAAATATTGAGTCCATCGGTCGTCTGCTCCGTGATCGTGTGTCGGAGGGCATCATAGGGGGGAGACAACCGATGGAAATCTTTGCCAAGTTGTTCGGCAAGCTGCTGGATGAGCGCCCGCCGCTCCGGCCCTATAACAGCCGCCGGGCTTCGATCGCTACAGGGGCCCCCGTCACCGGCAGCGACATCCGAGCCCGTGGTGCGGGATCGGAGCGGTGACGGAGGCCAGCCTTGCGAATCGCTCGCTCCCGGTCGGCGGCACGCATGGCCGTGCAGCGGCGCCTCGCGCTACACGATCTTGGCGAGCCTCAGTAGCTTCGAGCTCAGCTTGAACCGGGCCGCCGGTGTGGCCCGCATGCGCTCGTCATCGACTGATCATACGCCGCCTCGCGCGCCGTGGATCGTCGAGCGCGATCTGGGGTAAGCTACCGGCCATCCGATCGGAGGAAATGCAGCGTCATGCCAATCTCAGAAACACCCCACGTCGGCCGAATGGCGAGCCGGGCTCGGTGCGCGCCGTTCCGGACCATCGCTGTGCGGACCATTGTGACAGTCGTCATGCTCGCGGGCACGGCGGCACAGGCACAGGCCCCGCGGCCGCCTATCGATTCGGAGCACACCCCAGCGGGGATCGGCATGCAGGCGGGGAGCGCACTGGCGACCCTCGCCTACTTCCCGTTCAAAGCGGTCACGGCGATCGGCGGCAGTGTCGTGGGCGGGCTGGGCTACCTGTTCTCGGGAGGCAGCAAGTCGGCCGCGAACGCCGTGTGGGTACCGAGCGTGTACGGCACCTACATCATCACGCCCGACCATCTAGCGGGACGTAAACCCGTACAGTTCTTCGGCACGACCCAGAGCCAGCCCGCGACGCAAAGCCCGCGCCCGGCACGCTGACGCAGCGCCGCCCGGCCGGTAACGTGCGCGACGGCAACGACCCTGAAGCGCGCGCTGGAACGCATGGGCTTCAACGGCAAGGGCAGCATCGGCTTCGCCGCGCACGGGTTCCGCGCGACGGCCTCCACCATCCTGAACTAAGCCGGATGCCGCCCTGACGTGATCCAGCGGCAGCTCGCGCAGTCCTGACCCCGACGCCGGGCACGCCCAGCACCCCGGGAGGACCTCTGCCAGGGCCATCTCGGCCGGCGTGCGGGGGGCAAGCCCCGGTGGCTCAAACCAGGGCCGCGGCAGCGGGCGCGGTCGAGCTTGCCGTGCGGGGTACGTGGTAGGGCCTCCAGGAACATGTAGGCGGCGGGTAGGATGTAGGCCGGCAGAGCGCGGGATCTCCAAATCGGCCAGGGGCCGGTGTATGGGGCTGGCCCCAGAGGCCTCACCGAAGGCGAGCGCCTCCCGGGTCACCTGCTTGGCGTGCCGAGGATGCAATGCGAGATCCCGAGCGCAGCAGATTTTTTCACAAGCTCTGAGGCGAAATCGCAGTAGGCATGTGCGAGGAACAGGAAATCGTATTTCAAACGGGAGGGATCCGAATGCGGATATCCTGATCGCGAAAGGCGTCGTGGAGGGCGATATCGAGAGAATGCATCAAGGGCATGCGTTGCTCCAATTCTTTCACGTACACCCGCAGCTCGAAGTTCAGCGTGTTGTCTCCTACCCCTATGAAATAGACCGTCGGCTCCGGCTCCGTTAGCACCTGAGGAAGCGCCTTGGCGGTATCCAAGATCAGTTTCTGGGCAAGCGCCAGATCGGTGCCTGCAGCGACGCCGATCTTCAGCACGATGCGGGTCGTGGGATCGAGGCTCCAGTTGATCAACTGCTCGGTAATAAACGTCTTATTGGGCACGATCAAGGCACGGCGGTCCCAATCGATGATCGTCGTCGTGCGCATGCGAATGCGCGAGACGGTGCCGCTAACGTCGCGTACGGTCACGGTATCGCCCACCCGGATCGGTTGCTCCAACAAGATGATCAGGCCAGAGACAAAATTCGCAAAGATCTCTTGCAGCCCAAATCCAAGGCCCACGCCCAATGCGGCGACGATCCATTGGATCTGCGACCAACTGCCCCCGATCGCATTGAAGGCGCCGGAGATGCCGGCCGCGACAATAACGTAGCGCGATACCTGCGTAATCGCATAACGGCTACCGGCGTCGATCGACAGCCGTTGCAGGACGGCGATTTCTAGCACGCCTGGAAGATTGCGCGCTGCGGTCACCGTCACGACGCCGACCAGGGCAGCCAGCACCAGATTGGCAAGCGTGATGGGGTGTTGTCGGGCTTGCCCGTCGACCACCACGGCGTGCTCCCAGAGCGTGATGCGGTCGAGGATCGCCAGTGCTGGCAACACCTGCACCCAGATAAACCAGAGCCCCACGATCACAGACAGGCCGATCACGATGCGGGTGAGCTGGCGGGTCTGCTCATTGATGGTCGGCAGGTCCACCATGTGCAGCTCTAATTCGATAGGGGCCGCATCACCCGAGACCTCTGCCGCCGCCTGGGCCGCTTGAGCCATACCGGCCGCCTCTCGCTTTTCCTTGACCTTCGCGAAGGCTAGCTCGCGCTGCGCTAACCTGAGCCAGCGGATCACGAGGTCATGCGCGATGACGCCCCCGATGACCAGCCACACCGTCGCCGCAAGCTGGGCCTCGAGTTGGCGCGCCGTGTAGTAATAACCGACGACCGCCAGCCCCGCCAGGGCGCCCGGTATCCCGGCACCGATTGGATACCAGAGATAGCGTAGGCGCGAGAGCCAACCATGGGGATTCCGGCGCAACTCCTCTTCCAACACGCCCCCGTTGGGCCTCAGGATACGCTGGCCGAAGACGGCAAACGCGATCATGCTGGCGATAAACGCCAAGCGCCCCAAGCTATCCCGGTGGGCCTCCTCGGCCTGCCAGCCGACGACGCCGGTAACGAACATCGAGGGTAAGGCCACCGGAATCAGCCAGGACAGATGATGGCGCAAGAGCTTCAATGCGCTCTCGCGCCAATGGAAATGGTGCTCCGCGACGCCATCGGTACGGCACAGGCGATATAAGGCGGAGAAAAAGAACCACGGCAGCGCGATATGGCTAAGGCCATCCCCTACCGCCCGCGGGAACGCGTCAGCGGGTGCCTCGGGCATCCCCTGTAAAAACCAGCCGAGCGTGCCGACGAGCAGCGGTAGCGGCGCTGCCACCAACAGCGTCAGTGACAAGGCTTGCACTGTGAGTAGGAACCGATCGGTATTCGGTCTAGCGACCAGCGCCGAAATGGCCTCGATCCTGGCTTGTAACCGCCGCCGCAGGGCGAGCAAGACCATAACGACCAACAGCAGCCCCACGAGGACCAGTTGCTGGGGTTCGCGGCCATCACGCCAGCCGAAGGCCTGCGTGGTCTCTAGCCAATGCGATGGCGAAAGGAGCCACGCCGTGGCGCTACCGAGATCCTCCACCGTTTGGAGGCCGACGGCCCCAGCGCTCGGGATCCACAGCAGGCGCTCGTCCAGGAACGTGGCGTAGCCTTGGGCGCCGTCGATCCGGCGGCGCTGGGCAAAGTCCAGCTCACCAAGCGCACGGAGATAACTGCCGTAAGCCTCAGACAACCGGTCGAGTAGGCCGCGCTGGTCTTTGAGAAGCCCGCGCATTTCATCCTCGATCGTGCTGCGCTCCTCGGGCGGGAGCGCGCTGTCCACCTCCATAGTCATGATGCGCCTTAACGCGGTCTTCGGGCCTTTGATGACGTTACGCTTCTCCTCAACCTGTAGGAGACCCAAGCCGACGCGGGCGACCTCGTCCTGGCGCTTCTTGGTAGCGCGCTCGTAGCGGCTCACATCCGGCAGCCTGCGCCGTTGTTCGCGCAAGACCTGCCCGAGCGCCTGACTTAGCCCCGCGATCTCGAACTTTTGCTTCGCGCTCTGGAAATCCTTTTCGATCTGTTTCGCCTGGGCCTCGGCGGATTCCCGATCGGCATTGGTTTTACCGAGACGCTCCACGGTGTCGGCCAGTTCCTTTGTCAGCGCCGCGTTTTCACCAATCACCCGGCGGATTGCGGGGTGCTTCCCCATGGCATCGCGCTCCGCCTGCTCCGCCTGGGCCTGGGCCTCTGCTGCTTCGGACCGTTGCCGCGCGGTAATTGCGTCACGAAGTGCATTGACGCGTGCCTCCGACCGCAGCAGATCACGTGCCGCCAGCTCGCGCTGTGCGTTCAACAATCCCATACGGGCGTCGTAGCTCGAGATCTCCTGCTCGAGCAGCTTGATCTCGTTAGTGCGGGCTCGGCGCTGGGCCCGTAAGGCGATCCTCTGCGCCCCGACCAGCAACGGCGAGGCCTCGCCGTTCGGCGCGCGCTTCAGATCCTGATCAATACCGACCAGATCGTTCTGTGCGCCGGTGAGCTCCTCGCGGGCCTTGACCGGCCGGTTCTGTTGCTCCTGGAATTGCTGATCCCAATCGGCGAGCTGATCCTTCAGGGAGGTCAGATGGGCCTCCTCTTGGGCCAGCCGGCGTTCCAACTCGGGAACCGGCACATCCGGGGCTTTCACCTCAGCTTCAAGCGGCGTCTCAGCCGTGGCTTCTGTCAAGAGCCCCTGTATGCGCTTGGTTTCTCCGGGGGCCGACGCAATCGCCTGCTGATAAGAGGCCGCGTTGGCCTCAAACTCTTGCGCCGCTTCGAGCCGGTTTTGCGCGAGTTGATAGAGGTCGAGGAGTTGAGCTCTCAGATCGTCCGGCAGGCTTTTCTTCCCCTGGATCTCGGCGAGCTTGGCCTGCACGAGGTCCAAGGTCACGGTCTGCGCCTCGGTCGGGCGAGCTCTCGCCGGTTTATCAGCCGGTGGTTTCGCCAGGGTCAAGGGGACGCCAAGCATCCCCCCGAGGAAGATCAGCATAGCTGCTAACCAGACAACGTTTTTCCTGTTGCATAGCAGTATCATCTTCGCCCCGGTCATCGCACCGCGCCACCACTCATCTTGAATTGTGACCCCACAGAATCCTATACTAGCGCTGACGCGCTGACAGGAGGAGCTCCCCATGTGCCGCTCGTTTGCCCGCCCTGGTGCTGCCGCCCTGTTGGCCGCTGCCATGCTGGTCCTCTCGCCTGCCACGTCCGCGCAGGCCCCGCCGGCTCCGGGCGCGGTCCTCGCGAGCCAGGACACCAACGTGGCCGGCGTGGTCGGCGAGATCGTCGAGTGCAAGCGCAAGGAGGGCGTGCTCACGATCAAGCTGCGCTTCCGGAACACCGGCGCGGAAGCAGCCTCCTTCTACATGATCGACGGCCAGAACTACGACGCACAGTACGTCACGGCCGGGAGCAAGAAGTACTTTGTGCTGCGCGACAGCGAGAAGGTGCCATTGGCGCCCCAGCCGAACGGGGGCGGGAACATCCGGGTGAGCCTGGCGCCGGATGCCACCTGGACCTGGTGGGCGAAGTATCCGGCGCCGCCCGCGGAGGTGAAATCCGTGAGCTATTTCACCTCGGTCGCGCCGCCCTTCGAAGACATCCCGATCACCGACCTTTGAGCGGGGAGGCGACGATGCCTGGCCGCCGGCGCTGCCCGGCGCCGTTCGCCGTGCTGGCGGTCCTCGCGGCCGCGGCGCAGTTGCCCGCGCAGGAGCCGGCCGCAGACGTCGCGCCGGGCAAGGTGCTCGACATCCAGGGCAGGGTCCTCGACGTCGTCGGCGTTTCGCTCGGGATTGATGCGACGCTGAAGGAGCTCGGGGCGAAGGTGAGCGCACAGGAGATCCGGATCGAGCTCGCCGCCGACGTGCTCTTCGACTTCGACAAGGCGGAGTTGCGGCCCGACGCGCTGGACGCGCTGCGCAAGGTGGCGACGGTGATCGCCTCGACACCGGGTCCGGTCGTGATCGAAGGCCACACGGACAGCAAGGGCGAGGACGCCTACAACCAAACGCTCTCGGAGCGCAGGGCGTCGTCGGTAAAGACCTGGCTCGCGAGGGACGGCGGTATCGATGCTGCGCGCATCTCGACGCGCGGACTCGGCGAGACGAAGCCGAAAGTACCCAACGCCGCGCCCGACGGCAGCGACGACCCGGCCGGCCGTCAACAGAACCGGCGCGTGGAGATCACGATCAAAAAGCCGGGCTAGAGCACCGGAGACCGCGGTGGAGCCGCCGCTGGGCTGACGCCGTCAAGTTGACTTGCCCCGGGTGAAGTGATAGACGGTAGGGGCGGCTGGAACCGGAGGGCACCCGAGATTTTGGATCAAGTGTGGCCATCGCTTTTGGCCATCACTTTTGGAGGTATCGGCTATGAGAACCCGTTTAATTTTCGTGCTCCCGGGTGTCGAGGCGGCGCAGGAGATCGAGAGGGAGTTGCTGTTGGCCCGCATCGAGGACCGGCACATGCATTTCATGGCCAAACGCGGGACCGATCTGGGAGACCTCCCGGAAGCCTCCGTCGCCCAAAAGAGCGACTTCAAACACGGGATCTGGACCGGCCTGGTCTTCGGTGGGGCGCTGGGCGCGGTCTTCGGTTTCGTCATCTCGCTTGTCCCCCCGATGGATTCGGCACTCGGGCTGGGGGCGGTCCTCTTATTCGCGCTGCTCGGGGCGAGCTTCGGTATCTGGGTCTCGAGCATGATCGCGTCCAGCGTACCGAACAGCGAGCTCACTGGCTATGACGAGGCCCTGGACGCTGGCAAGGTGCTGCTCATGGTCGACGTCCCCCATGACCGCGTCGAGGACATCAGCGACCTCGTGGGCGCGAGACACCCCGATGTCCTGGCCGGGACCGATCCCCGGATGCCGGCGTTCCCCTTCCCTTAGCCACCCGCTGTAATAGGTAAACCCGCGTTTGACGAACCGGGTTCACTCGTCGGTGACGCAGCCTTCCGTCGCGGTCTTGACGTTCTTGATATATTTATACAGCGTGCCGCGGGTCGCCTTGTAGGGCGGGGGCACCCACTCGGCGCGCCGGCGCGCAAGAATTTCCACCGCGACATCGACGGACAGCGTCTGCGCGACCGCATCGATCGTGATCCGGTCTCCATCGCGCACTAGGGCGATGGGACCGCCCTCCTGGGCCTCGGGGACCACGTGCCCGACCAGGAAACCGTGCGAGCCGCCCGAGAAACGCCCATCGGTCAAGAGCGCCACCTCGGACCCGAGCCCCGCCCCCATGATGGCCGAGGTCGGCGTCAGCATCTCCGGCATCCCGGGTCCGCCCTTGGGCCCCTCGTAGCGGATGACAACCACATCACCGCGTTGGATCGCCTTCGCCTCCAGCGCGTGCAGCATCGCCTCCTCGGAGTCGTAGACCCGCGCCGGCCCGGAGAAGCGCAACCCCTCCTTGCCCGTGATCTTGGCGACGGCCCCGCCCGGTGCGAGGTTGCCGCGCAGGATCTGGATGTGGCCGGTGGGTTTGATGGGGTCGTGGAGGGGCCGCACCACCGCCTGGTCCGCGGCCAGACCGGGTACCGCGGCGAGGTTTTCGGCCACGGTCCTGCTGGTCACCGTGAGGCAGTCCCCAGAGAGGAGGCCGTGCTCCAGGAGCTCGCGCATCACCGTCGGCGTGCCGCCCACCCGGTGCAGGTCCTCCATGACGTAGCGCCCGCTCGGTTTCAAGTCCGCGAGATAGGGGGTTCGGTCGCTGACCGACTGGAAGTCGTCGATCGTAAGCACAACGCCCACGGAACGCGCCATGGCGATCAGATGCAAGACGGCGTTGGTCGAGCCGCCGAGGACGGTCACGAGGACCATCGCGTTCTCGAAGGCCGCGCGGGTCATGATGTCGCGCGGCTTGAGGTCCCGCTCCAGGAGACGGCGGATCGCGGCACCGGCCTCGAAGCACTCGTCGAGCTTGGCGGGATCGGTCGCTGGTGTCGAGGAGCTATAGGGCAGCGACATCCCCAGGGCCTCGATGGCCGCCGCCATGGTGTTGGCCGTGTACATGCCCCCGCAGGCGCCGGGGCCGGGGCAGGAGAGACGCACGATCTCGCGGCGCGCGTCATCGTCTATGCTGCCCGCAAGGTACTGGCCGTAGCTCTGGAACGCGGAGATCACATCCAGGGTATCCGGCCCGCGATGCCCCGGCCGGATGGTCCCGCCGTAGATCATGAGCGCCGGCCGATTCAGGCGCCCCATGGCCATGAGACAGCCCGGCATGTTTTTATCGCAGCCCGGGATCGAGATGTTGGCGTCGTACCACTGGGCCGACATCACGGTCTCTATAGAATCTGCGATGAGGTCGCGCGACTGCAGCGAATAGCTCATGCCCTCGGTGCCCATGGAGATCCCATCGCTGACCCCGATGGTGTTGAAGCGCATCCCGACTAGGCCCGCGGCGACGACCCCGGCCTTGACCCTTTCGGCGAGCTGCAAGAGGTGCATGTTGCAGGGGTTGCCCTCGTACCAGACGCTAGCGATCCCGACCTGGGGCCTTTCCATGTCGGCCTCGGTGAGGCCGGTCCCGTAGAGCATGGCCTGGGACGCGCCCTGTGACTTGGGCCTGGTGACGCGCGCGCTGTAACGATTCAAGGGCTCTGGCATAGGAGTAAGCATTTGGAAAATGGGGCGTTTGGCCGTGCGGGGACGGAGCGTCCCGCGGTACGGTGCGCGCAAAGGATACTACAAGGGGAGAGCGGAGTGCGATGCGTGATGGGCGCCAGGGAAATCGCCGGTCGATCGTCCATACTTAGAGCACGAGGCCCGGGTGGCGGAATGCGCTTACTTTCCGGGCCGGTCCCAACGCTGCGAAACGGAGGGGTGCCATGCCCGTCAAAAAGCTGAAGGAGTTCTTGGACAGCCATCGCGTGAAGTACGTGACCATCGTCCATTCCCGCGCCTATACAGCCCAGGAGATCGCGGCCTCCGCCCATGTTCCGGGCAGAGAGCTGGCAAAGGCCGTGATGGTCAATGTGGACGGCCGGATCGCCATGGCGGTACTGCCCGCCCCGTCTCAGATCGACTTCGAACGCCTGCGTGTGTCCATCGGCGCCGATACCGTCGAGCTTGCGAGCGAGACGGAGTTCCAGGACCGCTTCCCGGAGTGCGAGCTGGGCGCCATGCCACCGTTCGGCAACCTCTACGGTATGGCGGTCTATGCCGCGCGCCGGCTGTCGGAGCACCGCGAGATCGCCTTCAATGCCGGGTCGCACACGGAGCTCATCAGGCTCGCCTACACCGACTTCGAGCGCCTCGTGTCACCCGAGGTAGTGGATTTCTGAGGCCCCTGTAATCTATCGAAATCGGCGCGGGTTCGCCGCCGCCGGTCGTTCAATTGAACCTCCAGGATCTCGCGTAGCCGGGCGCACAGATCGGGTTTCTCGACCGGCGTGACGACCTCGACCCGGCTTTCGAGATTTCGGGTCATGCAATCGGCCGAGCCGATGAAATACTCTTACTCGCCGCCGTTACGGAAGTAGTAGATGCGCTTCAAGGTGCAGCGGGCCGCGAGCGGCGGCAAGCAGCGCCGCTGCAGCCGGTCAGGCTCGTTTTGTGCCCGACATGACACGGACCTCTTCTCGTTCGGGCTAATTCTCTCATAATTCACCAAAACGTAATTAGAACGTCACAAAAGGCTGGTACGGTTCCCGGGTCCGAAATGCGCAGTCCCTCTAAAGAAACAGAAAGGAGCGAGTCATGAAACACAAACACCCGAATCTGGCCGCACGCAGCGCCCTCTTCACCCTCGCTACAACGGCGGCGGTTCCCGTGGCGATGGGGGCCGAGCCCGCGGTACAAGGACCCGAATCGGTATCCGACTGGTTCGATGCCGGCCAGGAATACATAGCGAACGCAAAAACGCTTTTCCCGATAAGGCACCGGGCCAACAATGTGATCCTATTTGTCGGTGATGGCATGGGAGTCTCTACCGTGACGTCGCCGGTTACCCGCATCGGGGCAACCCGATCCTCGGTAAAGTTGCCGAAGTGCCGAACGTAGACGGCGATCCGACGGAGCTCGCGGCCGATGCGCTCAGCCTGCCTTATACCACGCTGAGCTATGCCAACGGGCCCGGGTATACCGGTGCGTCCGATGTCCAGCTTGCCGGCCTCAAGACTTTCCCGCACATTCCGGCGTTCTTCACCAACGGCGCGTTGCGGCCCGACATGACCAGCGTTGACACCAGGGTACCGACCTTCATGCCGGAATCGACGGTACCTCTCTCTTCGGAAACGCATTCGGGTGAGGATGTGGCGATCTACGGCATTCTGTTCCATGACGCCACGCACGAGGTGCGCTTTGGGACCGCTCGCAGAGCGAGAGCAAAAAAAGCACGGAAAACAGCATGAGCGCCTTGTCGAAGTGCGCCGCGAGCAAAACGCCGGCAGCAGTCCCCGAGAGCGCGAGCGCAAGGAGCGGCACATGACAGGGGCAGGTGACGAGCGCGAGCACCCCAAGGGCGGAGCTCCACAGGCGGCGCCGTCTGGGAGCGGGGTCATGCGTGAGAATGAGCTCGTCGCTTTTGATCATCACCATCTCCTCAGAGAATTGAAATACACGCGATCAGCCGCCGAGGGAGGCTCCTCTTCGCCCCCTGCCGGCTCAGCTCCTCGACTTATTTGGGCTTGAACGCCTCTTTTTTTTCTCGCTTCTCTCGTCGGCGCTTCTCTGCATCGGTCTCCTTCCGCGGATCTAGCCACATGAAGCTTAACTGCCACACCGCGGCTAGTATCAGCCCGATTGCAGCCAACCCTAATCCAATCGTCTCGAGAGTGTCTGATTCCATAGCGGACCGCTATTTCATCCTGCGCAGCAGGACAGTTGTTTCACATCTTTGGTGAAGGTCTGGGCGCAGAGCTTGAGCCCCTCGACCATGGTGAGGTACGGGAAGAGCTGATTGGCAAGGTCCGGCACCGTCAAGCGGTGACGGATGGCGAGCGTCGCCGTCTGGATCACCTCGCCGCCCTCTGCGGCCAGTACCTGGGCCCCGAGCAGCCGCCCGCTCCCGCGCTCGGAGACGAGCTTTATGAAGCCCCGGGTGTCGAAGTTCGCGAGCGCCCGCGGTACGTTATCCAGGCTCAGGGTGCGGCTCTCGACGTCGAGGCCCAGTTCATTCGCCTGGGCCACCGTCAGGCCCACGGTCGCGACTTGCGGATCGGTGAACACGACCTCGGGCACGGCGGAGAGATCCAAGGCCGCCTCCCCGCCCATCATGTTGATCGCTGCACGGGTGCCGGCCGCTGCGGCGACGTACACGAACTGCGGCTGGGTCGTGCAGTCCCCGGCCGCATAGATATGCTCGGCGCTGGTCCGCAGATGATCGTCGACGACGATGGCGTCGCGCTTGTCTGTGTTGATCCCGACCTTCTCGAGCCCCAGGCCGGCCGTGTTCGGTGCGCGGCCCGTCGCTACCAGCAGGCGATCGCCGATGAGCGTCTCCCCGTCTATCTCGACGCTGAACCGCTTGCGGAACCAGCGGCTCCCGTAGCGCACCTGCTTCACGGCGGTGTGGGTCAGGATGCGCATGCCTTCGCCTTCGAGTACCGCTTTAAGCCCTTCGCCGATGGCCGGATCGGTCTTAGACAGCAGGGTCGAGCGCGCGATGAGTGTCACCTTCGAGCCCAGGCGCAGAAACGCCTGCCCGAGCTCCAGCGCGACCACCGAGCCCCCGTAGACGATGAGGTGCTCCGGCAATCGTTCCGCCACGAGCGCCTCGGTCGAGGTCCAGTAGGGACTATCCGTGAGACCCGGCGTCTCGGGGAGGGCGGGGGAAGCGCCGGTTCCGATCAGCACGCGGTCGGCACGCAGCCTCCGCTCCTGGCCCCCCGGTTCTTTCACCACCAGGGCTCTCCCCATGGTGACGTGCGCGGATCCGCGTAAAAACGTGATGTTAATGGTGAAGTGCGCCGATCCGCGTAAGAGCGTGATCCTGGGATTGGATTCTAGGATGCTTTCGTACTTGGCATGCCGCAGCTCCTCTACTCGACCCTGCTGCTGGGCCAGGAGCGCCCGGCGGTCGAGGACGGCGGCGCGCTTCTTGATGCCGTCGAACGGGTGGTCGGATTGCAGGTGCGCGAGATGCGCGGCGCGGATCATGATCTTGGAGGGCACGCAGCCGACGTTGACGCAAGTCCCGCCGAGAATCCCCCGCTCGATTAAGGTGACAGTAGCGCCTTCCTCGGCCGCGCGGATGGCGCAAGCAAACGCCGCCCCCCCGCTCCCGACGATCGCGATGTGGAGAGCGCCTCGCGATCCCAATCGCGGTTTGGCGGAAGCCGTGGGCGTGTTGACGACCGGGATGCGCGGCCGGTCCGACACCTCCTTCGCCACAGTCGAACCCTTGCGATCCAGCACCTCCGCGCCAAACCCTTTGCCCTGGACGGTATCGATGAGCTTGGCGCTATCGATCCCCGCTTCGGTCTTGATGCGGGCGGTGCCTTCGTCGTAGGAGACCTGGGCTTCCATCACCCCCGTCATACCGGCCAGGGCCTCCTCGATCGACTTCGCGCACTGATCGCAGGTCATGCCCGTGATGCGAAGCGTATAGGTGCTCATAGTCTCTCTCTAAAGGTTAGGTCTCGGCGTTTTTAGGGTCGCCTTCAGACCCCGTTCGGGGACTCCGCTGTGTGCGATCTCATAAAGAAAGCCGCGGCAATCGTTCCGCAGGGTCGTATGGTGCCGTGATGTCAGGCTTCCTTTTGATTCTTGCCCTTGAAAGCCGAAGCGGAAAATTGTCCCCACAGTCGTTCGGTTCCCCACCACAATCCCGCTGTACTGATCACCAATCCCAGACCGAGCCAGGTCCAAGCTCGCGGTCCTAAGACGAGTAGCCCAAGGCCGTCGAGCAGCGCGACAAAGGCCATGAGGAAAAACAATGGTGCGGTGAAGTAACAGTGGGTGCGCCCACAGCGCCGTGCATTCGCCGCACAAGCCGCCCCCATCCAGAGGAGGCTCGGGACCCAGATCCAGGCACGCGCCGGCGGTTCCACGAATAGGGAGCTGGCGAGCGCCAAGCTAGGAAGCCCCCAAGCAAGGGTGAGGCTTCGGCGCCTGGCAACCCAATCCCTTAAGCTATGACCACACGCTTCCCCCATGTCACAGCGTGGTCTCATGTGTCTCGGAGGCATGCTTAATGAGCCGCACGCGATGGATACCCCGCGTCCGTGGTGGCCTCAATGAGGATGGACACATCCGTCTTGGTGTCATCGAAGGTCACCACGGCCTCCTTCTTGTCGAAGCTCACCTCGGCGTCGGTGAAGCCATCAACGTCGGTCAGCGCCTTCTTGATGGTCATGGGGCAGGCCGCGCAGGTCATGCCGGGAACCGACAGGGTGACGGTCTTCGAGGCGGCCCACGCAGGGGTGCAGAGTATGGTCAGGAGGGACACTACAGCGGCGGCGAACAGCTTTTTCATCGGCGGCGAGCACGCCGGCACTGCCGTTGTCTTTCAGCATGGTGGGTTCCTTTCGAGATGAGGAGCGATGAGATAAGATTACTTCCGTACTCAGGTACGGAGTCAAGGGCGTGAAAGAGAATTGCCAGAGCCTCACCATTGGCGCCTTCGCCAGGATGGCCGGGGTCAACGTCGAGACTATCCGCTTCTATCAGCGCAAGGGGCTGCTGCCGGAGCCTGACAAGCCCTACGGGAGCATCCGGCGATATGGCACCGCGGACGTCGCACGGGTTCAGTTCGTGAAGTCGGCGCAGCGGCTCGGTTTCAGCTTGGATGAGATTTCACGCCTGCTGTTACTCGATGACGGAACGCACTGTGAGAAGGCGAGGGAACTAGGAGAAAAGAAGCTGGCGGGTGTGCGAGGCAAGCTTGCCGATCTACAGCGGATCGAAGCCGTTTTGGTATCGCTTGTAGAGCGGTGTCGAACGACACAGGGGAAGATCAGCTGCCCGCTTATCGCGTCACTCGTAAAGCGGGGCGAGTAGTCTCATGCGCTGCGCGGAGCGAAGAAGATGATCGTCATGCCCGTCAGGGTGACGGCCGCGCCAATTACATCCCAACGGTCGGGACGAACGCCGTCCACCAACCACATCCAAATCACGGCGACCGCGACATACACGCCTCCGTAAGCCGCGTAGGTTCGACCGGCGATCTGGGGATGCAAGGTCAAGAGCCACGCGAAAGCCGCCAGACTCAAGCCTGCAGGCGCTAACAGCCAAAGCGAGCCCTCTTTCTTCAACCAGAGCCAAGGCAGGTAGCAGCCGACGATCTCGGCTACGGCGGTCAAGGTGAACAACCCAAGGGTTTGTAGGAATTGCATGGTTTCTCTCAGCCTTCTGACATTGTCATTCTACGGGCGCCGGGGTCCCGCGGTTTGCACAGGTCGGAAACGATACCGTCTTCGTACCGCTCGAAGACCTCATCGCCAAACATCTAGACCTGCTCTTCCCCGGTGTGGCGATCGAGTCGTGCGAGCTCTTTCGCATCGCCCGTAATGCCATCACGGAGCGCGCCGAAGAAAAGGCCGTCGGCACCTTGATGCGGATGAGCGTCGTCCGTCCGGTTTCCGGGCACCGCACCGTCACGAGGAGATTGACGGACAGGTTCGAGATGAAAGGGAAGGGGTGTGCCGGATCGATGGCCAGTGGCGTGATGAGCGGGAAGATGTCGCGCCGGTAGTCATCCCGAAGCATCGCTTGTTCCTCTCGGCTCAATGAATCGAAGTGCGCCAAGCGGATCCCCTGCCTGGTATGAAGGTCATCGTGAAGCCTAACCAAACATATTTAGCATTTCGGGTCCCTACACAAGCTCGCAGTCCCTCCGGGAGGCACCGGGAAACTCCCTCCCCTGTCCGTGCTTTTTGCGGACGGGGGAGGGTGGGGGTGGGGGTCTAACCCTCCCCCGCTCCGCAGGGGAGGGGATCGGAATCGTGCTCCCCATTGATCGCATGAGAATCTAATGACTCGATATGGCAGCCGCGTGACCAAGCTCGCGTACCGGTGCCCGGACTGTCATAGGACTGTCATAGAACTGCCATAAGGTGTCCCTAGCATGGGGGCATCGTCTGGGCCGTCGCCCCGTGATCCCTGCCCAGTGGTTCCGAAGGCCCTCCCGAGCGATGCGCGGTACGTGCTGTGCGGCCCGGGCTCTTGCACGCATGTCCAGAGATCGGCGCGGCGATCCTGCCCGCACACTCCAGGAACATGCCGATTCGTAACGGTTGTTAGAGAGGAGGAGCGTTCCGTGATGATCATAAAAACCCTCGCGATGGGCGCCGTAGCACTCGCATTGGCCTACCATCCGGCCGCGTCGGCCCGCGACTATATCACCATCGTCGGCTCATCGACCGTCTATCCTTTCGCCACGGTGGTCGCCGAGCAGTTCGGCAAAGCCGGCGCCTTCAAGACCCCCAAGATCGAATCCACGGGTACCGGCGGCGGCGTGAAGCTCTTCTGTGCCGGTGTGGGGGTGGACCACGCCGACATCGTGAATGCCTCGCGGCGCATCAAGGACTCGGAGGTCAAGGCCTGCGAGCAGAACGGCGTCACGGATATCCTGGAGGTCAAGATCGGCTACGACGGGATCGCCATCGCCAACTCCAAGGCCTCGCCTCCATTTAACCTGTCCCTCAAGGACGTCTACCTGGCCCTGGCCAAGGATATCCCCGATCCCAAGGGCGGGCAGACCGTGCTCCCCAATCCGCATAAGACCTGGAAGGAGGTCAATCCCGAGCTGCCCGACAAGAAGATTGAAGTCCTCGGGCCGCCCCCGACCTCCGGCACTCGCGACGCCTTCGCCGAGCTGGCGATGGAAGGCGGTTGTAAAGAGCTCGATTGGATCAAGGCGCTCAAGGACAAAGACGAGAGCAAGTACAAAGCTTTGTGCCACACGGTGCGCGAGGACGGTGCCTATGTCGAGGCGGGCGAGAACGACAACCTGATCCTGCAGAAGATCCAGGCCAACCCGAATGCCTTGGGGGTCTTCGGTTACAGCTTCCTGGAGCAGAACATCGACAAGGTGCAAGCGGCCGTGGTGGATGGCGTGGCGCCGACCTTCGAATCGATCGCCGACGGATCCTACGTGATCTCGAGGCCCCTGTACTTTTACGTGAAGAAGGCGCACATGGACGTCATCCCCGGGATGAAGGAATACCTAGCCGAGTTCACGAGCGACAAGGCGTGGGGCGATGAAGGCTATCTGGCAGACAAGGGGCTCATCCCGCTGCCTTCAGAGGAACGTGCCAAGGTCTCCGCCGACGTCAAGAGTCTGAAGAACCTGTCCTTGTCCGGGCTCTGACGAGAGCGCAACACTTCGAGTCGCAACGATCCCCGTGCAACCGGTAGCCCTCGCCGTGGTCCTGCTCGTGCTGGCGAGTGTGGCCTATTACCTCGGCCGCGGGCGCTCGCTGCGCGTCGCGAACGGAAGCCCGCGCGTCTTGCACTCGCTGCCGACCTATTACGGTTTTTACACCGCACTATGGTGCGGCATTCCCGCCGTGCTGTTGTTCGCGGCATGGATCTTCCTCGAGCCCACGATCGTCACCAAGCTCGTGCTCGCGGAGCTCCCGAGCGGGATGCGCGAGCTGCCCGAGGCCCGACTCGGTCTGCTCGTCAACGACATCAAGAACGTCGTGGAGGGCACCGTCACAGCCCGGGGCGCCGACCCCGACGTATCGGCGGCCGCCGCGCGCTATCGGCACCTCCAGGCACTCAGCGACCTAGCCCTGGCGGTCTTGGTGCTTTCGCTCGCGGTCGGCGGCGGGGCGTACGCATTGCGCGGCATTCGTGCCGATCTGCGCGCCCGCAATCGCGTCGAGGCGGTCATCCGGGCGTTCCTCATCGCGAGCTCGACCATCGCGATCTTTACCACCGTCGGCATCGTCCTGTCCGTCCTGTTCGAAGCCATCCGCTTCTTTCAAAAGGTACCGGTCACCGAGTTCCTCTTCGGCCTCCATTGGAGCCCTCAGGTGGCGATCCGTGCGGATCAGGTCGGCGGCTCGGGCGCTTTCGGCGCCGTGCCGCTGTTCACGGGGACCTTGCTCATCTCGGGTATCGCGATGGCGGTGGCCGTCCCCATCGGCTTGATGTCGGCGATCTACCTCTCGGAGTATGCCAGCCGTGGGTTTCGCACCGTCGCGAAGCCGGTGCTCGAGGTCCTGGCGGGGATCCCGACGGTGGTGTATGGCTTCTTTGCCGCCCTGGTCATCGCCCCCCTGATCCGGGACACCGGCGCCGCCATCGGCTTGGACGTGTCCTCGGAGAGCGCGCTGGCGGCGGGGCTGGTGATGGGCATCATGATCATCCCGTTCGTGTCTTCCCTCGCGGACGACGTGATCAACGCCGTTCCACAGTCGCTCCGCGACGGCTCCTACGGCATCGGCGCAACGCAATCCGAGACCATCCGGCAGGTGGTGATCCCGGCGGCCCTGCCGGGGATCGTCGGGGGCGTGCTCCTTGCGGTCTCGCGCGCCATCGGCGAGACCATGATCGTCGTGATGGCCGCCGGGCTCGCTGCAAACCTCACGGCGAATCCGCTCGAAGCGGTCACGACCGTGACCGTGCAGATCGTCACCGTGCTCGTGGGCGACCAGGAGTTCGACAGCGCCAAGACCCTTTCCGCCTTCGCCCTCGGTCTGGTGTTGTTCGTCTTGACCTTGGGCCTCAACATCATCGCTTTACACATGGTGCGGAAGTATCGAGAGCAGTATGAATAGCGCGACTGGCACCCTGAAGACCGAGGTCCCTGGGAGAAAGAGGGCCATCGATACCGTCCGCGCCGGCCTGGCGCGACGCTACGCGCGCGAGCGGCGCTTTCGGATCCTCGGATTGCTCGCGGTGGTGACGAGCTTCGTCTGTGTTGGGCTGCTCTTCATCAGCATCATCGCCACCGGTTATCAGGCGATCTGGCAGACCCGGATCCGGCTCGTGGTCAACCTCGACCCGGAGGTCATCGATTCGGAGGGCAAACGCGACCCCGCGGCCCTATCCGCAGCGGATTATAGCGTGTTGGTCAAGGGCGCCCTCTATGAGATGTTCCCCGAAGTCACGGCTCGCGCCGACAAGCGGGCGCTTACGGACCTCGTGAGCAGTGGCGCGGCCTTCGAGGTCCGGCAGAGGGTGCTCGAGGATCCCAAGCTCATAGGCACCAAAGAAGCCGTCTGGGTCACGGCCAGCGACACCGTCGACATGCTGATGAAAGGCCACGCGGAACGCAATCCCGAAGGCGGAGCCGCCGGGCTCCAAGCCCGACAGGTCGCGTGGATCGATGAGATGATCCGCAAGGACCGCATCGAAAAGCGCTTCAATTCCACCTTCTTCACCGCAGGCGATTCGCGCGAGCCGGAGCTCTCGGGGATCTGGAGCGCCACGGTGGGCTCGTTCTACACGCTGCTCGTGACCTTGCTCCTGGCCTTCCCGATCGGCGTCGCCGGCGCGATCTATCTGGAGGAATTCGCCCGCAAGGGCCGCTGGACGGACCTCATCGAGGTGAACATCAACAACCTGGCGGCCGTGCCCTCCATCATCTTTGGGTTGCTCGGGCTTGCCGTGTTCATCGGTTTCGTCGGATTGCCGCGCTCCTCGCCGTTGGTTGGCGGGATCGTCCTCGGCCTCATGACATTGCCGGTCATCATCGTCGCGAGCCGCTCGGCGCTCAAGGCCGTGCCGCCCTCCATTCGCGACGGCGCGCTGGGGGTGGGCGCATCGAAGGTGCAGACGGTATTTCACCACGTCGTACCCTTGGCGCTACCCGGTATGCTGACCGGCGCCATCATCGGTATGGCGCGTGCCCTGGGAGAGACTGCACCGCTCCTAATGATCGGCATGGTGGCCTTCATCGCCGACACCCCGGGCGGGATCATGGACCCGGCCACCGGATTGCCCGTACAGATCTACCTTTGGGCCGACAGCCCCGAACGGGCCTTCATGGAACGCACATCGGCCGCGATCATGGTGCTCCTGGTCTTCATGATCTTGATGAACTCGGTCGCGATCGTGCTGCGCAGGCGCTTCGAGCGCCGCTGGTAACGGGATCCGGCTGTGATTAAAAAATCCCAAAGGAGGATCCGATGAATGCCGTCATAGAAGCGCCTGAGATTTCGCAACGCAGCGGCGCCGGACCCGCGGTCCTCGCTCCGGCTAGTTCCAGGGCGCCGATAGACCGGAAGGATCGCGCGACGGTCGGCGAGCAGTTCGTGGAGAACGCACGCATGACCTGTCGCAATGTCGATGTCTACTACGGTGACAAGCGCGCGATCCATGGTCTCTCAATCGATATCGGTAGCAATGAAGTCATCGCCATGATAGGCCCCTCGGGCTGCGGGAAATCGACCTTTATACGCTGCCTGAATCGCATGAACGACACCGTCGAGGGCTGTCGCGTCAGCGGCGAGATCAAGCTGGAGGGGACCGACATCTACGGTAGGGAAATGGATGTGGTGCCGTTGCGCGCGCAGGTCGGCATGGTCTTCCAGAAACCCAACCCCTTTCCGAAGTCCATCCTCGAGAACATCGCCTACGGTGTGCGGATCCATGGTCTCGCGAACGACAAGACGGATCTGGACGAGATCGTTCAGAAGAGTCTCGAGCGGGCGGGCCTGTGGGACGAGGTCAAGGACCGGCTGGCTCAACCAGGCACGAGCCTGTCGGGCGGGCAGCAACAGCGGCTCTGCATCGCGCGCACCATCGCCGTGGACCCCGAGGTGATCCTGATGGACGAGCCCTGCTCGGCGCTGGACCCCATCGCCACCGCGAAGATAGAAGACCTCATCGATGAGCTGCGCCAGAACTTCACCATCGCCATCGTCACCCACTCGATGCAGCAGGCCGCCAGGGTCTCCCAACGTACGGCCTATTTTCACCTGGGTGATCTGATCGAGGTCGGGGCGACCGACCAGGTGTTCACCAATCCCCGGCATCCCTTGACCGAGGACTACATCACCGGTCGATTCGGCTGAGATGCCGGAGGATTTGCTTCTTATGAAACTGGAGCTCGAAGGGCACACGGTGCGCCGCTATGACGCGGACCTCAATCATTGTCACCTCCGGGTGCTCGAGCTCGGCGGGATCGTGTTACAGCAGTTCATCGAAGCGCTCGGTGCCTTGCAGAAATGGGATGTTCCCGAGGCTAGGGCCGTCATCGAACGGGACGAAGGCGTGCGGCGACTCGAGAAGGCGGTCGACGCCGAGCTCGTCCAGGTGATCGCCAAACGCACGCCCGTGGCCAAGGACCTGCGGGCGGTGATCGGGATGTCCAAGATGGTGGCCGATCTGGGCCGTGTCGAGGAAAAGGTGCTACGGCTAGCCGAGTTCGCCGCGAGTGTGTTCGACGAAGGGACCAGTACCCCTCCCGACACGCTCTTGAAGGACATTACGGCAATGGGGCGGGCGGCCTTGGTACACCTGCGTCAAGCCCTCGAGATCTTCGACCGCGGGGATGCCGCGGCGGCCGAGGCTGGGCTCGGCGCGCGCGGAGAGTTCCTGTCATGGTTACGGTCCGATCTGCGCCGGCTCACGACCTTCATGATGGAAGATTCGCGCCTCATCGGACAGGTAATCGGCGTGGTGCTGGCGCTCACCGCACTCGAACGTATTGCGGAGTACACCGTGAATCTCCGCGAAAACGTGATCTATCAGGTCACAGGGGAAACCCTGCGCTCGCCTCCCGCAGCGCGAGACGCCGTCGCCAAGGCAAGCTGATCGCATCGCTGTGGCTACTTTCACGCGGCCTTTGGACGAACCGTCTATTACCTGTAGGCTGGGCTCGCGTAGGTTGGGGTGAGGTACGAACCCCAACATTTCGCGGCGGCCGGGGTGACGTTGGGGTTCCTTCGTCACCCCAACCTACATTTAATGGCCAACCTACATTTAATGGCGTTGGTTTCGGCGGCACGCTAGCTCAGGCTGGGATGCGAATCCCAGCAGCGGCCGGGACGAGTCCTGGCGGCGCGAGTGCGGCACATCCGAAACCGTTTTCTCGACGGGACTAAAACAACCGTCTCCAATGCAGTAACAACAGCGCCATCAGGGCCACCCCGGCCATCCCCAGCATCACCCACCAGAACGCGGAGCCATCTTCCAAGCCCGGCAGGCCCGCGACGTTCATACCGAAGATGCCGGTAATCAATGTAACCGGCAGGAAGACGGCCGTGACGATCGACAGGATGACCAAGTTGCGGTTCGTCTCTTCCAAGGCCCTTCCCGCGAGCTCCTCCTGCAGCAGCTTGGCGCGTTCTTGAATCGCGTCCAGATCGCCGACGATCTCTCCCAGCGCTTCCGTCGTGTCCCTGAGCCCCCCGATATCCGCGTCGCGAAACCAAGCCGGTGGACGTCCGCACAGGCGCTGCAGCGCGCGGTGCTCGGGCGCGAAATGACGATGCAGGCGCACCGCCAGACGCCGGAGGGTGGCGAGCTTGGCACGCGGGACATGGATGCGCTCGGCGAGGATCTGGTCTTCCATATCACCGATTTCACGATTCAAACGCGCGGCCACGTTGCCGAGCCTGTCGGCCTGACACTCGAGTAGGCTCACCATCAGAGTGCCGGTGCTGTCGACCCGCAGGCCCTCGCGAATAGCCTTGCGCAGATCGTCCGTCGCGCTCAACGGCCGGTGGCGGGTGGTGATCAGACGATGCTCGTCGAGGTAGAACCGCAAGACGGCAATGTGATCGGGATCGTAGTCGAATCGATAGTGCACGTCGCTGATGACACCGGCGATGCCCTCTCCCGCCGCCTCCAGGCGTTTGCGATCGTCCTGATCGACCAGGAACTCTCGATGCGCTTCAGCGAGGCGCTCACAATGCGTGATCCAGTGCCTGGCATGGGAGTTCGCCGCATTGAAGTGAATCCATAGCACGGCCTTCGGATGCAGCAAGGCCACGTCGAGATCCTCCCAGTCGAGCTCTTTTCCCGATCGGCCGGTTTCCCACAAGACGCCGTAGATGAAGCCATGACTGCGCGCTCGCTCGGTGTCGAGGTTCCGGCGTTCTGCGGCGGTGAGGGTTGACATCGGGGTCTTTCGGGGCCGGCGAGGGACTGAACCGGTATCCGTTACCGGCACGGGCTCTCGCTACGCATGAGCCAGGCAGGATCCTGCGCCGCGGGCGCGGGCGCGATCCCTAACCGCTGCCCTGGCGGGCGCGAGGTCGGGAGGATCCCTGCGCCGGATGTCTTCGCGCCCGATGCTAGCCCGAGGGCCCCAAGCGCTCGGGCTTGCCCGCGTCGCCCGCGTGACGCTCGCGCCCGATCTCGTGCAGTCTCTGTTGGAGCTTCAGGTGATCGAGGGAAGCGAAGGGCAGGTTGACGAAGATGGCGACCCGGCTCTCCAGCTCCTTGAAGGCGGTGCGGAATGCCTGCGCGCGCTCTATGTCGTCGCCGTGGGCCTCGCTGGGATCGGCAACTCCCCACAGGGCGGTCATGGGCTGGCCGGGCAAGATGGGACATTCCTCCGCCGCCGTGCGATCGCAAACGGTGAACACGAAGTCCATGCTCGGTGCAGACGGGCCCGAGAGCTCCTCCCAACCCTTGCTGTGCAGCCCTTCGGTGGAGAAGTTGAGGCGGCGTAGCAGATCCAGCGCGAGGGGGTGCACTTCCCCCTTCGGGCGACTGCCGGCGCTGAAGGCCCGGAATCTACCCCGGCCCAGCCGATTCAGTATCACCTCCGCGAAGATGCTCCGAGCGGAGTTTCCCGTGCAGAGAAATAATACGTTGTACAGCTTGTCCGAGCTCATCGTCCACCCTCTCAGAAGCGTCGTTTCAGGGCAGTCGCCCATCCGCAGTACGCATACGCCGTGTGGCCCGCATCGATGCTCAGGTTAGCGTTACCCCGATATATCACCGGGAACCGGGCTTGTGGACACAGCCGTGCCCTGTCAAGGTCGATATAGGCGCCATCGCCACTCGACATGTATCAAAGTAATATGACCGTTTCGTGACGTTGCACCTATCGCATCGCCCTCGGCCCCCATAAGGGACAGAAACCGTGA
>JBQTJM010000339.1:0-5466 GCA_052387115.1 Gammaproteobacteria bacterium | reverse complement strand
CGCCGTGGCAGACCGTCACCGAATTCGCGTGTCCGCCGATGTAGTCGTTCTTCTCGTATAACGTGACATCGAACCGGTCGTGCAGGAAATGTCCGCATGCGAGGCCGGCCGCGCCGGTGCCGATGATGGCCACGGTGGATTTCGTCATGGTTTATTGCTCTTTTGATACGACGTCGGAACGTAAATAGTGTTTCCCGCGGAATTTGCGCCGCAGGGGTGGTGAGCATCTTCCCGACTTCGCTGAGCAGGGCTCGTAGTCGCTCGGTCTCTGCCTTCGGAAACCAGCCGATCTCCTTGCACAACATCAGAAAGGTATAGGGCTCGTGATCGAGGCAGGCGAAGAGGGCCTGATGCAAGGGGCGCAAGCGCTCGCAGCGGATGTCGACGGCGGGACCGTGGATCTCTGCGAGGGTCCGGATCGGCAGCCCGCCCTCCCGCGGCGCCGGGTGCGTAGGCTCTACCCTCACATCACATACCGGGGTCCGTCACTTCCTTACCCGTCACCCCTATGCCTACTTCGGCGGGCCTCCGACGGCTCACCCGGCGATCGCGCCACGGCCTCCTGCACTCGCCGAGCCGCTCGATCCCATGCGGACCGCGAAGGCGTGCCTCCCGCCCCGATCTGCGTGCCCGTGGGCTGCCTCTTTGGGCGAGAGGGACCCCAATCTAGCGAGGGGGGCAGGGCGGGTCAAGGGCTTGGGGCGGGGCCATTCGTGGACCCGACCGGGGGCGTGGCGAGACGTCGAGGCCTGGCGCGAGCAGTTCGCCCGCGTGCCCCGCGAGGTCGGCGTTACCCCTGTCGAGGCCTCGGCGACCGGCACCCGAGTGCAAGCGGCGAGGCGCGCCATGATGGGGAGCGGCACACCCGCCCGCGCCTGTCCAGGGGCGTATTGCGAACCATCCCGCAAGCGCGTATAAGTAAAGTACCTTGTCGGGGTTGCCCGCTCGCGCACAAGGTACCCGGGCGCGGAAAAGCTGGCCGGCGAACGATCGGGCGCGCGCTCCGTGCGCGCCGTGTGACCACGGGAGGATCTTATGGACAGAAGTCCACATAGCAGGACCCGTTGCGACACGCATCGACCTGCTGTCGAGCCTCATATGGCGTAATCCAGGGGGTATCCAACCAGCTTCGTCAAGCTCACGACCAGAGACAGCCGTGTATGACAAAGGGCAGGGCGCGGATCGAGAAGGGATCCTGTGCGTATCAGGCGCATGACGATACGTCCTCGAGAAAGGCACCCCAGCGATGGAGCATCTTTCCAGAGCGAAAGAGACACAATCCATAGAAACACAAAAGAGTCACTACCTATTAATGAGGAGGTTTTTTATGTTTCGAGCTAGGTTTTTCGTTGGGTGCTGGGGCACCTCAAGCTTCTGGTTCCGGCGCACCGCGGGCCTGGGGGAGAACCGGCTCGCGGCGATCCCGCTCGAAGCGGTGTTGGTATCAACGCATTCTTTTGGTTGGCCTGCCGGGAGTCCTGTCGGGCACCGTCTCAGCCGTAGGGATCACACCGATCAGCAGTCCGGGCGATGCTCGCACTCATGGTCTGGAATCATTGAAGACCGTGGTTGCGAACGAAGGCGTGCCGTTGCCCAACAATCTGCAGGCATTCGTGAAAGACTTCCAGGCAGCGCGGCAGTTGGGCAAAGCGCTGTTTTTTGAAATGGCGGCCGGCAGCGATGGCATCCAGGCGTGCGCAAGCTGCCATTTCGTCGCCGGTGCGGATTCGCGCAGCAAGAACCAGCTGAGCCCCGATTTGCTAAGGGTCAAGAACGTACGCGACGGCAAGATCAAGGGGTTTCACAATGCGCTTTCGGATTCGGACTTTTCTTTCCAGATCCCCCCAACTGGGCTCGGGCCCAATTATACGCTCGTGCGCGGTGACTTTCCGTTCGTCAAAGACATCGGCAACGGCGCCAATGTCCAGGAGGTCAATGGCACCGTTTCGCCTGTCTCTCCCAACAGCAACGATGTCGCCTCATCGCAGGGCGTGCTTTTCACCCGATTCGATGGAGTGACGCCGGCTGCGCAAGTGGATTCCGGCACCCCGATCGCCGATCCGGTATTCAATGTCGGCGGGATCACGACCCGGCGGGTGGAGCCGCGCAACACGCCGACCGTATTCAATGCCGTGTTCAACTTCACCAACTTCTGGGACGGGCGTGCGGCCAACCGCTTCAACGGCGAAAACCCGTTCGGGAAGGCCGACAAGCAGGCGCGGATCTTCAAGCACGACGACAAGAAGAAAGGCCTCGTGGAGGTGCCGTTAAATCTCAAGAACGCGAGCCTCGCTTCCCAGGCGGTCGGGCCGCCGCTCAGCCATTTCGAGATGTCATTCGGCAACGGCACCGATAACTTCCGAAGCTTTGCCGAGGTCGGCAGAAAATTGCTGAGCAAGCGCCCGCTGGAAACCCAGGAGGTGCATCCCGACGACAGCCTGCTGGCGAGTCTGCGCGATCCCTCGGGAACAGGCCTGACCGGAACGTATCATGACCTGGTGACGAAAGCCTTCGCGCCCAACTTTGTGTCGTCGCCCACCCAGCTGGTGCTGGCAGCCAATCGAAAAAGAAACCCCGGCGTGACCGATCAGTTCGCCGCGAACCTGGGCAAGGTGCAGTTTGTCAGCGCCTCTCAAGGCACGGGGCCCAATACCTTTACGCTCTCGGAGGCGAACTTCTCCTTCTTCTGGGGCGTCGCGGTGATGCTCTATGAAGGCACTCTCGTTGCGGACGAGACGCCATTCGACAACTGGATGCGCGGCGACGGTTCGTTTGTTTCCGGGTTCGGTGAGCAGCAGTTAGCCGGGCTGAATGTCTTTGTCGACAAGGGTCAATGTATAAACTGTCATGGCGGACCCGAGTTGACCAATGCCTCTGTGCGCAACGCGCAGGGCGGCAACAACGTCATCGAGCCCATGCTCATGGGCAATCGCCGGCCAGCCCTCTATGACAACGGGTTCTACAACATCGGCGTGACACCGACGGTGGACGATCTCGCGCGCGGCAACAAGGACCCCTTCGGGCAGCCACTCGCCTTTGCGCGCCAGTTTGCGTTCCATTTGCTGGGGATCCAGAAGATAAACTTCCCCATCGAAGGCGAGCCGATCCGAGACCTGGTCTGCGACCCGAACGACTCCAATGTCGATGTCGATCCCACGACCTGCGACGACCGGGTTTTCGGGTTCATCGACCTTGACTTCGGTCTCGGCTTCTTCCCGGTCTGCAAGGACTTGAATGGCGACACGCTTTGCGGCAAAGGCGACCAATTGCTGATCGACCGGGTCGCCGTGGACGGAAGCTTCAAGACACCGGGACTGCGCAACGTCGCCGAGACCGCCCCCTACTTCCACAATGGCGGCTTCGCCAGCCTGAGGGAAGTGGTTCAGTTCTACAATCGGGGCGGCAACTTCTGCCGTTTCAACAGGGACGATCTGGATCCGGACATCCAGGGCCTCGAGTTGACGGAAGAAGAAGAACAGAACCTGGTTGCGTTCCTCATATCGCTCACAGATCCCCGGGGCGTGAGCCGGGCCGCGCCCTTCGACGCGCCCGAGCTCAGGATCCCGAACGGACATCCCAATGACCAGAACCTCGTCATGGAAAACGGGAGAACGGGGCAAGCCCAGGACGATCTGATAATCATTCCGGCGGTCGGGAAGAACGGAGGCGCTCTGCTTGCTCCCTTCCTGAGCGGCGTCGATCATCAGGTTGCGAATGCGGTCGCGGGCGGTGTCTGCTCGCCGAATTTCGACCAACCCTGATGCCAGACGGACCGGTCACCGCCCCGGAGCGGGGCGGTGGCCGTGCTGAGCGGCTATAAGAACTTGCAGAAGGCCAGAGTACGGATGGATGGCTGGCCGCCGGTGACGCATGAAGCACTCCCCGCGAGCCTCTGGCTCGCGGGGAGTTTGTATGCCTGGATCCCGGCACTCCCTGCCGGAATGACGCGCCCATTCCAATCGTCTTGGCCCGCCACTAGCCCGGGCGCGCGAACTGGAACTCCGTCGCGTTGATGGCCTTGAGTTTCCCGCCGGCCTGCTGCTCGAGCTCGAATTGCAGGATCGCTTCTCGGGTCTTGAGGAGCGCGAAATGGGCGTTATCCACGGTCTCCTCGTTGCGCGTGAAGTCCCGGATGTGCAGAAAGATGTCGGACTGAAAGTCGGTCGGGCCGAAACCGGTTCGGATCGACAGGAATCCATAGCCCTTGGCCTCGTTCACGGAGTACATGACGCCGCGCTTCTTCCGGTCGCCATTGGCGGCATCGGCCACAAGCCCGGGCACCAGGAATCCGGAGAAGTAGTAATCGACCTCCTGACGCAAGAGGCGACTGGTGTTCGCGAACGACAGGAGGTCCACGCGCTTGCCGCGGCCCTGAAGGGCCCGGACCAGCCGCAGGAAATCCCCGTCGCCCGTGCCCAGAAGCACATAGTCGAGGTTGTCGGCCTGGAGCAGCGCCTCGACCGCGAGGTCGAGATCGGCATTGGCCTTGGTCACCAGCTCGCCCTTGGAATCGCGATAGCGCAGTACCTCCTTGGGGATCAGGTGAAAGCCCATGCGGCGGATCGCGTTGCGGTACTCCTCGCCGCGCTGGCGCGCGTCCTCGTCTTCCTGTTCCCGCTCGCGGTCCACCGCCAGATAGGCATTGGCCCGCACCACGATGGCCCCCTGGGCTGGGCCAGCTCGCGTAACACGTCGTAACGCATGCCCCAGCCGCCGTTGCGGCTCAGGTTCTCGACATCCAGGAAGATCCCTGCTTTCAGCACGGTTCGCTCACCCTCGCATACCAGGCGCGGTCACAGCTCGCCTTTATGCTCACCCTAGCCCACTCATAGATATAACCTTCATGCGCGGGAACCCGCCTATCTGCGGTTCCCAAGCTCCCGCTTGGGAACCCAGAGGCCTGAAGCTCCTGCTTCACGTCTCCTCCATCAGCCTCGCCGGGAAGCTGGAGCTTCCCGACGGAGTTCCCAAGCGGGAGCTTGGGAACCAGCAAGGAACCAGCTAAGGAAGGCGATTTATGAGTGTGGCCAACTATTGAATAAATCAACTTACGGCGGGATCGGGTCTTTCAGGACCGATCCCGTATTTCTCGAGGGCCTCGGAGACGGCGCCGCGCGGTACCGTGCCCTCCTCCGCCAGGACGGTCAATGCCGCCAGGACGATGTAACCGTGGTCTACCTCGAAGAAACGCCGGAGGCGCTCGCGCGTATCACTGCGGCCGAATCCGTTGCCGAGGACCACATAGCGCCTGGGCACGAAGGCGCGGATCTGATCGGCGTAGCTCCGCATGTAGTCGGTGGCGGCCACGACCGGCCCTTCCCGGCTCGAAAGACAGGACCCGATATAGCTGATCCTGGGAACCGAGTGGGGATGCAAGGCGTTCCAGCGTTCGCAGGCAAGGCCCTCGCGCCGCAGCTCGGTGAAGCTCGTCACGCTCCAGACATCCGCCGCGACCCCGAATTCTAC
>JBQTJM010000338.1:0-14559 GCA_052387115.1 Gammaproteobacteria bacterium | reverse complement strand
CTGGGAACCTCTCATCCGTGATGAGGCCGACTTCAACCGGCATATCGATTACATCCATTGGAACCCGGTGAAGCATGGGTACGTGGCGCAGGTGAGCCATTGGCCGTATTCGAGCTTCCATCGGTATGGCAAACAAGGGTGGCTGCCAGCAAATTGGGGAATCAACATCGAATCACTCAACGCCGCTCGCTTCGGCGCGGACACGCGCCCTACGCTCGCTTGCCTCGCGCCCGTCGGCGCGGATCCGCACCGTATCGCCATCGACCACGCGTGCCACCGTACCTTCCACCGTAGTGCCAAAGAACATACGCTTTGCCTCCTCGCATCAGATGCTTGCCGGCGCATTACGCGCCGTACGCTGTCGCCATCGCAGTCATCGCAGGGCGCTGCACGGCGCGTTCACCGAGACCCGTCGGACGACTGCGCCACCCGGTTACCGGGGCGGCCAGTCTCCAGACCGCCCGGGTGGAGGGTATCCGCAGGCCCCGTTACCCGAATGTTAGCCCTCGGGCCGAGCGGCGGTCAGTGACTTATTCACGTCTCGCGGCCCAACCGACCCGGCGGCGTCCTATGGACGCAACGCCCGGTTGTCCGTAGGCTGGTAACCCGGTTCCGGCAGGGGTTCCGATGCGCTGTCGCCGGGATCCGGCGGGCCACCTTTCGACCTGCCGGTCGGCCTCGATGCACCGGACGCTAGGCCCGTGATCTGACTCGCCTGATATGCGGGGAGGTGCCGGTATGAACCGCCAGGCATCGTTGGTATGATTGATTCCTTTGTTCGGTATCGCCCACACCGTCATGGCCACCCTCACGTGAAGATCCCCGACGCGCTCGATGCGGCACTGGAGGCGGCGAGCACGCGCCGGCATATCTCCAAATCCGCCGCGGTATGTGCCGCGTTGGAACAGGCGCTGGCGCAAGAAGAAAACGCGGCCGATGCCACCGCCGTTTGGGTAGCGACCTGGCGTGGCTGCCTTTCCGAACCAGAGGAAGCCGGCCCGGATGATGAGCGCTTGCGGCACATCCTGAATAGGCATCTGCGCTGATCCCAGAGCATGCGTCTGCTGCTGGATATCAATGTATTGTTGGACCTGGCCTTTCGACGCTCCGGCGAACCCGCATCCGCCGCCGTTATCATGGCTTGCGGACGACAGCATCAGGGCTGGTTGGCCTGGCACACGCTGGCGACGCTGGCCTATCTCATCGAACGACAGGCCTCCGCGAAGATGGCGCGGGCGTTCATTGGCGGGCTGCTGACCTGGGCGGACATCGCGCCCACAACCCGGACACATGCGGTGAACGCGCTTGCTTGGCCGATGCCGGATTACGAGGACGCCTTGCAAACGGCCGCCGCGCAAGCTGGCCGAGCGCGCCGAGCCCGCAGATGACGATGTGGCCGGACGAGCGGCGGACGCGGAAGAGGACAAAACGATCGTAGACGCCGCGGGCGACGACCTTGACCACCGCCAGGATTGTGGCAAGCGCTCCGAAGAAGGCGCCACTTGGATCTCTACCCGATCGGTGCCATTGCCCGTTGCGTTCTCCCCCTCCAGGGCGAACAACAAAAGGGTCCGGTAGAACGCGTCAGGGAACTTGATGCCGCAGAGAAGCCAATAGCCGTAACAGTCCGAACGATACCGCTAACGCCGCGCAGACAAGGATGGCGCCCCACTCTACTCGGTCGATCGCTCTCTGGCCGCGGCCGATCGGCACGACGCCGCGGGGGTCATGGCTCATCCAACCTCCCGAGGCGAAGCTCACTTCGCAACGGCGCCCAGGAGCTTCTCGATCTCCGGCATGGCCGGATGCGTGATCCGCGCCGCCCGCAGCTTTTTGAAGTCCTCCAAGACCTCCTCGGCGAAGCGGCGGCCGCTCGGCGTCATCTCGTCCTTGTATGTGAGATAAATGCGCTTTGCTTCATTGAGCCTCCCGGTGAAGAGGTAGCCGTGGGCCAGGTTGGTGTAGATCCAGATCTGGGAGGGATCGATCTCCAGTCCGCGTCGGGCGGAGATGATGGCCTCCGTCGGTCGGCGCGCGAAAAGATGAAGGAAGGCGAGGCCGTCGTGAGTATCAGCAAGGAATACTTTCCACGTGGAATCGCTCGGGTCCTGAGCAGCCAAGCGCTCGCCAATGGCTAGGGATTGCTCATACGCTGCCAGCGCCTCCTCCAGCTTCCCTCGGAGTTGAAGAAGATCACCGAGGTCGTTGTAAGTGACCGCGAGGCCATGCTGCGATCCCAGATCGCTCGGATCCTGCGCCACGGAGCGCTGGTACATAGCCAACCCATCCTCCACGATAGCCTGCGCACGTGCCAACCCGCCGGGGGTCGAAAGGTCGGTCACTTCCCCGCGAATCTCGGCGTCGTGCTGCGAGTCGGTGTTGCTCATATCGGCGGCGGGTGGCGGCTCCTCCGCCAGCACTGGCGCAGGCGGGGGCGCGGGGATGGCCACGGATTTAGCCACATCATAGGCCTTCCGTGCGCCCGCCAAGTCTCCCTGGCCCTGGAGGATGTCGCCCAGTTTCTCATAGCTTTGGGAACATACGCCATGAAGAGTATCCGGGTCCTGGGCGGCAACCTTCTCGCAAATAGCGGTTGACCTGCGGTAATAATCCGCGGCCTGCTTCACGTCCCCCATCGAACGGTAGATATCTCCAAGCCTCTTGGAATAGTTTGCCAATGTAATTTGTGTCTCTGGCTGAACGTCCCCTTCGGCGATGAGCATCTTGAGAAATTGCGTAGTCTGCGCGTAAAGCCTTATGAGAAGCATTTGGTTGCTGGAGTCGGCGGGAATCCAACCGATCTTGCCAATCACTTCCATGGCGAGCCCCCGCAGCTGCTCAACCTGGGCGCGCCGTTCCTCTGCAACGTTTCTCTGTCGTTCTGCTATTCCCCATTGAACATAACTGAATCCCCCAAACGCGGTAATGACCAAAGCGACGATCGCTACTAAGGCCATTGTTCTGCGACGGGCGCGCGTTGCATGATTGACGGATGCCTTGACATACTCCCGCGTATCGCCATCCAAGTCCTCTGGCCGGGGAACGAGGACCGTCTCGGCTTCCGCCAGTCGTTTCCCCCGTGGCAGCAACAGGTCCGGCGTCTTTCCGTGGGCTCTCCAGTGCGTAGCAGAATCCGAGACCCGCGCGCGTATGCGCAGAAACTCCCGATCCTGTTCTACCAAGTCCTTCAACGTGAGCCAGTGATCAAACAACGCTTCGTGCGCTAGCCCTACCACCGCCTGCCCATCGTTCGTGGTGTCGGCTACAAACAGGCGCTCTTGGATGAATGTGTCTACCAACAGCTTGCGCCCCTCTGTATTCGCGAGTAAATCGCGTAGGACGCGCCGCGCCACAGGTTTCGCCTCGGTGTCCGTCCCGAGAGTCACGAGTGCACGCAGCACGGATGGCATGGAAGCTTTCACGACGGGATCCAAGCTCTCCAAGACGGCGTTGGCCCGGTTCGCTATGGCACCTTCAAGGCCCCCGAGATCCCGGTAAGCGGCGAACGCGAGCACGTTACCGCGACGTTGTTTGAAGAGTTCTTCCAGTGCGTATTCCAATAGCGGTAGCGCGTTGGGATCGCGTGCAGCTGCTGCTCGCAACACGTCGTCCAACGACTCACCCGTTTCGGGGTTCGTTTCAAAGTGCAGGCCGGCAGCGAACGCCGGCTGGCGGAGCATCTGGCTGATCTCGGCCGGTGCGGCAGGCCGCAAATCATACTGGCCGGCGCCTCCCTTCAGATCCCCGAGCTGCGGGAGCTCTGCGCAACGGTGGTAAAAGTCGCTACGTAGAGTGGCAATGACCCAGACGGCGCCGTCGCGTGCAAGTGCATCGATCGCTCGCATGAAACCAATGCGCTCATCAGGGGTCACGCGGTCCAAAGTGAAGATCTCTTCGAGTTGATCGATCACCAGCGCCAGGCGCGCCAAAGGCCGCTGGGCCAACTGTTCCGCCCTTTGGAGGTCGTCTGCGCCCCGGGATAGCGCGGTTCTGATCAAGGGCACGACGGCCTTGGGTGTATCACAAAGCAATTGCGCCAGCTCCACGGGGGTCGTGCCAGATAGGACCTCCGGTAACGCCTCCTCCTGTACCAGTACCGCGGCCAAACTGTCGAACAGACTGCCCGAGGAGTTGCTCGGCCGTAGAACCGCACGCCGCCATAAGTCAACGCCTTCGATCACACTCTTCTGGGTAAGGATCGGCAGAACACCCGCGCGCACCAGAGAGGACTTGCCGACCCCACTTCCGCCGAGCACCAACACAAAGGCACGTCCCTCGGCGGACTGCTTCCGCAATACATTCAGCAGCTCGCCTACGGCCTGGGTACGCCCGAAGAAGACTGGGGCATGCTCGAAATCAAAGATCTCCAGGCCACGAAACGGGGATCCCTTTTGCCACGGAGGCTGCCGTGGTGGTGCCTCTGCGTCGATGGCACTGGACGGGAAACGCAGTGCTATCCGTTCTCGTAAATGGACTTCCAGGCGCTCCTCGAACTGCGCTAGCGAGGCGAATTCATTAAACGCAGCGATGAACGAGCCGTCAGCACCGCGGAACCATCTATTCATGAACGCTCCAACGGCCTCTTGCTGAGCTAGCCGCTCCAGCACCTTTTCCTTATTCTTTATTGACATGACAGGCTCTGCTGTCTTCCGATATACAAGGATGTCGGGGACGCCTTTCTCCCGATGTCCGTTCAAGGCATCCTCAAATTCGTATTCGGTACCCGAAGCATAGGTGCTTCCGTCAGGGCGCCTGTGTTTCTCCGTAGATAGAGGGGTTCCCAACCGCGACCAAAGGATGAAAACGACGATGTCTGCTTTCGAAGACTGCGGGATCTGCTGTTGAAAATCCGCTGTTGCGAGATAGCCCAGTTCCTCCCAAAAGATTGGTTCAAACGTCACGCGATCGGCAAATTCACTCTGTAAACGCTTGATGACGCGCTCCGCTAGAACGCGCTCTTCGCCTACATCTCTTGGGGACGAAACGAAGATTCGCAGGATGTTGGATGCTCCCATTACAGGTTCTCCGGTACGCCTTCAACAGCCGCCTATACGACCTTGGAGAGCCTAAGGGCCAAGCTCACGGTTCTCAGTGTCGCGTAATCAATCGACCCTGGCCTACCCTGGCCCCTGTCTCATGCGCTTCCGAATTGCCAGCGTCGAGAGTAACCAAGGGCACAGTTAGCTCGATGTTACCCAGGCGGTCGGCATACAGTGACCTCTTCACATTTTTCCGGGCCACAGACCATACGCTCAGCCTCGTGACAGCCGCCAGCAGCGGTGCACGCGCGGGTTGCGGGCGAAGTCTGGGGGAATGGTCGCGTGCGTCAGGTCCTCGATGCGGAGACCGAGCGCTGCGATGGCCGGCTCGTCGAGCTTCATGTGGCGGCGGTTGGTGGAGAAGATCATCACCCCGTCCGGTGCGAGCAGGCGAACGGCGGCGCGGAGCAGCGCGAAGTGATCGCGCTCCACATCGAAGGTCTCGGGCATGCGCTTGGAGTTCGAGAACGTCGGCGGATCGGTGAAGATCAAACCGTAGCGCTCGTCCGCAGGCAAAGTGCGCGTCGTTTCCTCTAGCCAGGCGAGACAGTCGGCCTGTACCAGGGCGTGTGCCGGCCCGGTGATGTCATTGAGATCGAGGTTGTGGCGCGCCCAGTCCAGATAGGTGCGGGACAGATCCACGGTCGTGGTGCTCGAGGCCCCGCCGAGCGCGGCGTAGACCGTCGCCGTGCCGGTATAACCGAAGAGGTTCAGGAATCTCCGCCCGCGGGCCAGCGCACCGATCAGTGCCCGGGTCGGGCGGTGGTCCAGGAACAAGCCGGTGTCGAGGTAATCGGTGAGGTTCACGAGAAAGCGGCAGCCGTTCTCCCGGACCTCGTGCAACGCCCCACCGGCGGCGAGCTTCTCGTATTGCCCCACGCCCCGTTGGCGGCGGCGCTGTCTGACAAACACGTGTGCCTCGGGTATCTCGCAGAGCCTGGTGATCACTGCCAGCGCGGCTTCTAGCCGACTCGCCGCGCGCGCCGCGTCGATGTGGGGCGGGGCCTCGTACTCCTGTACGTAGACATAGCGCCCTTCGCCCTGATAGAGATCGATGGCCAGGTTGAATTCCGGTAGATCGGCGTCGTAGATCCGATAGCAATCGACCCCCGCGCGCCTGGCCCAGCGCGCCAGCGACTTCATGTTCTTGGCCAGCCGGTTGGCGAACATTTCGGCTCCGACGGCGACTCCGATTGGTTCGGGCCGCGTAGCGGCCTGGGCCACTATCGGGCCGAGCTTTGATTGACTGCCGGCGTCCTTCTCGACGGGGTCGCGAGAGGACAGCGTCCCGCCCACCACGGTCGCGGCTTCCGGTGGAGCCGCGACGGAGCTTTGCGGAGACACCGCCCGCGGCGAGGACGCTACATCGAAGCAGTAGAGCCGGCAACGCAGCGCGCCGTTGTAGAACACAGGCGTGCGCTCGGGCACGACGCGCAGGCGGTGGGCGAGCCCAAGGTTGGCCGTGAAGACGGCCGCCCGCCAGCCCGGAAAGGCGCGCTTGAGCGCGTCGCCCAAGGTCGCATACAGGCGCGGCAGATCGGGGTCCCGCCCGAGGCGCTCGCCATACGGCGGGTTGGCGACCACCAGCCCTGGTCGGCCCGCCTGCGGTTGCAGATCTGCGAGTGCGCATCGCTCGATGCGGATCTTCTCCGCGAGGCGCGCGCGTACCACGTGACTGCGCGCCATCTGCACGGCCATCGGATCGCTGTCGGAGCCGGCGATAACATTGTCCCGCAGCCCCGCTACGCGACGGGCGCGTGCCTCTTCCAGCAACTCGGCCCATAGGATCGGGTGGTGCCCGCGCCATCCGAGGAAACCGAAATATGGGCGCAGGAGACCCGGCGCGATGTCGAAGGCCATGAGCGCCGCCTCGATAGGCAGGGTCCCGGACCCACACAAAGGATCCTCGAACGGCGCGCCCGATGCGGCGAGCGCGGGCCAGCCGGCGCACACCAGGAGAGCCGCGGCCAGGTTCTCCTTGAGCGGGGCCGGGCCGCCCTCCTGCCGGTAACCGCGGCGGTGCAAGGCCTCGCCGGAGAGATCGATGCCGAGGCTCGCCTGATCGCGGTGCAGATACACATGGACGCGCACGTCCGGGCGCTCGCGATCGATCGAGGGGCGCTGGCCGTGCCGTTCGCGGAGCTGGTCCACGATGGCGTCCTTGACCTTGAGCGCCCCGAACTGGGAGTGGGTGATCGCCGAATCGACCGCCTCGAACCTCACCGCCAGGGTCCCCGCCGGCGCCAAGTGCTCGTCCCAGTGGATGGCCCGCACCCCTTCATACAGCGTCTCGGGCGAGGGCGCCGGGAAACGCGCGAGGGGCCACAGGACACGGCTCGCGAGCCGGGACCAGAGGCACGCGCGGGAGGCTACGGCGAGCCCGCCCTCGAAGTACGCCCCGGCCCGCCCCGGACGCACCCGGAGCGCCCCGAGCGCGCGGAGCTCGCGCGCGAGCAAGCGTTCCATGCCCTTGGGCGTGGTGGCGAAGAGCGATGAGGCGGGCATTCGCTAAATTCAGAGCCGAGGCCGCGTTATTGCGTGGAGACCTGCTCCAGGGTGGCAACGATCTCGCCCGCCACGAAGATCCGGTTGCGGCGACGGCCACTGGCCTCGTGAAGCACACCGGCACCGACCAGCTTGTCGACGTTCTGCTGTGCGGCACGGTGCGTCACGTCAAGCACGGCCGCCGCCCGGGGGATGGTGATCGCAGGGGCGGCAAACAGCTCGTCGACGAGTCGCAAGAGAAGCGCCGAGGCGCGTGCCGACTGCAAGCGATCGCGGTAGGTTTCGCGCAGATCTAGGAGGCGCCTGGATCGATCCCTGGCGTCCTGCGCTTGGCCACTAACCCCGGCGAGGAAGTACTCGATCCAGACGTCCCATTCGGCGCACCGACTGACGGCCAAGAGTCGATCGTAGTATTCGGACCGATGCCGCTCGAAGAAGGCGCTCAGATAGAGCACGGGCTGCGGCATCAGTCCCCAGGCGCACAGCAAGAGGGTGATCAACAGCCGCCCGATGCGCCCGTTACCGTCGAGGAACGGGTGGATGGCCTCGAATTGGTAATGGATCAACGCCAGTCGCACGAGCGGCGGTAGATCCGAGCGGGTATGTACGTAACGCTCGAGGTCGGCAAGCGTTGCGTCCATCTGATCGGCCGGTGGGGGTACGTAGGTCGCCTCGGCCAGGGTGCAGCCGGGCGGGCCGATCCAGTTTTGCGAGCGGCGGAATTCGCCCGGCGTGAGATGGCGCCCGCGCACGCCGGTCATCAAGCGCTCGTGCATCTCGCGCAGAAGCCGCAGGCTTACGGGCAGATCGGCCAGCCGGGCCAACCCGTATTCGAGGGCCTTGACGTAGTTCGCCACCTCCAGCACGTCCCCTACCGCCTGCGCCGGTGCGGATGCCGCCTCGAAGAAGAATAGATCGGACAGCGAAGCCTGGGTACCCTCGATCCGGCTCGACAGGACCGCCTCGCGCCGGACGAACGGGCGTATCAATAGGTGCGGGTTCGGCAAGGTGCGGGCCAGACCCGCCAACTCGCCCAGCTGACGATGCGCTTCGGCCGCCAGTCCCGCGAGCTGCCAGGTCGACTCCAGCGGTGGGGGGAGTGGATTCGGCACATAGGCCCAAAAGCTCGTGTGCATCTTGACAACCCGACCGTGGGTAGCGGGGCTGAAGTCCGAAGGCTGCATCGCCAGTCTATGTTACTTTACTTCGTCCAGCACGCGATAATAATACTTTCTTGCAGAAAAGTATCATAGACTGGCCACGCGCATCAATCGCCGATCCCCTCTCCGGCCGGGATAGGGCGGGGCTGAGGGGATCAAGAAGCGCGATTCGTGATCGTGCGTGGTATAGCACCTTCGGGTGGGGACCGAGGGGAGGGTGCGCCGATCAATCTCACTTCACGCCCAGGAGATCGAATGCTGTCCGCTGCAAGGGGGTGGGGTGGGTGATCTGGTCGAAGCTGTCAGCTCCGGGCAGCTTGGGCCGGATGCGGTTCTTGGCGATCGTGGCGAGATCGGCGAGCAGGGTCTGGGACCCGCCCCGAACTACCCGAGGCCGGGGAGCTCGCCGTCGCCCAAATCGCCGCCGAGCTCGGGGTCACCCGACCGACGATCTACCGCCCCCTCGACCGCCTCGACGCCCTCAAGGCCGCCCAGCAGGCCGGGGCGAGCGGCAGGTGTCAGCCTTCGGCCCCGCTCGCCCGCCTCAACGCTTCGGGCAGCTCCTGGATGGACTGGTGTTTCAGCGCCGGACGGACCGGGCTGCTAACCGCCGTCGCAGCAGCCTTCGCCGCCGCAACCGCTCGTGCTGACTCCAGGCCTGCCGCCGACAATGTTGGTCTTGACCCGTCGGATCTGGATCTTCTTGAAGGTGAGCGGCTTGCGGTCGGCAAAGGCCGACTCCTGCTTGAGAAGCCCTGCTTCCAAAGCAAGCGGAGCTTCCGCTGCTTGACTCATCTGTATGACTGTAGACATAACATTTCTCCTATACTCGCTAATATTAAGGTTAGTAATGTCCGAGGCGATTTCGTCGCTTCGGACTGGGTGAAGAGCGAGTGCAGTGCAACCTTGGTTGCTATCGCCGATCTCGTTCTTCGCAACGTTATCACCTTGTTCGACACAAAAGGTTCAATGACTCCGAAACAACTCGCGACGCAGAAGCGTGCTGCCCGAAAGGCCACGCGCTGATGCGCTACCTGCTCGGCACCAACATCGTCAGCGCGTGGGCACGGAGAAACTCGTCGGCCTTGATGCTCAAGCTGGCGCAAACGCCACCCGCGGCTTTATGCGTCTGCACCCTGCGATGCGGCGCATGTCCTTGATCACGCCCTCCTCCAGGGCCATTGCATACCCGCCGGTTTGCACGCGGCGAAACGGACGGTTATGGGCACCAGCGATGAGCGCGCCCATCCAGGGACGACACCGGTACGGATATCGGGTAACCTGTGGCAAGAGAAGCCCCGCGTGCCGAGCCGCCTACGATCGAACCAATCCCGTGCACCGGCCCGACCGGTAGGCGCCGCCCTCCGCTTGCCGGGGCAAGCCCCGGCGCAAGTGCCTCCGATGGCCACGACGGGAGACGACGCTTGACCGGGAAGACCGTCTGCCCCTACGGCGCGTGGCGGTCGCCCGTCACGAGCGAGCTCATCGTCGCCAAGACCATCGGCCTGCGGGAGGTCACGCTGGCAGGCGAGGCCGTCTACTGGCTGGAGCTGCGGCCCGAGGAAAATGGCCGGTACGTGGTGGTGCGCCGGGGACCGGATGGGGCGCTCGCGGACCAGAACCCCGCGCCCTTCAACGTCCGGACCCGCGTGCACGAGTACGGCGGCGGCGCGTATCTCGTCCATCCCGACAGCCATGAGGTCTATTTCTCCAACTTCTCCGACCAGCGCATCTATCGCGTAAGGGCCGGCCGGATACCCGAGGCCATCAGCCCGGAGGGTGAGTTTCGCTACGCCGATGCGGTGCTCGACCTTGGGCGCGAGCGGCTCATCTGCGTGCGGGAGGACCACACGCCAGCCGGCGGTGAGCCGCAGAACACGCTCGTCGCCGTCTCGCTGGCCCCGGGGGCAGGCGGCGACCTTTGGGTCCTGGCCTCGGGGGCGGATTTCTATTCGAACCCACGCCTGAGCCCGGACGGCCGTTTCCTGGCCTGGATCTCCTGGGACCACCCGAACATGCCCTGGGATGGAACGGATCTATGGCTCGCGCCGGTCCTCGCGGACGGCGGGCTCGGTCCGGCCGAGCGCATCGCAGGCGGTCCGGCGGAATCGATCTTCCAGCCCGAGTGGTCGCCGGGTGGCAGGCTCTACTTCGTCTCCGATCGCAGCGGCTGGTGGAACCTCTATCGCCGGTTAGGCGGCGACGTGGAACCGGTGTGTCCGGCACAGGCCGAGTTCGGCGTTGCCCGGTGGGTATTTCGCGAGTCGACCTATGCCTTCGCCTCCGAGACGCGCATCGTCTGTACGTTCGCCCGCGAAGGCATCAACCACCTCGCGATCCTCGATACCGAGACCGGCGCCCTGGAGATCATCGAGACGCCTTATACGCACATCGAGGGCATAGCGAGCGATGGACGGCGGGCCGTGTTCCTGGCCAGCTCGCCCACCGACTTCGCTGCGGTCGTGGCGCTCAACCTGTCATCACGGGAACGAGTCGTCTTGAGGCGATCGAGCACCTTGTCTTTGGACCCCGCCTTCATCGCAATCGGGGAGCCCATCGAGTTTACGACCGCGGGCGGAAACACGGCGCACGGGTTCTACTACGCGCCCCGGAGCGGACAGCTCGTCGGTCCTCCCGGGCAGCGGCCGCCGCTCATGGTCGTGAGCCACGGCGGCCCGACCGGATCGGCGGACAACGGGCTCCGGGTCGGGATCCAGTTCTTTACGACCCGCGGTTTCGCGATGCTCGACGTGAACTACGGCGGCAGCAGCGGTTTCGGCCGTGCCTACCGGCAGAGGCTGGACGGGCAGTGGGGCGTCGTCGATGTCGACGACTGCGTCTACGGTGCCCGGTATCTGGCCGAGCGTGGTTGGGTGGACAAGGACCGCCTGGCGATCCGGGGTGGGAGCGCGGGCGGCTTCACGACACTCGCGGCGCTCACCTTTCGGGATGTCTTCAAGGCCGGGGCGAGCCATTTCGGGGTGAGCGATCTGGAGGCCCTGGCCAAGGACACCCACAAGTTCGAGTCTCGTTACCTCGAACGGCTCATCGGGCCGTATCCCGAGAAAGCCGACCTGTACCGGGCGCGCTCCCCCATCCACGCCGTCGAGCGCCTTACCTGCCCCGTGATCTTCTTCCAGGGCCTGGAAGACCAGGTGGTGCCGCCCGCACAGGCCGAAAAGATGGTGGCGGCGCTGAGAAGCAAGAAACTGCCGGTCGCCTATCTGGCCTTTCCCGGCGAGCAGCACGGTTTCCGGCAGGCGGATACCATCAAGCGCGTGCTCGATGCCGAGCTTTATTTCTATTCGCGCGTGTTCGGGTTCAAGCCCGCCGATCCGCTGGAACCGCTGCCTATCGACAACCTTACGCCTTGATGACCGGCCGAAATTCGCTCGGCCGGGGGCGGAGACATAACAATGGCATTGAATTTTACTTTTTCGCGAACGGGCAATTCACATTTTGCCCAAGTCATCGGTAGCGGACAGCCGAAGTTTTTAGTCGGCAAGGAAACCGTATATCAACACACCCAACACGGATTGTTTAATCTTTCGATTCCGAACGGTTTGGTGTATAACGCGGATGATTACCAAGCCGAATACGGTTTTTGGGCGTATTTTCTCGCGCCGACCGCCAAAGCCGAAAGCAACAATTCGTTTCTTTGTTTGAACACGTATGACCGTGCGCGGTTCACGTTCGGCTTTATGCAATATGCCGCGCACGTTCCAAACGGCGATTTTATCAGATTTTTCAAAGACTTGTTAGCACTTCCGAATGCCTCTGACTATTTTCCGAAGCTCGTAGTCCAAAACAACCGCATCTTTTATCGCAACAGCAACGGTTCGTTGACGCAATTGGAAGATAATTCGACAAGCTCGGGTTTGATGAATTATCTTAACCCGACCCTTGACCAAGTTGAGAATCAAGAGCTAATCTGTGCGACGCGGATGGTGCATTGGGCAAGCAACGATGCGACACATCGGCTGACTCAAGTAAGGGTCGCCATCGAACATTTCCAAAAAAATATGAAGGATTACGCGCACAGTTATAATCTTGACGGTTTCCCCGATAAAGTTTGCCAGGTTGTCTGCGACATCCGTCATCAAGGCAGAGCGACGAGCAGTCAGATAATCAACGCCATCAATTCCAACGGCAATTTCGACTTAGCTTACAATCGGCTTTTGCAATTGGGGCAACCGCTCTACGCTTCGAGAATTGCGACGATTCGTGCCGTCATTAAGAAACTAACGGACGCGGGTATCTTCGGGAAAAAATACAAAAAAGCCACCAACGAGTTCGTCTAAAACTCACCGTCGCGGCGTGTCTTCGCCGATTGTCCAGACTATCACTCAACTCGAAAGTCTCTAACCCGAAAATGGGCGGAAGCGCGCTTTGTGGGCGTTCCGCCGCATGCGTTCACCTCCGATCTGGCGTTTCGCGTTTTCCAAGACCTTGAGGCCCTCCTCGATCCCGAGCCCTCGGAAGCTCGCGAGCGAAGTGCGGTTGGCCTTGTCAGATGCACAGCCCCGCGCGGCACACTAGTACCGGCCGTTAATTCTATTCGGTTGGCTCGGCGCACCTATGGTGCGTGGAACGCACCCGTTAACCCGTTTAGTCTGCCACCCCTCAGTTTTCCAGTGTGCTGAACTGCTTCGGCTTCAGCTCGACTCATGCTGCGATATAGAGGCTTTGCACTGTCGGCAAGCTTCGCTACATCCCCAACCTTATCCCCCGCCCGTGCCGCCTTGATGGCGAGGCCCGTTCCCGGTACCGGGCTCGCGAGGCCCACGGCGCTTGCAGCGAGGTCGAAGGCTGCGGACTGGATGGCGGCGGGGTTTCCCGAGGCCACCGCGAGACCGAAGCTGACGGTGTCGGCGATGAAGAAGCCTACGTCGAGGGGACTATTGCCATCGGGATCGACATATTTGTAAGGGTTATTGTTGGCGTAGGCGTAGCGGTTGAAGCTCTGGGGGTTTTCGGGATCGAACCCGACGGGATCGATGGCGAGGAAGCGGCCGATCCGGGGGTCGTACCAGCGGGCCCCGAAGTTCTGGATCCCGAGGCCCGGGTCTTGGAACTTGCCGGTGTAGCCGGGCTCGTTCGGGGCCGCGGGGCCGATGGGCTGGCCGTAAGGCGCATAGGACTTTCGCCACACCACGCGGCCGTCTTGATCGGTCGCGGCGATGGGGGAGCCCAAGGCGTCGTTATGGTAGTGGATGACCCGCTCGACCGCGGCCTGCGGGCAGGCCGAGGAGGGTGAGGAGACACGCGATGAGGAAATGCATACACCGTCCTTTGGTCGTCATCACTGCAATACCGTGGTCTTGATGGATTCCTGATTCCCGGCGCTGTCGATGGAGTAGTACTCCACGGTAAGGGTCTCACCGGCGGTGAGCGCGACGAGGAAGGGTCCTCGATACACCTGCCACTCGACCGTCTCGAGCGCCCCCAGGCTGAGTGCGTTGGGATCGCTCACCCGCAGGTAGGTGGTCGCAGGCTCGTTGGCGCTCAGCAGCACGGGGTAGTATACCGTCCCTCCGAAGCGCAGGGGAGTGGTGCGAAGCCGGGTGATGGGTGCTTGGGTGTCTGTGCCCGGCGCATTCGGTTGCACTACGATGTCGACCGTGTCAGCTATGTGAAGCCCTTGTGTCTGGTCCTCGGGGTCCTACTCCTCGCGCTGGCGGTGCGGGACATGGACATGGCTGCGGTCCTGAACCATGTCCGGGACATTGGGCTCCTGGGGATGGTCTTCGTGCTGCTGTTCTTCGCCGCGACGTTCCTGATGGACGTGGCGGGGTGGCAGCTCACCCTCCTGACCGTGCCCCTCGACCTGCGCTGGTTGTGGCGATTGTATCTCG
>JBQTJM010000337.1:0-14702 GCA_052387115.1 Gammaproteobacteria bacterium | reverse complement strand
GAACGCGTTGGCCGCCTGGATCACCCCGTAACGCGTTTGTGTCACCACCAGCACCTGGGCGGAATCGAGGAGGCCGCGGACGAAGTCGCGCTCGACGGCGAGCTCCTGGTTCTTGGTGGAAATGGCGTGTGCATTCTCTTCCAACTGGTCGGAGAGCGTCGCGGCCGTCTCGTACAGGAGATCGACCTCGTCGCGCAGCGGTGCGGCGTGCTTGGGCGCCGAGAGATCGATCCGCGCCCGCTCATAGGCACCCTCGGCCAGCAACGGCAGCGTCCTGGCCAGCCGCCGCAGGCGCCGTACCGGGACGGTCACGAGGTACAACAGGATCAGCTCGGCCACCCCGAGCGCCCCCGCCGTCGCGACAAACCCTTGACGCGCGGCGGCGCGGATGGCGGCTAGGCGGGCGCTGACATCCGCGATTAGAATGACGAATCCGGTCTCGGCCGGGATGAACTCCGCGAGCGGCACGCGATGTACCTCGTAGCTGGCGCCCCCCCATTCGACGAGCCGGCCGTCGTTCAAGGCCGCGGGATCGGGGACATCGCCGCTCACATCCTCGAGCAAGGGCATGAGCCGGCTACTCTCCGTGAGCGCCGGCACCACCGCCCCCCAGGCGGGCAGGTACGCGCCGCCGCTCCCGCCGGCCGGTACGACGATGGCGAGATCCGCACTGGTCATGGCCCGGAACTCGATGACGAGGTCGGCGATGGACTGGCCGACCGCCAGAACCGCGACGTTGTCGGCGCCCGCGAGCACCGGCACGAAGGCGTTCAAGAGACACAGCGGCTGGCAGGCCAGGAGCGTCACCGGGGCCTCCTCGCGCCGCACCTCGGCGAGCGCACCCCGCAGGCGCGGCTCGGGCAGGTCCTCTGCCTCGGTCTGCGTCCACCGCCACACGCGCTCGTCCTCGCCCTTGCCGCCGGCCAGGAAAAGCTCGATGCGCTGGACCTCTAGCTCATAGCCCAGGCTCGCGTGGGCTGCGGCAGTCACGGCCGTGATCCGCTCGCGACTGCCGGACTTGATCGCGTCCCCGAGGTCCCCCATCGACGGGATGGCGCCTGCGAGCCGCACCAGGCGATCCGAGGTGCCTCTGAACAGCCCTCGGATCTGGTTGCGGTAGGACGCGACCTCGGCGGCCCGTTGCGCCCGGAACTGTTCCATCAGATGATACTGGCTGAGGGTATAGAAGGCCGCGGAGAGAAACAGCAGAAGGCCGCTCAGCCACAGGAACGCCTTCCAGTGAAGACCGAGGAAGCGCTGGCGCTGAGCCTCCGGCATCAGGGTCGCGTCTCGCCCGCGTCGTCCCGTCAGAATCGATAGGAGAACATCAACGCGAACAGGTCCCAGTGCCCATCGCTCACCTGGCGCGACCGAGCGGGGTCGTTGATGCCCGGATTGTCGATGGGTGACAGCCACGCGGTTCCGTCGACGTTGTGATACTCCGCGGCCACGAGCCAATCGTCCCGGAACTCCCAGCGCAGGCCGAAGGTCAGGTCCTTGGCATAGAAGCGGTGCCGCGGGAGGCCGGTGCCGCGCGCCGTTGCACTACCGTCGTGATCGTCGGAGTTTAAGAAGAGGGCGTCGTAGCGCGCGACGGCCGACCACGCGGGTGTGAAGCGGTACTGCACTTGGAGGTAGTAGCTCTCGAGCGTGTTGTCGAGCAAAAACTTTCTGGCCACGGGGTCGGGCGGCAGCCGTCCTCCGAAGATCCCGGTCCGCCTGATACCCGTACGCAAGTACTCCGCGGTGAAGCTCCAGTCCTCCAGGTTGACCTGTGCCGACACGAATGGCGCGAAGAGCTTGACGTTTCCGGGCGAGGCAGCGGGCGAATCGGGCTCGAAGTCGTGGTCGAAGTCCACAGCGGTAAACAGCAGGCGGAAGCGCCCTTCCTGCCACTCGTAGCCCGCTTGCCCTATGAATAACGGCCGCCCGCCTAGGGTCCCAAACTCGTTCGGTACTCCGGCGAGAAAGTCCACGATGTTGTTTACGTTCGGCTCCGAGACCAGAAAGTCGGCAGTCAAGGCATGGTCACCGAAGGCATAACGGCCATAGAGCATGCCGCCATCCGAGGAAAGCACCGGTGACCGTAGCCCCAGGGAATCGAAATAGATGGACTGGGGCAGGAGAACGCTCGGCCGGGTCCAGATGGCATCGCGGGCCTCGTTGTAGAGGCCGAAGGGGTTCTTCACGCGGCCTCCGCGGATACCGAAGGTCAGGTCATCGCGCACCGGAAGGGTGAGATCGAGGTTCGCGTAATCGAGTCGCAAATCGTTCTCGTCCGAGCCTCCCGTATCCCGGTAGAGGCCCTGAACGGCGAAGAGGAGGTTCGGCAAGGGGTGGCCGAGCACGTTGAGCCCGAGCTCGGTGAACTCCAGGCTCCCATCGCCCTGGCTGTTGCCGAAGAAGTCGTTGGCCGAGGTATAGGTATAGCCCTGGCTTGCGAAACCGTGCATCTGGAAGTCGCGGAACCCGAGGTCGATGGCGTAAACCGGCGTAGACAAACCGGCCAAGAGCCCGGCGAGCCTTCCCAGGGCCAGTGCAATGGCTCGTGATGTTGTCCTCAACATGATCGCCTCCTACTCTTCCGCATAGCCGATGGCACCCGGCGTTGCGTCGACGCGCTCGCGGACTTCCTGCGGGGTGTTCACGACCGTGGGCGGTACGCCGGTCCCCGAATACAAGATACGGTCCCAGGTCGAGCGCAACTGATAGGGATAGACCCCCAGGACCTCCTTGCTGAACCGGACATGGAGCGGATGCCGATCCGGAAGCACGAAGACCCGGATCGGATCGCCGTTCGGCCACTTGGTGTCGCGGGCAAAAAAAATGTCGCGCAGCTCGGTGCGCGTCAGAGATGTGGCACTGCCCCGCGATCCGGCGTAGGGCACGACGCGCGTATCCGCGCCGCTAGCCCCGAAGCACCAGAGCGCCAGGACCGCGCAGCAAAGGCGCAACGGCAATGACCCAAGCCGGCGACCGCGGCTGACCGCACCCAACCGACCCCGCATTTCCCCCACGCCCTCCCCTTCCCAACATTTTAAGCGTAGCAGACTTCGGGCCGAGACGCATGGATGCACAAATTGTTGCGTAAAGGTGTTGAAACCCGCTCCTATGCGTACCCCCGCTGCCGTAAATGCAACTCGATGTCCTCGCGGGAGAAACCCAGTCGCTTCGCGATCCGATCGGCGTGGCTCACCGTCGAGATCCCGTCGACGAGCCGATAGGTGGCGGCCGCGCCGGCGAACTCCACCTGCCGGCAGGCTGCGAATCGCCGGCGGCGAAAGCGCTCGACCAGCTCGTGGTTGTGGGTGATGAGGACCGTACTGTTGCCGATGCGGCCGAACCCCGAGAGGATAGCCTCGGAGATCGCGAGCTTCTCCTCGTAGGTCGTCCCCTCCGCCATCTCGTCCAGGATCACGAGCGACCTGGGTGAGGTCCCGAGAAAGATCGCCTTGGTGCGCGCCAGCTCGGTCCCGAAACGGCCCTCGGCGTCGGTGAGCGATCCCGCCTCCGGCGTCTGGTAGAAGATGCGATCCGAGATCGCCACCTCGGCTTCCGAGGCCGGGACATAGCCGCCGATCTGGGCGAGCAGTTGCACCTGGGCGATGGTCTTGCAGAGCGCGGTCTTGCCGCCGCTGTTGGGGCCGGTGATGAAGGTCAGCCGCGTGTCCTTGAGGTGGATATCGTTCGGGACGTAGTCGTGGTTCCCGAATCCCAGGATCGGGTTGCGTGCACCGCGAAGCGCCAGGAAATGCCTCGGCGAGTCTACCACCCTGGGGAGGACCGTCGCGGAGCCGAAGGACCGGGCATAGCGGTGCAGGGCCAACAGCTCGTCGATCCGCCCGAGAGCCGCGAGTACCCGGCGCACCTCGTCCGCAGCCCGAAAGCGATCGCGCAAGGGATAGACGAACTGGTCGCGGTCGAATCCACCCACGGCCGGGACATACAAGAGGGCCACCGGCAGCAACAGCACGAACGTGATCCCGGCGAGCGGGGACACGGGCAACCCCGCCGGAAACGGGTTGAGCTGGCCGAGGAGCACAACGCACAAGGCGAAACCGGCCAGGAGCCCCGGTTTGAACAAGGATGGCCGAAATCGAAACGCCGGCCACCACCTGGGCTTCTCGCCCGAGAGGCGGATGCCACGCTCGGTGAGGTACACCGGCCCGCGCATGAGGGTGGACGCGCGGGTCTCGGCGAACCCGGTGAGGGCATCGATCCGCTCGTTGAGGTAAGCGCTTTCGGGCTGCGGGAGGTCACGCGCCATCGCAGAGATCTCCAACAGGAAGCGCGTACCGTGGCGGTACTGCGCATAGCCATAGCCGTCGAATTCCAGCTTCCCGGCGGCCGTGCCCAGCATGCCCGTGAAGGCCCCGAAGAGCAGGTGGTAGAGGATCGATTCGCCCTTCTCCGCCCAAGCCACCAGGGACTCGAGTCGCCCACGCAGATCGTTGCGCGCTTCCAGCTCCCGCAGGGCCTCTTGGCGCGCCTCGATCGCAGGGAGGCCATCGCACGGCCGGCACAGGGACGCATACAGGCTCGCCCGGCCGATGGTGGTGCGACAGGTGTTCAGGGTGTCGAAGAGCCTTTGTACCTCGATGGCGCGGAAGGTATCGGGATCGAGGATGCCCGGGCCGCCGGGAAGATCGACATCGACGGCCATGGCGCGCACCGCCGCACGCGGGTCGCGGGTCTCTGCTATGGTGTCGAAAAACCGGCCTACGGTTTCCGGCATGCGTACGGCGCCTCGGTCGCCGCGAACGGTTTGCAATCGCGAAGGAGATGAGAATAATAACGCGCCCATGACGGCGCACACACTGATCGAGGCCCGTGATCTGTATCGTTACTACGGAGGGCTCTGCGCCGTGCAGGCCGTCAGCCTCGCGTTGCGGCGCGGCGAGGTCCTGGGTTTCCTCGGACCGAACGGCGCCGGGAAGACCACCACCATGCAGATGCTGTGCGGGACGCTCGCCCCGAGCGCCGGGGACATCAGGGTCAACGGCTTGGACCTCGTGGCAGAGCCCAAGAACGCCAAGGCCCATCTCGGCTACCTCCCCGAGCACCCCCCCCTGTACCACGAGCTCACGGTGGATGAGTTTCTCCTGTATTGCGCGCGCATCCATCGCGTCCCCCGGGCCGGGCTCGGCCAGGCGCTCATGCGGACCAAGCGCCGCTGTGGACTCGAAGCGGTGGGCGGCCGCCTGATCGGCAACCTTTCCAAGGGCTATCAGCAGCGCGTCGGGATCGCGCAGGCGATCCTCCATCGCCCGGCCGTGCTGGTCCTGGACGAACCCACGGTCGGCCTGGACCCCATCCAGATCCGCGAGATCCGCGACCTGATCGGCGAGCTGCGCGCCGAGCACGGCGTCATCCTATCGACCCACATCCTGCCCGAGGTCCAGGCGGTGTGCGACCGCGTGCTGATCATCCACGAGGGCCGGGTGGTACTGGATGACACGGTGGAACACCTGACCCGCGAGCACCACCTCGCGGGCCTCTGCATCGCCCTGCGCCGGCCACCCGGGATCGCGTATCTGCACGCCATCCCCGGCGTCGCCGAAGTGCGGCGGATCGACGACGAGCGTTTCCTGATCCGCTCGCTGCCCGATCGGGACCCCGCCGAAGCGCTGGTGGAACAGGCCGCGGAGGGGCGCTGGGGCCTCTACGAGATGGTGCCGGAAGAGCGCTCGCTCGAGGAGACCTTCGTGCAGATCACCTGCGGCGAGGGACCTGCCCCTGCGGCCAGTGAGGCGGCCTCGTGATCGGCGTCATCGCGCGCCGCGAGTTGCAGAGCCTGTTCGCGTCACCGCTGGCCTGGGCGGTGCTCTGCGTGGTCCAGATCATCCTGGCCTACATCTTCTTGAGTGGCATCAACCTGTTCGTGCGAGTCCAGCCACGCCTCCTGGGCGTCGAAGGCGCGCCCGGGCTCACCGATTTCGTGGTCGCGCCGCTCCTCTACTACACCGCGATCACGCTCTTGCTGGTCGCGCCGCTCCTCACCATGCGCAGCTTCGCCGAGGAACGCCGCAACGGGACCTTGACTCTGTTGCTCGCCGCGCCCCTCTCGATGACCGAAATCACGCTCGGTAAATACCTGGGTCTCTTCGGGTTCTTCATGGTCATGCTATTGCTCGTGGCCCTGATGCCCCTCGCGCTGCTCCTCGGCGGGTCACTGGACTTCGGCCAACTCGGCGCCGGGTTTCTAGGCCTCGGCCTGCTCATCGCCGCCTTCGTGGCAATCGGGTTGTTCCTCTCGGTGCTGACCGATCACCCGACTGTGGCCGGGGTCAGCACTTTCGGCGCCCTCCTGCTCCTCTGGATCGTCGATTGGGCCGGGGAATCGGGAGGGGCCAGCGGGGTCCTCAGGTATCTATCGCTCCGGAGCCACTACGAGCCCTTGCTCAAGGGGATATTCGATTCGGTGGACCTCGTCTACTACGCGCTCCTGACGGCGCTGTTCCTGATCGTGACCGTGTGGCGCCTGGACGCCGAGCGGCTGCCGCCTTAGCGGCCGCTCACGATGATGGTCCCGCGCCGGCGGCAGTTACGCCTACACAGCGCCCTGTCGGCGATCCTCCTCGTCGCCGTCTGCGGCCTCCTCGCCTGGCTCAGCACGCGCTATCACCACACCGCGGATTGGACCAGCGGCGGACGCCACACCCTGTCGGAGGCGAGCACCGCGTTGCTCACACGGCTGCACGGCCCGGTCGAGATCACCGGTTACGCGCGTCCCGATGCCGAGTTGCGCGGCCTCATCGAGGACCTGATAGAGCGCTTTCGCCGGATCAAACCCGACATCGGCCTGCGCTTCGTGGACCCCGACAAGGCCCCCGACGAGGTCCGTGATCTGCGCATCCAGACCGACGGGGAACTGGTCGTCCGTTATGCCTCCCGCAGCGAGCACGTCGAAGAGCACACCGAGGAGGCGCTGAGCAACGCCCTGCAGCGCGTCTTGCGGGGCGGGGAGCGTTTCGTGGTGTTCTTGGAAGGGCACGGGGAACGCAACCCGTCGGGCCAAGCCAACCATGACCTCGACCAGTTCGCGGAACAACTCGGCAAGCGTGGGATCAAGGTCCAGGGGCTGAACCTGGCAAGCAATCCCGTGATCCCCGACAACACCTCGGTGCTCGTGATCGCGACCCCCGAGGTCGACTATTTGCCGCGCGAGGTGGAGATCGTCTCCGCCTACCTGAAGCGGGGTGGCAACCTCCTGTGGCTCGCGGACCCCGGACCGCTGCGCGGGCTCGATGGGCTCGCCGAGCAACTCGGGCTCAATCTGTCCCCGGGCACCCTGGTCGATCCGGCGACCGCGATCTTCGGCATCGACCATCCGGCGATCGTGCCGGTGACCGGTTATCCATCGACGGCACCGGTCGCCGGATTCCGCTACCTCACGGTCTTCCCCTACGCACGTGAGATCAAGGCCGAGACCCGGGACGAATGGCAGGCGGTATCCTTGCTCTCCTCGGGGGCAGATGCCTGGATCGAGACCGGCAAGCTCGAGGGCGAGCTGCGTTATGACGAGGGCAGCGACCACCACGGCCCGGTCGACATCGCGCTGCGACTGACACGTAATCGAACGGCCGCGGTCGACGCGCCGAAGCAAGGATCGGAATCGACACCGGAGCCCGATAAAAAGGCGCGGAAATCGGAGAGACCACCGCCCGAACAAAGGGTCGTGGTGTTCGGGGATGGCGACTTCCTGTCGAACAGCTATCTCGGCAACAGTGGCAACCTGGACCTCGGGCTCAAGACCGTCAACTGGCTGGCCAGCGACGAGGCCTTGATCGAGGTCCCGGCCGGCATGGCCATCGACCGGCGGCTCGACCTCTCCGACACCTGGGCCGCGCTGATCAGCACCGGGTTCCTGATGTTGTTACCTGCCGCGCTCGGCGGGATGGGGTTTTGGGTGTGGCTGCGGCGGCGCCGCGCGTGAGGGAGACGCAGTGAACGGGCGCATGGCGCTCAACCTCGGCCTCATCGGGCTCGTCGGGATCCTGGTGTTGCTGGCCGTCTACGAGCCTGGTCTCGACGCGCCGAAGCAGCTTCCCCGGCTGACCGCGATCGAGGAAACGGCGATCAAGGCCATCACGGTTACACGCAAGGAGGGCGGGGCCATCGTACTCGCGAAGGAAGGCGAGCGCTGGATGATGCGGGCGCCCTATTCGGTGCCCGCGAACCCCGGTCGGGTCCAGTCGATCCTGGGCTTTCTGGAAGGCACGAGCCAGGCGTCGTTCCCCGCCCAGGGGCATGACCTCGAGCGCTTCGGCCTCGCCGAGCCCAAGGTCCGCATGGAGGTGGATGGCGATGGTTTCGCATTCGGTGACACGAGCCCGATGAACGGCCAGCGCTATGTGCTCTTCAAAGACCAGGTGCACCTCACGATGGACGCCTGGTACGACCAGTTGCTCTTAGACCCCGGCGATTTCGTGAGTCCGCGGCTCGTCGAAGAGGGCCTTGAGTTGACCGCGATCGAGCTGCCCGGGGCGACCGTGGAACACCGGGAGAGCGGCTGGGTGCTGCGCCCGGAGGACGCCGCGATTGCGCACAAAGCCTTGGCGAAACTCGCGGACGACTGGCTATCCGCCCAGGCGCTCGCGGTCCGCAAGCGCCGCGACGCGGCATCCCAGGACACGGTTACCCTGGAACTGAAGGACGCCCCTGCGTTGCGCTTCGAGGTCCTGGCCCGCGAGCCTGAGCTGGTCCTCGCGCGGCCGGAGCGGGGACTCGAGTACCAATTGGGCAGGGGGATGGCGGAGCGGCTGCTCCGGCCCGCTCGCACTGAAAACGCCGGGCAGGAGGCGAGTATGGCCCAAGACCCGCCGCCCAGCGACCCGGCGGCCGAGCCCTAGACAGCGCCACTCGGACCAAAAAGCCAAAAGAGATAAAAGGATAAAAGAGGGGTGCCCGAGCTGCCGGAAGTCGAGACCACGCGCCGCGGGATCACCCCCCACCTGCTCGGTAGGTGCGTTACGGCGGTCGTGGTCCGGGAGCCACGCCTGCGCTGGCCCGTTCCCGTCGCGCTGGTGCAAGAGCTACCGGGCCAACGCATAGCCGCCGTGCGCCGGCGCGGCAAGTACCTCTTCCTCGAGGCCCGGACCGGAACGGTGATCCTGCATCTCGGGATGTCGGGGAGCCTGCGCTTGGTGTCGCTCTCTGCGGCACCCGGCCCCCATGAGCATCTCGACCTCGTGATCGGTGAGGAGACCTGCCTGCGATTGCGAGACCCGCGTCGCTTCGGGGTCGTCTTGTGGACGCGCGAGCCGCCCGAGCACCACCCCCTGCTCGCTGCACTCGGTCCGGAGCCCTGGGATCCGGGCTTCACCGGGGCCTATCTGTACGGCCGGGCGCGTGGCAGGCGAGTGGCCGTCAAGAATTTCATCATGGACAGCCACACCGTCGCCGGTGTCGGGAACATCTACGCCAACGAGGCCTTGTACGCCGCCGGGATCCATCCGACCCGGCCGGCACGCCAGATCTCGCCGAGTCGCTACGAGCGCCTCGGCGCGGCCATCCGCGAGGTACTGGAACGGGCCATCCGGGACGGCGGGACGACCTTGCGGGACTTCACCGACACGAGTGGGAGACCTGGCTACTTCGCCCAGAAACTTCGGGTCTATGGCCGCGCCGGCGGAGCCTGCGGGCGCTGTGGCGCCCCGGTACGCCAAGTGCGCCTCGGCCAACGCTCGGCCTACTTCTGTCCGCGCTGCCAGCGTTGACGGAAGGGGCGGGACCTCAACGTTTGTCACAAACTCTCAGCGATCAACCTCCCCCCCACCACGCCCCCGGCGATAGAAGCCGCTCCCATCCACGACGCTTGTGGGTGTACGTCAGCTCGTACAGATCGGCCTCGGCGCCGGCCTCTCTCAAATAGTCGTCGCTCGTGCGCACCGCGTCGACGAGCTTGAGGTCCAGGGCTTGCATCCCGTACCAGTGCTCGCCCGTCGAAACCCGGTCGATATCCACATCCGGACGGTGGGTCCTGACGAAGTCCTTGAACAGGGTGTGGGTGATCTCGATGTCTTCGCGGAACTTCTCCCGCCCCTTCTCGGTGTTCTCGCCGAACAGGGTGAGGGTGCGTTTGTGCTCGCCGGCCGTGATCAGCTCATAGTCCACATCATGGCTCTTGAGTAGCCGATTGAAATTCGGCATCTGGCCCACCACGCCAATGGATCCGAGGATCGCGAACGGGGCCGCGATGATACGCCTGGCGACACAGGCCATGAGATAGCCACCGCTGGCCGCCACCTTATCGACCGCCACCGTCAGCGAGATACCGTGGTCTTTGAAGCGCTGCAGCTGCGACGCGGCCAGGCCATAGCCGTGGACCACCCCGCCCGGGCTCTCGAGGATCACGACGACCTCATCGTTCGGGGTCGCAACCGTCAGGACCGCTGTCACCTCCTCACGAAGCGCAGCCACCGCCGAAGCGCGAAGATCACCCTGGAAACGTAGGACGAACACGCGCTTCCTGGCGCCCGACCCGTCCTTGGCGGCGGCGTCCTTGGCCCGGGCCTTACGCTCGGCCTTGAACGCCCTGTGCGCCTGCTTGAATGCGCGCTTCGGTCCCATCGCCGCTCGCAGCGCCAGCGCCATGGCGTCGTACTTGTCATTCAGGCGCTTCACCTCTAAGCGCTCTTCCTGCCCCGCCTTGCCACGTTTGCGAATGAGCGCCAAGCCAAACGTCAGCGCCAACAGAAACACCAACACGGTCGCTAGCTTGGCGACGAACAGACCATAATCGGTGATAAAGTCCATCCTGTCCCTAAACGGTCTCCATGCGACTCTGCCGCAGTCTCAGAACAAGAAAGATCACCGCCCCGATGACCATGATCCCTAACCCGATCATGACGTAGAGGTTCGTACCCTGGTTTGGGACGACCTGAATGGGCGCTTTCAGCACCAGCGGTCGCGCGTCGCTCATGGTCAGGACGGCCATGTAGCGCTTTCCAGTCTCGAACTCCGACTCCAGATTCACGCTCCCCTGGGGATAGACCTTGGTGGCGACCTCCGCAACCGTCCTGATAGGCGCCCCGGTCGCGATCTCGCCTCCTTCCCCTGTCTCGACAACCCTCAGCTCGACGGGTTTGCTCCGCATCTCCGTATCCTCGAAATCGAAAACCAGGATGGTCTTTCCCGGCGCCGGGAGGTCCCAGCAATGTTCCTCACCGCCCGTGGCCTGCTGATAGGCCGTGAAGTGCATCCGATACTTCCCGAACTCCACCACACACGTATCGAACTCGATTGACGCACCGCCATGGGCATGGACTAGACAACTACTCAATAACGCCGCCCCGGCAGCTACCCACCTCATTATCCTGTATCTCATACGTACCTCGCTTGCTCTCGCTCGCGCCGGCCGCCCGCGGCCCGCACCCCTTCAGCTATCCCTCAAAAAAAAACCGCCCCCAACGGAGGGGGCGGTGGATCTTCACGCGGGCAGCCAGCCCCTAAGTTGTCGTTATCGGGCTCCGCGTCAGGTCAAGAAACCCCTGTGCACGCTTCCGTTTAGGTGAACCGCGGAAGCAGCGGGCCACCGATCGCCACGACGTGCCGGAAACCACTGGCATCTGCGAAGAAGAACAACCCGCCGAACCGAGCGTCCGGATCATAGATGGCGTCGGCCAAGCGCTCGTTCTCCCACGCCGCGTCCGTGGCTGTGACCGTCACTACCCTGGAGTGGCCGGGGAGGATCGGGCTGTTGTCATCGACGGTGAGACCTTCCGGCGCCAAGAGCTGGGGCGGATAGTTGGTGTCGTCCTTGTACACCGTGGGGTTCAAGAACCGAATGCCGGCCGTCTCGAACTCGGCTACCTGCACCGGGCTGATACCGCGGTTCGTCACACGGATCTTGATATTGATGGCGCGGCCCGGCACCCGGTAGGTCGCCTGCTCCAACCCCACCTCAACCGCCGGTGCACCTGACGGGATCGGTTCCATGAGGCCGATCACGCCGGCTTGCAACGGTATCGTGATGGGGTACGCGGCATTGGCGCTCCAATAGCTGAGCGCAACGATGGCGATCGCGGCAGCCATGAAGCCAATGCCCACCTTGACATCCGTTGGTGAGACCAGCTCCTCCTCCGGTACGCCTTCCTTCACCGCCAGGTAACGCGGGATGAACAAGGGCTTCGCCGCCCAGTAGCCGATAAACGCGCAGCCGAACAGGAACCAGAACCAGCTCCAGCCCCAGATATTTGCCGTTCCGATCCGCTCGACGTCTTCTGTGCGGCCGGTCAAGGTCTGTATGTCGCTCTTATAGTCCGCCAGCGACCCCTCGATCTGCACCCACTTGCCTGGGCCGATGATGGGACCCGCCGCCTCGACGTTCATCATCGTATGCACGTGCCAGCGGCCGGGCCTGCGCGCCTGCAGGACCACCTTGAACGTGTAGTTCTCACCCAAGGTCAGGTTGACAGAACGCGGCACGAACTGACCGCCGATGTAGGACTCCTGCCGCGTGAACACCGGGCCCGGGATACCGATGTTCAGGAACGCCGGTGAATACTGGGGATTGGCGGTCGTTTCCGGCCAATTCTTGAACACATGGAACTTACCGCTGACGGTCATCTTTTCGTTGACCTTGAGCTTGTCGGTCGACCACTTGAGATCGTACCAGTGGAGGGTGCGCATCCGGAGGAACGCCTGCTGCGACTTCTCACCATGGGCCGATGCTTCCGGGGCATACAGGCCCGTGGCGCCGACCACCATCGCGAGACCCGCGGCGGCCCAGCGCCCGACTCTCTTAATCATTGCTGTTTTACTCATGTCTTAGCCTCATCGTGTTATTAGGTTCGGGTTTCTTCGAACTGCGGTCTAATACTCGGTCAGGTACTTCGTGGTGCAGAACCAACGCCCGAAGAAGTGCCAGATGAAATAGACGAGAACGCAGATGAACCCCGAGAAGAAGGCCGAAACCGGCACCACGTCTTTACCGAAGGTCCTCAAGCTACCCTTCTCGACGAAGCGGATGTACTCGGGCGTACCCGTCCGCACATAGTGGTAACCCTGGATGTCGGCGATGGTCATGGCCATCCCGTGGTACTCGACCGGCTGGTGCAGGGGCGCCAGCATGACCCAGTTACCGGGATAGAAGATGAGGCCAAACCCTAGACCGCCCACCACCGCCGTGACCAGGAAGCTCTTGGACCACAGCAGGATGACGTCGAGGATGATGGCGCCCGGGACCAGGGTCGCGGCCCACACGAAGTTGATGGGGAAGTAGGTCCAGCCCCAGAAGTTGAAGTAACGGTTGACCCACTCGCCGAACAACAACCCCAGGATGGTTATCGTCGCCCCGAAGGGGAGACGCAGCTTGCCCCACAGGTAGTATTGCGCCGCCGCAGGGAAGGTGACGCACATGATCGGCGTGACCGTGACCCACAGGCGACGATCCTTCCAGTCCGACCAGAAGTCCCAGTCGCCCATCGTCAGCATGGCGTGGACGTGGAACCCGCCCGTGAATACCAGGAACGTCAAGGTCAGGATCAGCCAGTCGGCCGTCCTGGAAGCCTGAACTATCTCGGCTTTTGTAAATACCGCAGGTGAATAGGAACTCATTATTGATGCCTCCTCGTTTTATCGATTATGGTTGCGCGCCGGCCACGAAAGGGACCCTCTGCTGCGCCCCCTGCCGATTTGCCTATTCGGGGGTTAAACCGGCCGTTGTTTGATGCCATCGCACAACGGCCGGTGTTTCAAGCTCACCGCTCCTTTTTCACAACTCACCATTCCCTTGCTTTGTGGAGCCTCTTTCGTTCCGTGCTTACGCGCTTAGCTTGCTTGCTTCAGGGTCGGCCCGACGAGATCGCCGATATTGTCGAAGATCTGGCAGAGCAGACCGCAAAGGCCAAGAGCCATCCAGCCGAAGAACACGAAGCCGTAGTGCAACGGGGCTACGAACAGCTCTTCCATCCACCAGAAGGTGTGACCCCACTCATTGAGGCCGACGTTCGGGAGGATCATGAAGGGTCCGACGACCACGACCAGGTACGGCAGGGACACCCCCTTCGAGAAGCAGGGGATCCTGGTCCGAGCATACATGAAGGCGCCCCAACCCGTCAGGATGTAGATCGGGTAGCTCATGTAGAACTCGATGATGTGGCTGGGGGTGAAGTCCGTGTCACGGATGACGGTCTGGTGCCACGTACCATCCTGCTCGGTGTAGAAGCTGGCACCCCAGTAAATAGCGATTCCGTAGGCGACCAACCAAACCAAGTGATGGAAATGACGCTCCAGAACCTCACGTGAGGTCAGGGCATCCATATCCCGGGTCCGAGTCTTCCACAGGGACGCACCGATATAGCAGAAGAATACGACCCAACACACCGATTCGATGTACAACCAGTTCATCCAATAGGTCTTGAACTCCGGTGCGAACGCGTCCAACCCGGCCGACCAGCCGTAGACTTCTTCATACCACCGCACGAACAGGTTGAAGAAGGTAAACCCGGCGACCATGATCCAGAGGTTCCTCTGGTTGAGAAAACTGTGGGTTTCCTCCGCCTTGACTTGACTCGCAACAGCTTGTGATGCTGCCATTTTCTTTGCCTCCTAATTTTGGTAAACCAACCACTCCCTCCCGGCGCTGCTCCGGGAATGAAGTCCGTCGTACAGCGCCACCCCCTCGCCCCTCTCTTCACGGGAAACGGTGTGGATCCGTAGGTGATCTAAGTCTATCAAGCGAAGCCGGCATGTCAAGC
>JBQTJM010000336.1:0-37912 GCA_052387115.1 Gammaproteobacteria bacterium | reverse complement strand
TCGTCGGAAAAATCCAACAGAATAAGGCCGGCGGTCGGGTTATCCCGCGCCGTACGCTTCGCTCGATAAGGAAACCGCTCCGGAGCGGTCATCAGTTTGCGCCGGAATCGGTGATCAGTTTGGTCCGCAATACGCACGTTCCATGCATCGAGCTGCGCTTCAAGGTCCACACTGTCAATGAAGGTACGGCCCCGGAAGGAAATTGCGCTTGACATACGACGAAGCCGCTCGAAGTGTCTCGCGACGAGCCACCTTGAGGTACTGCGAGCACGCCCCTAGCTAGACTAGGTGAATACCTAGGCTGATTGTGAGCAACAGGATCGCGGCAGATGCCCAGCCGATGAGCTCGATCCACATTCAACGTAAGTAGCGTAACCGCGATTGGCTAGTTGAATATGAGATAGATGATGACCAGCACGATCGCCGGGACGCCCAGCAGCCAGCCCAATAAATATTTGCTCATCGCGATTCTCCTTTGGTAATGGGTGCATGCAGGATTCGGTTGCACAAGCGCTCGCGGCGCGGTCGGCCCGAATCCGGGTCAAAGAAATACATAAGCCCAGCGCCGATGCCCATGAATATCATTGTCGTCATAGGTTTTTCCTCTATAACTGACGCAGAGCATATCTACGTCATCGATATGCGGTGTCCGTCAAGACGCACAGACCGCCACTTTGTTAATACAACTTGTCGGATTACAAGCTAAGTAGGAGGCTACGGCATCATCACGCTACACATCGGCTTCACCGGTCGCTGATATATCCTCGGCATTCGCTTGCTTAAATATCTCCTTGGCCCGTACCCGCTCACGTGCATCATCCGTATGAACGGAGATCAAGATATTCCCTCCGCGTACTTTTCCTTCGTAGCGCTTCGCCTCATACTCTGGGATGCCCATACCCACCAACGCCCCGAGCAGCCCCCCGGCAGCCCCTCCGACGGCGGCACCGCTTAAGGCGCCCATGATCGGACCGGCGGCAATGAAGGGACCCACTCCTGGAATGGCCAAGCTCCCGATCCCGGCTAACAAACCCACAACAGCGCCTACCCCGAGACCCACCGTCCCGCCTGTAGCAGCACCCTCGGGGGCTTTGGTGTGCTTCTCGTGCGCGAAATCCCTCGTGCCTGATTTATCCGGGAATAGTACCGAGATATCAGTATTGGCAAAGCCTGCGACCTGCAGTTGCTCCACGATCCTGTCCGCCTGAACGGCGGACTGCGCAATACAGTAAACGGCTTTTTTCATGATGGTTCTCCTAAAGCTCAATCAGCATTGATTTCCAGTTGGTTGTCAACCCGCTTAACGCCTACAGTTTTTTCTGCGAGTTGGCCAATCGTCGTTCGCTCAGCTGTGCTCTCTACCGGGCCCCTCAAGGTGACCACGCTATCACGGGTAATGATCTTCACGTTATGGGCATTGAGGGATAGTGAGTCGTCCTTTACTATGGCGCGGCGGATCGTCGCAGTGATCTCGCGATCACCCGCTTCCCCGCCTTGTTCCTCTGGCGTCACAGTAACGTCGCTCCTATCACGGACATTTATTCCCGTGTTCTCCGCGTCCGGAGCCGAAAGGCCTCGCTTAGTGTCTGAGCGTGCAGGGGGAACATCGGTAGTCTCTGCTAAGACAACCTCGTGGCTCAACACAAGAATAAACGCGATTAATAGTGGTTGCATTTGCATGAGTATGCTCCGGCAGTTAACTAAACGCAGGGCGGATAATCACTAGTCACGCCCTGTCAGAGACGCTGGCGCTACATGACCCGCTCGGTTCGGCAGCAACGGATATGCCATAGGCTTCTGTCCCACGCTATTGCCTTAGCGATCAAGCACCTAGGGTACGGCGCATCAGAATAAGATATATTTTTGCGAGGAGGTCAGGTAAGGATTACCTGTTGCCCTTGTAGACCTTACAGCGAGTGCCGGGGGTCAAGCTGCGCGCGAGGTTCTGACCGAATCCAGCCCAAACCACAGGCGAAGGATTAAGCTTTTGAGATTGAATGTACAAGCTCACTTCGACATCGCTGACTGATACGACGTGCCCTTGCGCCTTTTGCTCGGTCTCGGCCGAGCCCTGACGGGCGAGGTGACGGGCGGGACACTCGCCGGTAAGAAACGGCGGTTATCCACAGCCGAAGACAGCGAACCGGTGAGCGCAAGTCTTTGTGTGGAGTGCTATAGTGTGTTGTAGCCTGTTGGAGCCGGCGGGACCTTTAATCCGTTGGTCGCAGGTTCGACTCCTGCACGGCCCAGCAATAGAAACAAATGGTTACGTGCAGCCTGCCGGCGGCGCTCCTGGCTCTGGGTAACCGGGGCGGGGCCGAGTGTCCTCCCTATCGTCGTCCTAGCCAAACAGATCGCAGTGCCGATTGATTACGGCATCAGCGTTTTGGGTGCGCCTGCCGCTCGGGGGGTTACTTGTGGCGGTGCTAATACTGTCTCCTGAATGCCCCCGCCTTGCGGGCCGCACTGGCTAACCAGCTTCAGCGCTCGATCAATCTCTCGCTGGGAACCGCACTGTCGAGCATCAGCCTGACGATCCCGGCGGTCCTCATCATCGGATTCATCTCGGACAGAACGATCATCCTCGGACTCGATGCCGCTGATACGACATTGCTGCTGCTGACGTTGGTGGTGTGCATGCTGACCTTCGCCCTTGAACGAACCAACGTTCTGCTGGGGGCAGTGCACTTGCTTCTATTTCTAGCCTATCTGATGCTCATCTTCGAGAAACAGGTCCATGCCGCCATGCGCTGGATCCTCCCCGTCGCCCTGCTCGCGGCATGCGCTCTAGCCTCCGCACTCCCGACCGCGGAGCCACCGGCCACCGACGACGTGAGCGGCCTCCTCGGCCAGCCCGCGCCCGGCTGGAAGCTCGAGCACTGGTTCAACTCCGAGCCGCTCGCGCTCCAAGAACTGCGCGGCAAGGTGGTGCTGGTGCGCTGGTTCATGGCTCCGAGCTGCCCGTTCTGCAGCGCCACCGCGCCGGCCCTGAACCGTTTCGACGAGGAGTACCGGGGCCGCGGCTTGATCGTGATCGGCGTGTACCACCACAAGGACCCCCAGCCGCTCGATGTCGAGACCGTGCGCGGCTACGTCGAGCACTACCAGTTCCGCTTCCCCGTGGCCGTGGACCCCGACTGGCAGACCTTGAAGCACTGGTGGCTCGACGACCATGAGCGGTCGTGGACGAGCGTCAGCTTCCTCATCGATCGGCGTGGCGTGATCCGTCACGTACACCTGGGTGGCAAGCTGGCGCCCGACACCGACGACTTCCGCGTCATGCGCGCGAAGATCGAGGCGTTGCTCGCCGAGGATCCCTAGCCATGCGCGGTGGGCGACGCTCGTGCCGGCGTGATGTTAGTTATTGCGGATCAAGCGGTTCGAACGAAATGTTTTATGCTATACATTAGATTCGTCCGTAAACGCCGAAATAGACTGCAAAATTATTTATCACAACTTGTACGGTAAGTAAACTAATTAGGTATACCAAAATAGACCCGAGATGTTTGTTTAATCCAAGTCTAGGGCCGAGTTTATTCAGCATGTATGCCCCTCCTAAAATAATTGCGGCCATAGGGACATTTTTAATTATCAACCCAGCATTAATGCCAAATTGTTCCATCAAATGTCTAGTAAGATCATTAGCCTCCGCATTAAGATTATTTTGTTCGTGAAGGTACAAAGAAGTAGATGTAATATCCAATACTTTTATGCTTAGGTATGCTAACGACGCATAATATAAATGACTAAATTTATCAAATAGCCTTCTATTTATATCTCTTAATCTGTCAATTAGGTTATCCAATGTCTTACGAGTTGGACGCGTCGGTCTGTGGTTTTTTCCTCGCTCACCTTCTTCGAGTATTTGGGTTCATTACTATGACACCCAATAATACATTTGCAGTAGCAAGCATTTCACGATGGAATCTTATCATTGTGCGCTCAAGCATGTCAAGCACGTTCGCCTCTGTCGCCCGTGTTGTCCTGATGTGTTACAAAACAGCCTGGTAGGGGTCGAGCGCTGGCAACCCACTGGGACCGCTTTTGTCAACGCCAGCTGCTGGCGGAGAAAGAGATGCTATGTAGGACCACCCAGGTTACCTTTAGCGATTTTAGCGAACAGACTAAAGGAGAGAAACGATGACCCGAGCGGCCCTTGTGAACAAAGATAGTGGAGCAGAGCCCGTGTTGTACCTGGCGACGGAGCTGAGCAACAAACCAGCGGGAGCTGGTGTTTGGGGTTGGAGTGAAGTGAAGCGGCAGCATGTGAGCGTTGAGGGGGGGACCGTGTGGCCGCCGCCTGCAACGCAGCGGCGCTCGAGCTAGAAGCGTCCCCGCCGCGCCTGGACCCGGAGACCCAAGCCCGTCAGGACGGGGGATGCGACGATCTCACGGGTCATCGTCCCGAGGAGTTTCTGGTCCCCGGTCAGGGTCCGGGCCTGAGGCCGCGCTTGCCGCTCAGGCCATGCTCGCCGCCACGGGTGGACGCTGTCGATGCGCTCCGGGTGCGTCCGGCTGCGGAGCGCGGCGCTCCGGACGGACTGGAACCGGACTGGAAAAGACTATGGCTTGCAATGGCGCCCGGTGATGTCCCACAATCGCGGCTCTCGACGAGACGGCCCCGTAAGCCAAAGAGGGAGGAAAAATGAACCCGCTCGATACCATCGTGGGGACCATCGCCTCGGGCGTGGTCCTGGCCGTGATCCTGACCATCATCATCAAGCTCATCGCCGGCGCCTGAGCTGGCGGCATCCCAGGGGAGGACAAGATATGGAATGGCTATCCATCGACCGCTGGATCCACTATCTCGCGGGTGTGGCGTGGATCGGGCTCCTGTATTACTTCAATTTCGTGCAGGTCCCGGCGCTCGCGGCCGCGGCGGCCGACAAGGGGGGGCCCGGCCCCGCGGCCATCGGTAAATACATCGCCCCGCGCGCGCTCCTTTGGTTCCGCTGGTCGGCGGTCGCGACCTGGGTTTCGGGTGCCGTCTACCTCGGCGCCAACTTCCCGGGTGCCTTCATGCTCGGGATCGGGGCGCAGAACGTTTATTTAACCACAATTGGCATGGGGGCATGGCTCGGCACTATTATGATCTTCAATGTCTGGTTCCTTATCTGGCCCAACCAGAAGAAGGTCCTGGGCCTGGTCTCGGCCACCGATGAGGAGAAGGCCCGGGCCCGCCGGATGGCGTTCCTGGCTTCGCGCACGAACACCCTGCTGTCGATCCCGATGTTGCTGTTCATGGGGGCGGCCGGCCACGGCCTGCCCTTTTGATCGATAACGGCTTGATCGGTGGCGGTGTGAGCGGTGTGGATGGCTGATCCCTAGGCGCCCGTCTGCGAGGCAAGCCCGGCCCCGGCCGGGCTTGCCGTTTTATCGGTCGGAGGACATTCGCGTGAGTAGCGCTCTCATGTCGAGCTATCAGCGGCTGCCGGTGGCCTTCGTGCGCGGCGAGGGCATATGGCTGTGGGACACCGAGGGGCGGCGCTACCTCGATGCCGTGGGCGGGATCGCCGTGTGTGCGCTCGGGCATGCCCACCCGGCCGTGGCGCAGGCCGTGGCCGAGCAGGCGGCCGTTCTCGTCCATACCTCCAATCTGTATCGCATCCCCTCGCAGGAGCGCCTGGCCGAGCGCCTCGTGGCGCTGTCGGGGATGGACCAAGCGTTCTTCTGTAATTCCGGGGCCGAGGCTAACGAGGCGGCCATCAAGATCGCCCGGCTCCGGGGCCATGAGCGAGGGCTGGAGGCGCCGGCGATCGTGGTCATGGACGGCGCCTTCCACGGCCGCACGCTCGCGACCTTGACGGCCAGCGGAGCCCGCAAGGTGCAGGCCGGCTTCGAGCCCCTGGTGCAGGGCTTCGTGCGCGTGCCGTACGGCGACCTCGAGGCCCTGCGCGCGGTGGGCGCCAATCGGCGCGATATCGTCGCGGTGCTGTGCGAGCCGATCCAGGGAGAGGGCGGGGTCGTGATACCGCCGCCCGGCTATCTGGCGGGCCTGCGCGAGGTCTGTGACCGGCACGGGTGGTTCTTGATGCTCGACGAGGTCCAGACCGGGATGTGCCGGACCGGCCGCTGGTTCGCCTTCCAGCACGAGGGCGTCGCACCGGATGTCATGACGCTCGCCAAGTCCCTGGGCAATGGCGTACCGATCGGCGTCTGTCTCGCGCGCGGCGACGCAGCCGGCCTGATCCGGCCGGGCAAGCACGCCTCGACCTTCGGCGGCAACCCGCTAGCGTGCCGGGCGGCCCTGGCGGTCCTCGACATCCTGGAACAAGGGCGGCTTGCCGAGCGTGCGGCAGAGCTCGGCGAAGCGCTCTTGGAGCGACTGCGCCGCGCGCTCGGCGGCGTACCGGGCGTGGTCGAGCTACGCGGGCGCGGGCTCATCATCGGCGTCCTGCTCGATCGGCCCTGTGGGGAGCTGATGGAGCGGGCGCTCGGTCTCGGCCTTCTCGTCAACGTGACCGCCGAGCGCGTGGTGCGGCTCCTGCCGCCGCTCATCCTGAGCGACACCGAGGCCGCGGAGCTCGTGGAGCGCCTCGGCTCCGTCATCCGCGAGTTCCTCGGCGGGGACGACACCCAGGGGCCGGCCCGCCGGGGGTGCCAGGGGTGATCCAGATCGTGCCAAGGCATTTCCTGACCCTCAGCGATCTCTCACCCGCGGAGCTGGACGGCCTGCTCCGGCGCGGCATCGGGCAGAAGTCGCGCAAGGACTCGGGCCCGAGACCGCTCTGCGGTCGGGTGCTGGCCATGGTCTTCGAGAAGTCCTCGACGCGCACGCGCGTGTCCTTCGAGACCGCGATGGCCCAACTCGGCGGCACGGCGATTTTTTTGTCCGTGCAGGACACCCAACTAGGCCGCGGGGAGCCAGTCGAGGACATGGCCCGCGTCCTGTCGCGCATGGTCGATGCGATCATGGTGCGTACCCATGGGCACGAGCGGCTGGTACGCTTCGCGGCGCATGCGAGCGTGCCGGTCATCAACGGCCTGACCGATCGCCACCATCCCTGTCAGCTCCTGGCCGACATGCAGACCTATGTGGAGCACCGCGGGCCCATCGCCGGCAGGCGCGTGGCCTGGCTCGGGGACGGCAACAACGTATGCTGTAGCTATATCGAGGCCGCAGGTCTCTATGGCTTCACCTTGCACCTGTGCTGTCCGCCGGGCTACCTTCCGCCACCCGAGGTCGTCGAGGGCGGCGGTGCGGCGCTCAGGTGCTTCGAGCGGCCGGAGGAGGCGGTGCGCGGTGCGCATCTGGTCGTGACCGACGTGTGGGCCAGCATGGGACAAGAGCAAGAGGCCGAGGCGCGGCGGGCGGTGTTTTCCCCATATCAGGTCAATGAGGCCCTGATGGGGCTGTGCGATCCCGGGGCCCTGTTCATGCATTGCCTGCCAGCCCATCGCGGCGAGGAGGTCAGCGCCGGGGTCATGGACGGGCCGAGTAGCGTGGTGTGGGACGAGGCCGGGAACCGCCTGCACGCGCAGAAGGCCTTGCTGGAGCTCCTCCTGCGGTGACCCCTCGAGGGCCGAGCGCGCGGCGCAGTGCAGGCGCGGATCGGAAACCCGCCCCTGCCCCGATGACCGATTAGGAGCCGGGCACGCGGCGGGCGCGGGCCGGTGGAGATGCCTGTGCGGTTTCTGTTGAGCAATGACGACGGCTACCAGGCGCCCGGCATCGTGTGCCTGGCCAAGGCCCTTTGCGCCCTCGGGGAGGTCGTGGTGGTGGCCCCGGATCGGGACCGCAGCGGGGCCAGCAACTCCCTCACGCTCGAGAAGCCGATCCGGGCCGCGCGCGCCGACAACGGTTTCATGTACGTGGACGGCACACCCACCGACTGCGTCCACCTGGCCATCACCGGGCTGCTCGATCGCATGCCCGACATGGTGATCGGCGGCATCAATACCGGCGCCAACCTCGGGGACGATGTGCTGTACTCGGGGACCGTGGCGGTGGCCATCGAGGGGCGCTTCCTGGGCCTTCCGGCCGTGGCCATTTCGCTGGCGGGCGCCGAGGCGGCGCATTATGAGACCGCGGCCCGCGTAGCCCTGCGACTCGTTCAGGGCATCGCAACCCGCCGGTTGCCGGCCGACACCATCCTGAACGTCAATGTCCCCGATCGGCCCTATGCGGACCTCGCCGGATTCGAGGCCACGCGGCTCGGGCGGCGCCATAAGTCCGAGCCTATGGTGCCGGCCTCCGATCCGCGCGGCCGGCCCATCTACTGGGTCGGTCCGCCGGGGCCCGAGGAGGACGCCGGGCCGGGCACCGATTTTCATGCTGTCAAGACAGGCCATGTCTCCGTCACCCCGCTGCAGGTAGACATGACCAATTACCGGGCGCTCGACGCAGTGGCCCGCTGGCTTGCAGATTTCACCATGGGGGATTTCACCGTGGCGGAAGTGCCGAATCTCGGTGCAAGTGAATGAGGGCCGACGAGCGCGGAATCGGTTTGACCTCGCAACGCGCACGCGACCGGTTGACTGGCCAGTTGCGCGAGATGGGGATAAGCTCTGTCGAGGTCCTGCACGTCATGCGGACGGTCCCGCGCCACCTGTTCGTCGATGAGGCCCTGGCGAGCCGCGCCTACGAGAACACCGCCCTGCCGATCGGCCATGGCCAGACCGTGTCGCAACCCTATATCGTGGCCCGGATGACGGAGGCGCTCCTGACCTCGGGTCCCATCGCGCGCGTGCTGGAGATCGGGGCCGGGTCGGGTTATCAGTCGGCCGTCCTGGCCCACTTCGCCCACACCGTTTACGCCGTCGAACGCATGGCCAGCCTGGTCAAGAAGCTCCGGGAACGCATGGCGGCGCTCCACTATCACAATGTGCGCGTCAGACACGGGGACGGGCATCGCGGTTGGCCGGAGCACGCCCCCTACGATGCCGTCTTGGTGGCCGCGGCGGTGGTGGCCGTGCCAATCGCGGTGTGCGAGCAACTGGAGCTCGGTGGGCGCATGGTCATCCCGGTCGGCGAGGCGGATCACCAGGAGCTCGTGCTGGTCACCCGCCATGCCGGTGGCTTCGAGCACGCGCGCCTCGAGCCGGTGCGCTTCGTCCCGATGCGGACCGGTGTGACTAGCCGATGATCGCCAATGGCCGATGATCCCGGACGGGCGTTGATCCGGGATCGGCAATGATCCCAGACGGGCGTCGATCCCAGACAGTGTTCAGTCTCCGGCGGCCTTTACGGGTTCTGATCGGGGCGTCCCTGCTCGGTGCATGCGTTATCACGGAGCCGCCCCTGGGCCACGAGGAAGAGGCCGAGGGCCGGCGCGGGACCGCCGAGTCCCGGCCCGCGGATCGCTATCACACGGTTGTGCGTGGGGACACGCTGTACGGCATCGCCTTTCGCTACGGCCAGGATTATCGCGTTCTGGCACGGCGCAACGGCATCCGGGCGCCGTATCGGATCTACCCGGGCCGGCGTCTGGTGTTGGGCCCGAGAAACGTCGTTGAAGGCGCCAGGCCGCGCACCGCGACGGGAACGCCGGGAAAGAAGCCGGCCGTCCGCGCGCATCGTGAGCGTCCCATGACCCGGAAGCAGGCGATGACGACAGCGCCTCGACCGGCAACCGGGCGCGCGGCGGCGAGCTCGGATCCCATCCGCTGGCAGTGGCCGGCGCAGGGCAGGCTGCAGGCGATCGGCGCCGGATCCGGCAAACAAGGCGTCGACATCGTCGGTGAGATCGGACAGGCGATCCGTGCCGCCGCCGCGGGTCGGGTCGTTTACAGCGGCGATGGACTTGTGGGCTACGGAAGGCTTATCATCATCAAGCACGACGATACTTATTTCAGTGCGTACGCACATAATCGCCGGCTGCTGGTCCGAGAGGGGATCAGGGTCTCCGGCGGGCAACCGATCGCAGAGATGGGGAGCACCGGGACCAATCAGGTCAAGCTCTACTTCGAGATCCGGCGTAACGGCAAACCCGTGCCGCCGCGGGACTACCTTCCTGAACGACAGATCTAGGCGGAACGGCAGATCTAGATGGGATGGATCGGTGGGAGACGATCCGCCCCGAGGTGGGCCACCTTTAATTTATATGGATGCTCCCGAGCGCTAGTCGAGCTCCTTGCCAAAAACACGCGCGACCCATTTATGTATTTTTGACTTGGGGATACTCTACCATCCCCTTTCAGTCAATAATGTCATCAGTCAATAACACCGGAGCGCTATGAACGCCAGGACAGAGATCGACGACGGATCGAGTGACGCCGACGATGACGAGCTGGCGGGCTATGAGGCGCTCGGCGAGGGAAACCTCGGCGGAGACTTCGGTGACGGTCCGGCCGGCCCGAACGGCAAGTCGAGCGAGGAGTTCCCCGATACCGAGCTCAACGCCACCCGCCTTTACTTGAGCGAGATCGGGTTCTCTCCCCTGCTCTCGGCCAGCGAGGAGGTACGCCTGGCGCGCGCCGCGCGCCGCGGGGATGCGCACAGCCGCAAGCGCATGATCGAGAGCAATCTGCGGCTCGTGGTGAAGATCGCGAGGCGCTACCTGAACCGCGGCCTGGCCCTCCTGGACCTCATCGAAGAGGGCAACCTGGGGCTCATCCGAGCGGTCGAGAAGTTCGATCCCGAGCGGGGATTTCGCTTTTCGACCTATGCCACCTGGTGGATCCGCCAGACCATCGAGCGCGCCCTGATGAACCAGACCCGCACCATCCGACTGCCCATCCATGTGGTCAAGGAGATCAACCTCTACACGCGCGCCATGCGGCGTCTGACCCAGACGCTGGACCATGAGCCGAGACCCGAGGAAGTGGCCCACCTGCTCGATTGTTCCCTCGCCGAGGTCGAGCACATGGCGGGTCTGAACGAGCGTGTGACCTCGATCGACAGCCCCGCCGAGCGCGAGTCGGGCCGCTCGGTGCTCGATACCATCCCCGACGAGAACAACCTCGACCCGTCGCTGATCCTGCAAGACAACGACGTGCACCACCACGTCGACCTGTGGCTCACGGAGCTGAACGAAAAGCAGCGCGCGGTGGTGGAGCGGCGTTTCGGCCTGCACGGCTTCGAGATCGCGACGCTCGAGGCGGTCGGCAACGAGATCGGCGTGACCCGCGAACGCGTGCGCCAGATCCAGATCGAAGCCCTGCGGCGTCTGCGCCAGATCCTGGAGCGCGAGGGACTGTCCGTGGAGACGCTGTTCCCGAACTTCTAGCTCTCACGCGGCCAATGCCTTACAGACCAGTCCGGTCCCCTCCCCTGCGGAGCGGGGAAGTGAGTTTCCAATCCCTCACCTGCGGAGTCCTGCGGAGCGGGGGAGTGAGTTTCCAATCCCTCACCTGCGGAGCGGGGGAGTGCGTTTCCGATCCCCTCCCCTGCGCGGAGCGGGGGAGGGCTAGGGTGGGGGCAAAAGGCGCCGCACCCGGGACGGGGCTTGGTCAGCCCGCGAAGGCCTGACCCCCACCCCCGCCCTCCCCCATCCGCAGGCGGACAGGGGAGGGAGTGTCCCGGGTGCCCTCCCCGAACGAGAGGGAGAACCCGCCGGAAAAAGGCCCTCGAGATAACCACGCACGGTCAAAAAAATTGCGTTTTTTGATCCCCTCACCCGCACCCGGAGGGAAAGGGGATCTGAGGAGGCGATTCATGACCGTGGCCGATATAGCCGAGCGCCCGGTCGATGCGCGCGAGGCACTGCTCGCGGCCGAGGAGCACGACGGTGTGATCGATGGGGGGCGACACCGACGTACCAGAGACCGCCACGCGCAGCGGCTGGGCTAATTGCCCGAACTTCAGGCCGTGCCCGGCCGCCACGTTGCCGATGGCGGCGTGAACGGATTCGGCATCCCATCGCGGCAGGCCGGTCAAGCCCTCCCGCAGTGCGGCCAGGGGCCCGTGCATCTCGACACTAAGATATCGCTCGGCCGCCGTCGGGTCATAATCGCCCAGATCCTGATAAAAGAGCCGCGTTTGCGCCGCCATCTCCACCAGGGTCTTGGAGCGCTCCCGCAACGGCTCGATCACCTCGGCGAGCTCCGGCGGGGCTTTCGGCTCGATGCCCGCGCGCTCCTGAAAAAAGCGCAGGCGGCGGACCAGATCATCGATGTCCCCATGCTTCAAATAATGCTGATTGAGCCACGAGAGCTTGGCCGGATCGAAGATCGCGGCGGCCTTGTTGACATCGGCGATGTCGTATTTCTCGATCAGCTCCTGCATCGAAAAGACCTCTTGGTCGCCGTGCGACCAGCCGAGCCTCGCGAGGTAATTCAGGAGGGCTTGGGGCAGGTAACCGTCATCGCGGTACTGCAGGACGCTCACCGCGCCGTGCCGTTTGGACAGCGGCTTGCCGTCCGACCCCAGGATCATGGGCAGGTGGGCAAACGCCGGGACGGGCGCCTCGAGCGCGCGAAACACATTGATCTGACGCGGGGTGTTGTTAAGATGGTCGTCGCCGCGGATGACGTGGGTGATGCCCATATCGAGGTCGTCCACCACCACCGACAGGTTATAGGTGGGCGTCCCGTCGGAGCGCAAGAGGATGAGATCGTCGAGCTCTCGATTCCGGAAGGCGACGCGACCCCGGATCAGGTCCTCGACCACGACCTCGCCGTCCTGCGGGTTCTTGAAGCGGACCACCGGCGGGCTATCCTCATGGGTCGGGTGGTTTTCGGCAGCGCGGCGGCAACGGCCGTCATAGCGCGGTTTCTCCTTGCGCGCCATTTGCTCGGCCCGCAGCGCCTCCAGGCGCTCCCTGGAGCAATAGCAACGATAGGCCAGACCGCGAGCCAGCAGGTCGTCGATCACCTCGCGATAACGCGCGCAGCGCTCGGTCTGGAAGAACGGCCCCTCGTCATGATCGAGGGCGAGCCATTCCAGGCCGTCGAGGATGGCGCGCACCGCTTCCTCGGTGGAGCGCCCGCGATCGGTGTCCTCGATCCTCAGCACGAACACGCCCTGGTGCCTGCGGGCGTAGAGCCAGGAGAACAGCGCCGTGCGGGCGCCGCCGATGTGCAGGTAGCCGGTCGGGCTCGGCGCGAAGCGGGTCCTTATCGTCGTCATGTCTCTGTCGTCGTGCGGATGGGTCGCCGTCATTCTACCAGTCGCTCGAGAGCTTCATTGACCGCCGCCCTAGCCGTCCCTACAATCGTGCCCACCGGGCGATTAGCTCAGCGGGAGAGCGCTCCCTTCACACGGGAGAGGCCGTAGGTTCGATCCCTACATCGCCCACCAATCGACCCTCGCCGCTCCGGCGCCCGTCATTCACGCCCGTTTCTTCTTTTCGGTCAATTATTTCCGACAGGGTGGCGCCACCCCCCGATGCACTGCAGAGAGACAGCGGCCCCAGGACCCGAGACCCGAACACCGCAGGAGCGTCTGCTGGCGCAGCACGAGGCGCTGGCGGCACTCACGCGGAGCCCCGTCTTTCGCGGCGACGATCTGGCGGCGGCCTTGCGGCTCCTGACCGAGACCGCCGCGCGCGTCCTCGCCATCGAGCGGGTGAGCCTGTGGCGCTATACCGAGGACCGCGCTTCGATTCATTGCCTCGACCTCTACGAGCTCGGGTCCGACCGGCACTCCGCCGGTTCGGCGCTCGAAGCAACCCGTTATCCAGGCTATTTCCGGGCACTCGCGACCAGCGAGGCCATCGTCGCGGATGACGCCCACGAGGACCCGAGGACCCGCGAGTTCTCGGAGACCTATCTCACCCCGCTCGGGATCACCGCCCTGTTGGACATCCCCCTGATACTGTTCGGCGGACTCGAAGGGGTCCTGTGCCACGAGCAGATCGGCCCACCCCGACCGTGGCGGCCCGAGGACCGTCTGTTCGGCATTGCCATTAGCAACCTCGCGGCGCTGGCCGTCGAGCATAACGAACGGAAACGGACCGCCGAGGCCTTGCGTGACAGCGAGGCGCGCCTGAGATGGTCCGAACAGCATTACCGATCGGTGGTCGAGAACCTGCGGGAGGTGGTCTTCCACACCGATGTGGACGGACGCTATACGTTCTTGAATCCGGCCTGGGAAAGATTGACGGGTTTCGCGGTCGATGCGAGCCTCGGAACCCGGGCTTCGGATTATTTCCACTCGGCGTACCGCACGCAGTACATCGAGATGTACGAGGCGCTGATCTCCGGGCCCGGAGAAGCGCACTTCGAGGCCCAGTTGCGGGCGCAGGACGGTGAGCTCTGCTGGGTCGAGGGTTTCGTGCGGCTCACCCGCGACGAGCAAGGCCGGGGACTCGGGACCACCGGGACGCTCACCGACATCGGCGATCGCAAGACATCCGAGGCCCGTATTCAGCAGCTCGCCTATCACGACCCCTTGACCGGCCTGCCCAACCGTGCGCTGCTCCTCGACCGCTTGGACCAGGCCCTGGCCGAGGTGGAACGTCACGAGCGCACCTTGGCGGTGCTGTACCTCGACCTCGATCGATTCAAGGTCATCAACGATTCGCACGGACATGAGGTCGGCGACCGCCTGCTGGAGGCGGCCAGCGCCCGCATGCGCGGGCTCTTGCGCGCCGAAGACACGGTGGCGCGGCTCGGCGGTGATGAGTTCGTGGTGGTGTTGCCGGATGTCCAATCGACCCATGATCCGGCCCAGGTGGCGGAGAAGATCATCGCGACCTTGGCCGTACCGTTCGACCTCGCCCAGCACCGGCTGCACGTCACGGCCAGCATCGGCATCAGCGTCTACCCGAGTGATGGCCTCGACCGCGAGTCCCTACTCCGGCACGCCGACGCCGCCCTGTATCAGGCCAAGGAGCGCGGCCGCAACACCTACCGTTTCTTCGACGCCGAAATCAACCGGCAGGCGAACCACCGTCTCGCCATCGAGAACAGCCTGCGAGTGGCCCTGGAGCGTGGCGAGCTGATGCTGCACTATCAACCGTTGTTCGATCTCCGGACCCTGGCGATCACCGGTGTCGAGGCCCTGCTGCGCTGGCGGCACCCGGAGCGGGGGCTGATCCCCTCCGCGGAGCTCATCGCCATCGCCGAGGAATCCGGCCTCATCGTACCCATCGGACGATGGGTCCTGGAGTGCGCCTGCGAACAGGCCGCGGCCTGGCGCCGGCAGGGCCTCTCGTGCGCCCGGATAGCCGTCAACATCTCCGCGCGCCAGTTGCGCCACGACGCCTTCGTCGACGGGATCCGCGAGGCGCTCGCGAAGAGCGGGCTCGACCCCGGCAATCTCGACCTCGAGATCACCGAATCGAGCGTCATGCACGAACCCTTGCGCGCCGGGAAAGTCCTCGAGGAGATCGATGCGCTCGGGGTCCAGCTCACCATGGATGATTTTGGCACCGGCTATTCGAGCTTGAGCTACCTCAAGCGCTTCCCGCTCGACCGCATCAAGATCGACCAGACTTTCGTGCGCGACGTGCCGGACGATCCCGACGATGTCGCCATCGTCCAGGCGATCGTGGCGATGGCGCACCAGTTGAGGCTGAGCGTCGTGGCCGAGGGGGTGGAGACGCCGGAGCAGCATGCGTTCCTGGAGGACTGTGGATGCGACGAGATCCAGGGGTATCTCATCGCGCCGCCGCTCGCGGCGGAAGATTTCTCCGCGCTGCGGCAAGCCCTCCCCAAACGCGCCTGAGGCGCGCCGCCTTCGCGGATCCGTCGCTCAACGGCGACGCTTGAAGCAAATAAATGGGTTGGAACCGCCTGGCAGCGCGCCTTAGCTAGGCTAGGAACCGGGATGCTGTAGCTTCCACGCTGGTACGCGAGGTGCGTTACCGTTCCATGAGCGCTGCGACGGGTCGTCGTCGCACGAAGGATACAAGCCATTTTCGAGCTTGTGCGACCCGCTACATGAGTAATCGCCCGCGGGCGGTCCCCGTTTAGAGAAGCTTTCGGGGGACGCGCCGTCTTTCGCGGGCCAAGGAGGGGGCATGGCAACGAAAGAGACGCCGCAACGATTCCGGTCTAAGGGGACCGCACGCGCCGCCCCTCTCTTCATGCCGCCGTTCCTGTGGGTCGATCTGATGCGAGACCCATCGATGCTGTTTCACGATCTCTGTGATGTCTACCCCGGCCATCGGATCTCGGGCCACGAACACCTACGCCTCGCGATCGAAAGGCTATCCCCGTCGTTCATCTGCTTCGAATACGATCACCCGCAAGGAGACGGTATACGTCTCCTCGCGGAGACGGGTGCTCGCTACCCCCAGGCACCCCTCGTCATGCTGACGAACGACCACTCGAAGCATACGATGGTCCTGGCCTATCGGAGCGGCGCATCGAGTTACGTGGTGAAACCGATCGCTCTGCACGATCTGGTCAGAGAGATCCGCCTTCTGCTGGCCTTGGCGCGGGATCACGCGCAGGCCCCGGCCGCCCGCCCGGCAATACGGTTACCGTCCCAACCTGAAGGCGCCGGCGCTCGAGGACGGGATCGCACCGTGTCGCGAACCGCCGAGGCGCTCATCCGCCTCGAACAGGGCTTCGCCGAAGACCTCCGCCTCGATGATCTGGCGATGGCCTGTCACATGAGCGGTTCCCATTTCAGTCGCACCTTCAAGAAAGAGCATGGCACCTCGTTCAGCCGCTATGTCCTGCGTTATCGCCTTGAACGGGCTTGCGAGTTTCTGGCAACCGCCGAGACATCCGTAAAACAGGCCGCCCTGGCCGCCGGCTTCCATGATTGCTCGTATTTCGACCGTGTCTTCAGGCGCCGTTACGGCATGAGCCCGCGCGATTACCAGGCTCCGCACTCGACACCTCGGCCCGAAGACATGTCAATTTTGTAGTCCCTTGCGCTTGGAAGGCGATGGATAAAATGGGGTTGAGGCTATCCGAACCGCGGCGCTCGACCCACCCTGACCCTTCCCCCACTGAGCACTGGAGGGAACCCGGAGACCCCCTCCCCTGTCCGCGCTTTCTGCGGACGGGGGAGGGTGGGGTGGGGGCCAGGCCTTTCAGTCGCTGACCAAGCCTCGTCTCCGCCTGACGCGCCTGACCCCCACCCTGACCCTCCCCCGCTGCGCAGGGGAGGGGACCGGAGACTCCCTCCCCTGTCCGCGCTTTCTGCGGACGGGGGAGGGTGGGGTGGGGGTCAGGCCTTTCAGTCACTGACCAAGCCTCGTCTCCGCCTGACGCGCCTGACCCCCACCCTGACCCTCCCCCGCTGCGCAGGGGAGGGGAATCCCCCAGCGCTTGCAGCTTATTGACTTTGCATATGAATCAGGATTTGCTGAGCAGTTTTGTTCTGTTCGACATTGACGACCTCCAGTAGCTAAGCAACTCAACCCCGTGGTTCGGACCGTGTCGCGCAAACGAGTCCAATTGATCAGCAGAATAGTCCTATAGGTGAGCAAAAAAGTCCTACTGGGCGGGCGGGTCGCTGAGCTAAGCTTGAAGTCCGAGGTCGAGGACCTGCCGCAGGGGACATTCCCTCGGCAGGGGGCGTTCGATCACACCTGGAAGGAGAAGGGTCGATGAGAACCATGAAACGCTGGGCGTGCTTCGCGCACGCAATAGGTACGGGACGCCGCGGCGTGCCGCCGCTCGTTGGGCTTACCGGATCGGCTGGGCCAGTCTGGCCCTGCTCACGGCCACGCTCTCGGCAGCCCCCGGCCCGGTCATTTTCAACCCGGCCACGGGCTCGCCCGTCGCCGCGGGCGATGCCCCCACCTCCGTCGCCATTGGCGACGTGAACGGGGACGGGCGGCCTGATCTCGCGGTTGCGAACGCATTCAGCGACAACGTGAGCGTGCTGCTCGGCAGCGGAAATGGGACCTTCCAGCCGGCCGCAAACGTCCCCGCGGGCGATGCCCCCGCCTCCGTTGCCATCGGCGATGTGAACCGGGACGGGCAACCCGACCTCGCAGTGGCGAACGCTAGGAGCGGCGACGTGAGCGTGCTGGTCGGCAACGGGGATGGGACCTTCCAGCCGGCCGCAAACTTCCCCGCGGGCGTTGGCCCCCGCTCCGTCGCCATCGGCGATGTGAACCTGGACGGACGGCCCGACCTCGCAGTGGCGAACTTTGGCGGCAACGTGGACGTGGTGAACGTACTGCTCGGCAACGGGGATGGGACATACCAGGCGGCCATGAGCTTCGCCGTGGGCGTTTTACCCTTCTCCGTCACCATCGGCGATGTGAACGGCGACGGGCGGCCCGACCTCGCAGTGGCGAACGTTTTAAGCAACAACGTGAGCGTCCTTCTCGGCAACGGCGATGGGACCTTCCAGCCGGCCGTGAACCTCGCCGTGGGCGTTTTCCCCGTCTCCGTCGCCATCGGCGATGTGAACCTGGACGGGCGGCCCGACCTCGCAGTGGCGAACGTTAACAGCGACAACGTGAGCGTACTGCTCGGCAACGGGGATGGGACCTACCAGCCGGCCGTGAGCTTCGCCGTCGGCAACGACCCCTTCTCTGTCGCGATTGGCGATGTGAACGGGGACGGGCGGCCTGATCTCGCGGTTGCGAACGCATTCAGCGACAACGTGAGCGTGCTGCATGGCAATGGCGATGGGAGCTTCCAGCCGGCCGTGAGCTTCGCCGCGGGCGATCAACCCTTTTCCGTCGCGATTGGCGATGTGAACGGGGACGGGCGACCCGACCTTGCGGTGGCAAACCGTGGCAGCGATGATGTAACCGTGCTCCTCAACGGCACGACCTTCGAGCCGTCGGGCCAATTCGTCCCAGCCGCGGGATCGCCCTTTGGTGCGGGCGGGTGCTGCTCCTTTTCTCTCGCGATCGGTGATGTTAATCGGGACGGGCGACCGGACCTCGCAGTGACGAACTCCACAAGCAACGGTAAGGTGAGCGTACTGCTCGGCAACGGGGATGGGACTTACCAGGCGGCTGTGAACGTCGCTGCAGGCCTTGCTGCCCCAGTCTCCGTCGCGCTCGGCGATTTAAATCAGGACGGGCGGCTTGACCTCGCCGTGGCGAACAGCGAAGGCGACAACGTGAGCGTGCTTCTCGCGAACGGGAATAGCAGCTTTCAACCGGCAGTGAGCTTCGCCGCGGGCTCCGATCCACGTTCGGTCGCCATCGGGGATGTGAATGGTGACGGGCGGACCGACCTGACGGTGGCGAACGGCGCCAGCGATAATGTGAGCGTCCTTTTGGGGAATGGGGACGGGGTCTTTCAGTCCGCTTCGAATCTTACGGCCGGCGCATTTCCCTACTCCATCGCCATCGCCGATGTAAACCGCGACGGGCGGCTTGACCTGGCGGTGGCGAATAACAACAGCGACAATGTTAGCTTACTGCTCGGGAATGGGGACGGAACCTTCCAGCCGGCCGCCAACTTAGCGGCAGGCGCCTCGCCCAACTCGGTCGCGATCGGGGATGTGAACCAGGACGGCCGGCCAGACCTCGCCGTGACAAATAGTGGTAACAACAGTGTAAGCGTGTTGCTTGGCAACGGGAATGGCGGCTTTCAGCCGGTAGTGAGTTTTGCGGTGGGCAACTTCCCGTTCTCTGTTGCGCTAGGGGATGCGAACGGGGACGGGCGACCTGACCTTGTGGTGGCGAACCTGTTCAGCGACAACCTGAGCGTGCTGCTTGGCAACGGGAATGATGGATTCCAGCCGGCCGTGAGCTTTGCTGCGGGACGTGGACCCGTCTCCGTCGCTTTAGGTGACATGGACCAGGACGGGCGGCCCGACATCGCGGTCGCAAACGCCAACCGCAATAAGGTGAGCATTCTGCTGAATGCTGGCGGCACACCACCACCTACGGTCACCTGTAACGGCCGGCCGGCGACCATCGTCGGGAACAATAAAGCCAACACGATCTTCGGCACCCCGGGCAACGACGTCATCCATGGACGGGGCGGGAACGACATCATCCGAGGTCGCGGGGGCAGGGACGTCATCTGCGGGGGCGCGGGGGACGATCGGCTATTCGGCGACCAAGGTAAGGACCAACTCTTCGGCCAGGGCGGGAACGATGTCTTGATGGGAGGCACAAGCAACGACCGGCTGTTTGGGCAGGAGGGCGACGATGCCATGGACGGGGGACTGGGTAGCGACGACAACTGCAACGGCGGCAGCGGAACCGATACGGCCACGAATTGCGAACAACCCCGCGGCGTGCCGTAACGCCGAGATAGGTGAGAAGCTGGACCACGGGGCCCGGTCACTCGACCGGGCCCCTGGCTATCGCTTGGTCCCGGACACAACGGTGATCCGGCATGACGGAATATACCGTCAACGAATGGCGCGGGCACGCGCCCTACGCTGACTACAAGGAGAAAGGTCAATGAAAACCATGAAACGCTGGGCGTGCTTCGGGCACGCCGTAGGTCACGGGACGCCGCGGCGTGCGGCGGCTCGTTGGGTTTATCGGCTTGGCTCGGTGGGCCTGGCCCTCGTCACGGACACGCTCTCGGCGGCCTCCGACCCGATCATTTTCAACCCCGCCCCGGGCTCGCCCTTCGCCACGGGCAATGCCCCCCGCTCTGTCGCCATCGGCGATGTGAACGGGGACGGGCGGCCCGACCTCGCGACGGCGAACGAGGGCAGCGATGGCGTGAGCGTACTGCTCGGCAAGGGGAACGGGAGTTTCCGGCCGGCCAAGAACTTTGCGACGGGCCGTGGCCCCCAATCAGTCGCCATCGGCGATGTAAACGGGGACGGGCGCCCAGACCTCGCGCTGGCGAACGATTTCAGCGAAGACGTGAGCGTCCTGCTCGGCAACGGGGATGGGACCTACCAGCGGGCCGTGGGCTTAGCCGCGGGCATGGACAGCGCCGCCTCCGTCGCAATTGGCGATGTCAACCGAGACGGGCGGCCCGACCTCGCAGTGTCGAATGATAACAGCGACAACGTGAGCGTGCTGCTCGGCAACGGCGATGCGAGTTTCCAGCCGGCCGTGAGCTTCGCTGCGGATGACAGCCCTTTTGCGGTCGCACTCGGGGATGCGAACGGCGACGGGCGGCCCGACCTCGCGGTGGCGAACCTATTGAGCGACAACGTGAGCGTGCTACTTGGCAACGGCGATGGAACCTTCCAAGTGGCGCTGAACTTCGCCACGGGCGATTTCCCCCTATCCGTCGCCATCGGCGATCTGAACGGAAACGGACGGCCCGACCTCGCCGTAGCCAACGAGCAAAGCGACAACGTGAGCGTGCTGCTCGGCAACGGTGATGGAACCTTCCAGGCGGCCGTGAACTTCGCCGTGGGCCCTGCCCCCCAATCGGTCGCCATCGGCGACCTGAACCGGGACGGGCGTCCCGACCTCGCGGTGGCGAACGGTGCATCGCCCGGCGGCAACGTTAGCGTTCTGAGCGGCAACGGTGATGGGACCTTCCAGGCGGCCGTGAGCTTCGCCGCGGGCGCCAATCCCACCTCCGTCGCCACCGGCGATCTGAACGGGGACGGGCGGCCCGATCTCGCGTTTGCGAACTTTGGCGACAACGTGAGCGTGCTGCTCAATACCGGCGGCACACCGCCACCGACTCCGGGGGTCGCCTGTAATGGCCGGCCGGCGACCATCATCGGGAACAATAACGACAACACGATCGTCGGCACCCCGGGCAACGACGTCATCCATGGAAGAGGCGGGAACGACGTCATCCAGGGGCTCGGAGGAAACGACATCATCTGCGGCGGACCGGGTGACGATCAGCTATTCGGGAACCAGGGCAAGGACCAGCTCTTCGGCGAGGCTGGGAACGATGTATTGAAGGGAGGCACGGGCAACGATCGGCTATTCGGGCAGGCCGGCAACGACGCCATGGACGGACAAGGAGGTAACGACGATAACTGCAACGGAGGCAGCGGAACCGATACGGCCACGAATTGCGAACAACCCCGCGGCGTGCCGTAACGCCGAGATAGACATTGACGAAAGCCGCACCGACAATGTCTAACCTTACTAAACAGTTGCGGCTAGAAGATAGAAGAGGAGAAACCTTTGATATGGCAGCTAGAGTCGGCTTGATCACGGATGCAACGCTCCCGAAACCGACACCGCACCAATGTTAGGTCAATTAGCCCTCGTTAACTTCAGGCTAGTGTACTGCTATCGACCATTTAGGGAGATTAGATAATGAACACCCGCGCGCTCACCCGTACCGTATCACTGTCCCTAAAACACGCCCTAATCGTTGCCGGCGCACTAATAGCGATGGGACAAACCGCTGACGCCCACACCCCTCACGACGTCATATCCGAAATCGAGGTATCCCCTAGTTTCGAGCAGGACGGCACTCTATTCACCATCGTCAGGGACAATCTATGCCGCTCGCTCGACGGTGGCCGCACATGGAAAAGGCTCGTCAATGGGCTAGACAGCCCGAGCATATATTCGTCGTTATCAGTATCCGTGCACTCCGCACACCACCTGTTCCTGTCCACCCTGGGCAACGGGATCTATGGAAGCACGGACAGAGGCGCATCTTGGGCGAAGGTCAATAACGGCTTGAGTACGCTGCGCATCGCGATCGTTGTCATGTCGAGCGATCCGTCTAACCAAGTAGCTTGGGCCTCGGCAAATGGCACGGGAAAGGTGTTCCGTACCGTGAACGGTGGGGCCAGTTGGAGCACGGTCAAGAGTGGAAGCAGTCCGTTTACGGCTATCGCGGTATCAAAGACGAACAGCGACTTCGTGCTTATCGGGGATGGGAGCGGCGTCTTATACGCTTCGGAGGACGGCGGGACGACGTGGCGCGAGATACGACGATTCCGCAACGCCCCGATCTCGGCGATAGGGGTATCACCGCACTACCCCGAAGATGGAGCATTTTTTGTTGGCACGCGAACCCAAGGGATCTTCAAGACCAGTGACGGCGGAGATTCCTTCGTGGCCGCGAATACCGGAATTGGCGATCTGGACATCACCCAGATCGTCGCCTCCCCGGCCTATGCCACAGACGGCACGGTATATGCTTCAGCGTGGAGAAGCGCTATATATCGCTCCGAGAATGCCGGCCTTTCCTGGGCGAAACGTAGCCAAGGAATCACCATCGGATTGCAGGCGATTTTATTGCCTCAGTTTGCCGACCTTGCCATTTCGGAGGGGGGCGCCCTGTTCCTGGCGGGCTTCGACGGCCTGTTTTCCTCATCCAATAGCGGAGCCACTTGGGGTCAACTGGACACCTTGTCCCGTCGTATAATTGTATCGATCGCTGTGTCGCCCATACACGATGTAGACGCGACGATTGTGTTCGGGAGCTATTTGGCCGGGATCTTCAAGTCGGTCAACGAGGGGATCAGCTGGGATGTGCTAAGACCCTATCCCAACCCGATCCGGGTGGCCGATATAGCCTTCTCGCCGGCGTTCGGGTCGGATCGAACGATCTTCGTCACTAAGGCGCAGATGCATATCGAAAAGTCTCCCGATGCCGGACGGACCTGGCAACACAAGCTCATTAATCGAAATGTCACCCCGACCTTTATCGCGATCTCGCCGGCCTATGGATCCGATCAGACGGTATTCGTCGGCTCCCGGCAAGGCCAGGTGTATCGTTCTCGCAATGGCGGCAATAGCTTCGTACAGGTGTGGAACCTTGCGACCAGCCGGCAAACACAATCACTGGTCATCTCGCCGAACTTCGCAACGGACCAGACATTATTCATAAGTTATGGCGGCGGCGTTTATAGGACCGTCAACGCCGGAGCGTCATGGCAACTTGTCGACTCGCGATCCGAGTTCAATAACTTCGTTAATCTCGCGGTCACGCCGTCCTTTGCGACCGACCGGACTGTATTCGCCGGCACGGATCGCGGCCTGTATAAGTCGCAAGACAGGGGCGTGACGTGGGCGAAGGCGGCATCTACAAGCACCGATGTCAATGGCGGGTATATCGAGACGATCGCGGTTTCTCCCGATTACCGTAACGATCGCACGATACTGCTTAGTCTCCGCGGAAAGGGACTGTACCGGAGCGCTGATGATGGCACGAGTTTCTCAAAAATAGGTCCGGCGCTCATCCGTAACAACCACGGGTTGGGCCCGTGGATATCGTTTCCACTAGGTTCCATCTCGATCAAGTTCTCCCCGCGCTACTCAGAAGATCGCACAGTCTACGGAACTTCCGGAGAACGGCTATTTCGCTCCACAAATAACGGGCTCACCTGGTCCATCGTCGGCTTGCCCGACATGTAAGGGGTTCTCGGCGCCCAATGCCGAGCCGCGTGCGGTGGTAACCGCGCCCGCGGAGGCCTCCCAATGCAACGCGCGTAAGGCGGAAGGGTAGGAACGCGCCTGACGGCCGGCTACGGACCTCCCCAGAGCTCCTCTAGCCGCTTGGCGCGGCCGCAGCTGTATTTATAGAGCTCGTAGCGTGCCGGGTTCTTCCGGTAATAATCCTGGTGGTATTCCTCGGCCGGGTAGAAGGCCCCCGCCGCCACGATCTCCGTGACGATCGGCGACTTGAAACGCCCCGATTGGGAGAAGGCCAGTTTGGATGCGTCGGCGAGCCGTTTCTCTTCGTCGTCGTGGTAGAAGATGGCCGAGCGGTATTGGCTGCCGTGGTCGCAGAACTGGGCGTTCGGGGTCAGCGGATCGATGTTGTGCCAGAAGACCTCCAGGAGTTGCGTGTAATTCACCCGCGAGGGGTCATAGCGGACCTCGATGCCCTCGGCATGCCCGGTACCCCCGTCCGAGACGTCCTGGTAAGTGGGGTTGACCTTTTCGCCACCGGTATAGCCCGAGGTCACCGATACCACCCCGGGGATCTTTTCGAACGCCTCCTCCATGCACCAGAAACAGCCCCCCGCGAAGGTCGCCACCGACTCGGGGACGCCGAGCACGGGCTGCCCGGCGAATGCGAAGGCGAAGGCCCACGGCGTCATCCAGCGCTTGGAAAGCTTGGTTTTCATCGTTGTCACCGACTGCAATCGGGATCAGCGCGCCGAGCCGAGCTGCCGCAGCACGTGCCACAGCGAGCGGACATCCGACCAGGATTCCGGCAACACCAGGGTGATGGCGATCTGTTCGAGCGCGGCGAGCACACAGAGGGGCGTCGCCAGCCGGAAGGGCCAGGTCGGCCCCCCCGCGAACATGACGAGCGCCGCGCCCCCGGCGGCCGCGGCGGCGACCTTCACCGCCCAGGTGTGGTAGCTCGTGAGCGACCGGAACTTCAGGAGCCCGACAAGCGCCGGCACGGAGTAACTCGCGATCACCAGCGCGACGAACGGGGCCTCCTGGCGCAGCAACGCGGGCCACAACCACCACGCCGAGACGGGGATGGTAATATAAATGATCACATCGGCCGCGGTGTCCAGCATCGCCCCGAGCTCGGACTCCTGGTGAAACCAGCGCGCCAGGAATCCATCGAGTGCATCGCTCAAGAACGACAGCACCAAGACGGCGACATAGGCCCGCGGGTAACCGTTCCAGGCGAGGTAGAGCAACCAGGGCGCCGCGATGAAACGGAAGCAGCTCAGAAGATTGGGCAGGTTCGCGATGCCTTTCAATCCAGCCATGGCGCACCCGAGAGGGTTGTGAAAAAACTTACTACGCTCCGGGGTCGCGCCGGTGGGACGATCCCAGGAGCCCCTCGACTACCCCCTCGGTCCGATCCTTCAGCGTTTTCAACCAACGCCGCGCCCAGGCGAACTCGATCCCGAGGATCCCGAGGCCCACCGGGATCACGATGAACGCGGGGCCGGGCAACACGATCATGGCGACCCCGACCAACAGCACGGTGAGCCCGAAAAACCCGATCACCAAACGGCGGGCCAGCTTGTAACTCATCTGCATCGCAGAGCGCATGATCAACGCACCCGGTGCCTGCGCTGGGCTCGAACAATCTTGTCGCCCTTGACGGGGCGTTCGCCCGCGGACACTCCGGTGTCGAGGGCGAACGACGCATACAGGGCCGCATGGTCCGAGAGCCTGCGCCATGGATCCCCGCTCAAGCACTGGCAGGCCGTAGGGCGGGCCCCGCGATAGAAGATGCGGTCGACCGGCAGAAGCGGGAGCCATACCGGGTAGGTCAGCGCCGGGCGTTGCGTGAGGGTCACGAACACATCCGACAATCCGAAATTATCGTGCACCCGGCGCCCCGCCTGGCCGGTCCAATCATTGAAGTCCCCGGCGATGATGAGGGGCGCATCGTTCGGCACGTGCGAGCGGATGCGCTCGCACAGGACCCCGAGTTGCCGCCGCTGCTCGACCGCACGGAGCCCGAAATGAATGCAGATGACATGCACCGGGCCCTGGGCCTTGGGGGGCTCGATCACGCCGTGCAGCACGCTGCGGCTCGCGAGCCGGCTGCCCGAGACGTTGATGTTCTCCCAGGACACGATGGGGTACTTGCTCAGGATGGCATTGCCGTGGTGGCCAGCGTCGTAGATGGCGTTCTTGCCGTAGGCCTGGTGGGGCCAGATCCCCCCGGCCAGGAACTGGAGCTGCGGGATGTCGGGCCAGTCGTCGATGAAACGCTCGCGGTAGGCGTGCTCGCCCTGGATCTCCTGCAAAAAAATCAGGTCCACCTCGGTCTGTACCAGCGCTTTGCGCATCGAGTGCAGGACGAATCGGGTGTTGCCGGCGCTGAAGCCCTTGTGGATGTTGTAGGTCATCACGCGCAGACCGAAGGTCTCGGTGCTTGGTTCGCTCATCGTACCCGGCGTTCGGTTTCAGATCGACCCGGCCCCCTCCGCGGGCCAAGCGCAGTCCGCGCCACTGCCAGTGCCCCTCGGCTCATCCCGAGCCCAGCCGCGCCCAGAGGGTCGGCACCCAAGCCGAAACGAGCAGCACGAGCAACCACGCCTCGCAGCGGATGATGCGTGCATAGCGCGCGACCTCGGGCGCTTCCGCCCCCGACATGAAGACCCGGCTCATGCTCATGTCGAGCGGCAAGACGAAGGCGACCAGAGTGGCCAGGGCCGGCGCGACGGCACCCCGCATCACGCCGCTCGGGTCCAAGAGCGCGAATGGGGCGAGCGCGACCAGGGACACGGTCGCGATCGCGAGCAGGCTGCGCAGCGGGCCCATCCCCACGAAAAACCGCGCGACCGTCGTCATCATCCACAGGGTCGGTACGGCGTCCGGACGTACCGCCCCAAAGAAGATAAGATTTTCATGGCTCGGCCCGGACCCGTTGCACCACCGCGCGCGTGAACTCGGCGGTCATGGCCAACCCGCCGAGATCGCGGGTCCTGATCCGGTCTTCGTCGAGCGTGAGAGACACCGCGCGCCGCACCCGCTCGGCCGGCCCGGTGAGCCCGAGGTAATCGAGCATCATGGCCCCCGCCATGATCACGGCCGTGGGGTTGGCGATGCCCTGTCCGGCGATGTCGGGGGCCGAGCCGTGCACGGCCTCGAAGATTGCGGCGTTGGCACCGATGTTCGCGCCCGGGGTGGTGCCGAGTCCCCCGACCAGCCCGGCAATCTCGTCGGAGAGGATGTCTCCGAACATATTGGTGGTCAGGATCACGTCGAACTGTTGCGGGTTGATGACGAGCTGCATGGCGCAGTTGTCCACGATGCGCTCGTCGATCTGCAGCCGGCCCTGGTATTCGCGCCCGATATCGAGCGCCGTCTCGAGGAACAGGCCGGTGAGCTTCTTAAGGATATTGGCCTTGTGAACCACGGTGACCTTCTTGCGCCCATGGCTCAAGGCGTATTCGAAGGCGAAGCGCGCGATCCGCCTGCAACCAGAGCGGGTGATGATACCGGAGGCCTCCGCCACGGCCCTGGGGTCGTCGTCGATGGGGATGAAGTGCTCGACGCCGACGTAAAACCCCTGGGTATTCTCCCGCACCAAGACCAGATCGACGTCCTCGAAGCGTCCGCCGCGAAACAGGCTCCTGGCCGGCCGCACATTGGCGAACAGCGTGAAAGTCTCGCGCAACGCCACGTTGACGGAACGATACCCGCCACCGACGGGGGTGGTCAGGGGGCCTTTGAGCGCCAGGCGGGTGCGCCGGATGCTCTCGATAGTGGCCTCCGGTAACGGATCGCCAGCCTTGGCCAGGCCCTCCATGCCGGCGCGCTGCACGTCCCATTCGAAGCGGCCGCCGGCGGCCTCCAGAACCTCGATGGCGGCCGTAACGATCTCCGGCCCGATACCATCCCCATGGATCAAGGTCGCCGGGATCGAGGTCGCGGGTAGGGTCGTCGTCATCGTTGGGGAGCGTCCGTTTGTGGGCTACGGACGGGCGACGGTTGCTCGCCCCCGGCTGCGCATGGTTCGTTGCGCTCCCTCGCTCGCACGTATTGTAAGCCAAGTTGCCCATGGGACACCCGGCCCACGAGCCGTGCCGACGACCGACTCATGTTCCCAAGGCGCTTCGTCCCCGGCGAGACGGGCGCCGGATTCAAGTCTCCCGTGGTGAAAAGAGCGATTCAGGAGGGACTAAATCAAGGAACTAGGCCGGTCCAGCGCCATATTTTTGACATCCGACCCGGCGGGTGTTTAACTAGCCGCTACTCTGGCCCGATCGAGATGAGCGATGCAAGCGCCCGTGTATCACCACCACGCCTTGATCGTCGACAACGATGCGGAAACCCGACAGCGCGTCGGGGCCATTCTCGAGTTCCTCGAATTCCAGGGGATCGCGAACTGCGAACCGGCCCGATTTCAGGAGGCGCTGGCGGAGGCGCCGTCTTGTGACCTCGTCCTTCTGGGTGATGTCGGCCTGCCGACCGTTCGGAAGGAGCTCGTGAAACAGCTTCAAGCACAGCACCCGAACATCGCGGTGCTGCTGATCCTCGACCCCGGGACGTCGCGCCCGCCGAGCGACCCCGGGGTCGCCACCGCGTGGCTCCCCTTGCGTTACGACGACCTGGCGGCGGCGCTCGGCAAGATCGAGCGGCACCGCTCATCGCGCCAGGGCAACGGCACGAGACCGGTCGAGCTGTTTCGCAGCCTGGTCGGGACCAGCCCTGCCATCAAGCGTATCACCAAGATGATCGGCATGGTGGCCGGCACCGACGCCAATGTTCTCATCACCGGCGAGTCCGGGACTGGAAAAGAGGTAGTGGCGCGACACGTCCACTACCATTCCAAGCGCCGCAACCGCCCGTTCGTCCCGGTCAACTGCGGCGCCATCCCCTCGGAGCTCCTGGAGTCCGAGCTGTTCGGGCACGAGAAAGGCGCCTTCACCGGCGCCATTACGACGCGCCAGGGGCGCTTCGAGCTGGCCGAGGGCGGCACCATATTTCTGGACGAGATCGGCGATATGGGTCTCACGATGCAGGTCAAGCTCAACCGCGTCCTGCAGGACCGCACCTTCGAACGGGTGGGCAGCAACAAGAGCCTCACGGCTGACGTGCGCATCGTCGCCGCGACCCACGTCAACCTGGACGAGGCCATCGCCCGGGGCGCGTTCCGCGAGGACCTCTACTATCGCATAAATGTCTTCCCCATCGAGATGCCACCCCTGCGCGAACGGACCGAGGATCTGCCCCTGCTCATCGAAGAGCTGATCGCGCGTGGCGAGTACGAGGGCCGAGGCCGCATCCGTCTGACCGCGCGCTGCCATGCGTCGCTCGCGCGCTACCCCTGGCCCGGCAATGTGCGCGAGCTCGCGAACCTCATGGAACGCCTGGCCATCCTGTGCCCGAACGGCCTCGTGGACCTGCCCGATCTCCCGGTCAAGTACCAGGCCGCCGATCTGATGGAATCGGACTTCGCACCCGTCGAGACAGACGTGGCGGCCGGTGTGTCCGAGCTTGACCTGGGTTTGGGCCTGACGCGCCTGCCCCGCACCGGGCTGAACCTCAAAGAACATCTGGACAGCCTCGAATACTCGCTCATCATCCAGGCCCTGGACGACTCCGATTGGGTCGTCGCCCACGCGGCCCAGCGCCTCAGGATGGGGCGCACCACGCTGGTCGAAAAGATGCGCAAGTTCGACATTCAGCGCGCCGAGGACCAGCCGCGGGCCTAGTGCCGATCCACGGTGATACCACAGTGGTAAACGCGCTTCAGATTTCCTGCGACCCGACCTAGAATCGCACCTGCGGGCAGCCCTAACGCTCGAGGATCCCGTGCAACCGGTCTTCATCATCCGCCATGCCGACGGTGCCGGACCGGGCTATCTCGCCGAGTTCCTGGCCTTGCGCCGCGTGCCGCTGGAGCTGTTTCGGCTCGACCAGGACGAGACGATGCCCGCGACGCTCTCACACGCCTCCGGGCTCGTGGTCATGGGCGGGCCGCGCCCTAGAGAAGGAAGACACGGTGCGTCCGCGGCCGCGGCGTCCTCCCCGACGTTCGAACGCGAATGCGATTTGGTCGTCGAGGCCTGCGATCGAGGCCTTCCCGTCATCGGTCACGGGTTCGGGGCGGAAATCGTGTGCCTGGCCCTGGGGGGCAGTGTGGCGACCGACCCGAACCGCGAGATCGGCTGGTTTCCGGTGCGAGCGGCGGGCGGAACCATCGCGAAACGCTGGTGGCAGGGCCTGCCGTCCAATACCGAGGTATTCCACTGGCGCGACACGACACTGTCCCTCCCCGCCGGTGCGGACGCCCTGATACAAAGCGACCAAATACAAAGCGATCAAGGCTTCGTCATGGACAAGGCCTTGGCCCTTCAATGCCACTTACAGGTCACGCCCAAGATGGTCACCGAGTGGGTCACACGCTATCATGACGCGCTCCATGGTCCTGCCGATGGTCCGTCGGGCCGAGTGCAGACGCAGACCGAGATCACACGCTCCCTGCCGCAGCGGGTCCGCGCGCTGCGGCGGATAACCGACCCCGTTTACACCCGCTGGCTGGAGGGTTTCGGCGAGCGACCGGAGAGTCAATAGCCGAACATATTTGAAATTGTATGCTCTTGTCGATCCCTTCCCCCTGCCAGGGAGGGAATAACCTGGTGCTGGCTTTGCTCGATAAGAGACGGCAAGTCCGATGATCATCATCCTGCACCCCGACGCCAACAAGAACGACCAGGAATACCAGCGGCTCATGGAGCATCTCGCGACGCTGCCCGCGGTCCGGCCGCGCACCCACATCGAGGTCGGCGCCAAGCAAACCTTGACCGAGATCTATCTCATCGGCGACACCTCGTCCCTGGACAGTAAGGAAATCGAGGGCTTCGAGATCGTGGAAAGAGTGGTGCGGATCTCTCAAGAGTATCGGATCCTCGGCCGGCACAAGGGCGACACGCGGCCGAGCCACTTCGAGTACAACGGCGTGCGTTTCGGGCAGGACAGCTTGCAGATCTTCGCCGGCCTATGCGCGGTGGATACACGCGAGCACGTCGAGGCCATGCTGCGTGCCTTGAGAGACCACGGTCAGGTATGCACGCGCATGGGCGCGTACAAGCCCAGGACCAACCCCTATTCCTTCCAGGGTCATGGCAAGAACTGCCTACCGTACGTGTTCGAGTCGGCGGGGAAATACGGCATCCGCGTGATCGCAATGGAGATCGTGCACGATACCAACATCGAGGAGATCGCGGAGGCCCTGCGGCAGTCGGGCGATCCCACCGGCGTGATACTCCAGATCGGGACGCGCAATACCCAGAACTTCGAGCTCCTGAAAAGCGCCGGGCGCCAGAGACGCTTTCCGGTCCTGATGAAGCGCGGCTTCGGCATCACGCTCGAAGAGTCCCTGAACGCCGCCGAATACCTGGCCAGCGAGGGCAACCGCAACGTGGTTTTCTGCCTGCGCGGCGTCAAGACCAATATGGGAGACCCGCACCGCAACCTCGTGGACTTCGCCCACATCGCGGCCGTGAAGCGCCTGACACGCATGCCGGTGTGCATCGATCCTTCGCACTCGGTCGGATCGCGGGGCCGCGCACCCGATGGGATCCTGGACGTGTTGCACGCGACGGCCCAGGGGGTCATCGCCGGTGCCAATATGGTGCTGGCGGACTTCCACCCCCACCCCGCCAAGGCGCTGGTGGACGGTCCGCAGGCCCTGACGATCGAGGAGCTGGGACCGTTTCTCGAAGACGTTGCGATCGCGCGCGAGGCGTATGAGAAACGGCGGCGCCTTCATGAGCGCGCCGCGACGGAGGCGGGGCTGCGGAGTGCTGTGTGAGGGTTGCCTCGGCGGGTTACGGCCCGCACGGAACCTGCTCTACAGCCGATGTAGGGCGGGTTAGACGCGCTGTTTGCGTCGTAACCCGCCGAACGCACCCAAGAGAAACTTCCGATGCCGGACTCATGCACGGCGTTCCCGGAAGGCGGGTTACGCGATACAGCCGCTAACCCGCCCTACATCAGGTGATCGATCACTACGGGTTGGCGATCACCCGAGCTGGCGTTCCCTGATCTCGTCGAGGGTCTTGCAGTCGATGCATTGCGTCGCCGTGGGACGCGCCTCCAAGCGTCTGATGCCGATCTCGACGCCGCAGACCTCGCAGTAACCGTAATCGCCGATCTCGAGGCTCGCCAGCGATTCTCCGATCTTTTTGATGAGCTTACGCTCCCGCTCCCGGGTGCGGAGCTCCAGCGCGAACTCCTCTTCCTGGGTGGCCCGATCGTTGGGATCCGCGAAGCTGCCGGCCTCGTCCTGCAGGTGATGAACGGTGCGCTCCACCTCGTCCATCAGCTCGCGGCGCCACGCCAGCAGGAGCTGCCGGAAATGCTCGACCTGCCGCGGGCCCATGTAGTCCTCACCGGCCTCCGGTTCGTAGGGCGTGAACCCGGAGTACCCACCCCACGCGGGGGGCTTCGACGGAGCGGAATCAATCACCGCATGCTTGACTGGTTTCTTGGTCACCGACACCGGGTTGACCTCACCGAACGAGAGGGGCGCATTTGTACCAGAATCGTCTTGCGGGCTCAAGTAGCGCTCGGGGGCGATCCATCCCACACCCTGCCACCGGCACCTGGTCCCATCCCCGACACGCTTGCCGGGGGTTAGACTACGCCCCCACCGGGCCCGGCCCGGCGGAGGGTTACACCATGCGCGTGAGATTCCTCTTGGCGTTCGTTGTGGCCGTAGCCGGCCTCGCAGCGGTCGAGGCCCGCCCGCTCACCCCCGAGGCGGTGCCGGAACCGCTCAAGCCCTGGGTCCCCTGGGTGCTGCACGGCCTCGATGATCTGGGCTGCCCGGCCCTCTTCAGCGATCCGCGCGCGCGGCGTTGCGCCTGGCCGAGCGCGGTCGAGCTCGTGCTCGAAGACAGCGGCGGGACCTTCGAGCAATCGTGGGCCGTGTATCGCGAGCTCGACGTGGCGCTGCCCGGCGACCGCCGGCACTGGCCACAGGAGGTCAAGGTCGATGCGGAAGCCACCGTTGTCGGGGAGCGGGATGGCCGACCGGTATTGCGCCTCGGGCCCGGCACCCATCGGATCAGCGGGCGTTTCCAATGGGACCGACTACCCGATTCCCTCACCCTCCCGCCGGACAGCGGCCGGGTGGGCCTGCGCGTCAAGGGCGAGACCATGGCCCTGCCGGACCTGCGCCCCGACGGGCAGATCTGGCTCAAGACTGAGGACCTAGGGGAGGCAGCGGACCGGTTGGATATTCAGGTGTTCCGCCGGCTCACGGATGAGATACCGGTCGAGATCACCACGCGCGTGCAGCTCGATGTGAGCGGACAGGAGCGCGAGCTGGCTTTGAGCGGGGCGCTGCTCCCGGACACCATCCCCCTGAGGCTGGAGAGCCCGCTACCGGCGAGGATCGAGCCTGGCGGAGAGTTGCGCCTGAAGGTGCGGCCGGGGCGCTGGGTGGTCGAGGTCCTGGGCCGCTATCCAGCCGACACCGCCACTTTCACGCTCGCGGAGCCCCGAGACCCCTGGCCGAAACTAGAGGTGTGGGTCTTCGATGCGCAGAACCACCTGCGCCTGGTCGAGGTCGAGGGGGTCCCGGCCGTGGACCCGAGCCAGACCGCCCTGCCCGACACCTGGAAGGGACTCCCCGCCTACCGCGTGAACCCCGGCGACAGCCTGACGCTCAAGCTCGTGCGCCGCGGAGACCCGGAGCCCGAGCCGGATCGCCTGATCCTCAAGCGCGATCTGTGGCTCGATTTCGATGGCGGCGGCTACACGGTGGCCGACGCCATCACCGGCACCATGACGCGCGGCTGGCGACTCACGGCGGGGGAGCAGCTCGGGCTCGGGCGCGTGGCGCAAGACGGCGTCCCACAGCTCATCACGGCACTGCCGGGTTCCCGGCGCCCCGGGGTCGAGGTGCGGCGCGGCACCCTGAATCTCGACGCCCATTCGCGCCTGGAAGGCGCGCTGCGATCGCCCCCGGCCGTGGGCTGGGATCAGGACTTTCAGGGGCTTTCCGCCACCTTGCACCTGCCGCCCGGCTGGCGTCTGTTCGCGGCCAGCGGCATGGACGACGCGACCGCGACCTGGCTCTTGGGCTGGACGCTCCTCGATCTGTTCCTGGTCCTCTTGGCCAGCATGGCCATCGGCCATCTGTGGGGTCCGGCCTCGGGCCTCCTCGGGCTCGTGGCGCTGACCCTCATCTGGCAGGAGCCCGCGGCCCCCACCACCCTTTGGCTGCACCTGTGCGCCGCCACCGCCCTCATGCGGGTGCTGCCCGAGGGACGTTGGTCGTCGCTGGCACGCGCCTACCGCTTCGGAGCCTTCGGCGTGCTGGCGGTGATCGCCGTGCCGTTCATGGTCGATCAGGTACGCCTCGCGCTCTATCCGCAACTCGAGCGGCCGGGGCCGCTTGCGGGCGTGCTCGGCGGGCTGTCGAGCCCCGAAGAGGTCTCGAGCGAGACGACCGCGGACCTGGAGATGGGGCGAGGATCACGTGAGCGAATGTTCGCGAAAAGCCGAGCGCCCGATCAAGAATCCCTGGCGCTCCCCGCAACGCCCGCTGCCCCGGCAGCGGTTGAGCACTCAGAGGCCCAGGCGGCGGCGGACGAGATGGAGCGGTTGCCATCGAAAGCGGCTACCCTGACCGACGAGATCGACCCCAAGGCCAAGGTACAGACCGGCCCCGGCCTCCCCGCATGGCGCTGGACGGAGGTGGCGCTCACCTGGCGCGGCCCCGTGGTACGAGACCAGGCCCTATATCTGATGCTCATCCCGCCGTGGGGACATCTGCTCATGAACCTGGCCGGGGTGGTGCTCCTCGCCCTCCTGGCCACACGCATGTGGCAGCTCCGCCGCCCCCGGAGGAACGGACCCGGCGGGAGGTCCAGCGATATGACCCCGGCCCTCGTGATCATTTCCCTCGTCGGCCTTCCCTGCGACGGCGCGCGCGCCGATTTCCCCGACCCAAAGCTCCTGGAGACCTTGAAGGAGCGTCTGACGGCGCCACCCGACTGCCGGACGAACTGCGCCCAGATCGCGCGCGCCGCCATCCAGATCACGCCCACGCTCGTGGCCATACGCCTGGAGATCCATAGCGATGGATCGGTGGCCGTGCCCTTGCCGGTCAATGCCCGGGACTGGATGCCGAGCGAGGTGATCCTGGACGAGGGGGGCAGCGCACCGCTTTTCCGGGCACCGGACGGCGGCCTCTGGGTCCGCCTGGGCACAGGCCGCCACGATGTCCTGGTGGCCGGCCGCCCCCCGCCACGCACGCGCCTCACCCTGCCCCTGCCCTTGCGCCCCCACCGGGTCGAGGTGCGCGCCGAGGGTTGGAGCGTCGAGGGGATCCGCGAAGACGGCGTGCCCGAGGGCCAGCTCCAGTTCACCCGCCTGCGGAACGGGGCGGAGCTACCGGACCTCGAGCCCGGCGCCCTGCCGGGCTTTGCGCGTGTCGATCGGCTCCTGCACCTCGGGCTCGACTGGAGGGTCGACACCGAGGCCCGCCGCCTCTCCCCACTCGGTCAGGCGCTGGTGCTGGAAGTCCCCCTGCTCCCCGGTGAATCCGTGACCACCGAGGGCGTGCGGGTGCGCGACGGCAAGGTATTGGTCGGCCTCGCGGCCGACGCCGAGATGACCCGCTGGGAGTCCGTGATCGCCGACAAGCGCCCGGAGCTGACCCTGGTCGCACCCCAGACGCTCGACTGGACCGAGCGCTGGCGCGCCGATGTGAGCCCCATCTGGCATCTCGACACGCGCGGCCTCGCGGTCGTGCATCACCAGGACCCGAACGGGCGCTGGCTACCCGAATGGCGCCCCTGGCCCGGGGAGGCGCTCACCCTGCTCGTGAGCCGGCCGGGCGCCATCGAGGGCCCGACCCTGACCCTGAAGGCGAGCCGCCTGGCCGCGGAGATCGGTCAGCGCGCCACCGACAGCACGCTCGTGCTCGCACTCGAAAGCAGCCAGGGCGGGCAACATACCCTCACCTTGCCGGAGGACGGGCGTCTCCTCCAGGTGTTGATCGACGGGCAGGCCCAGCCGATCCGCCAGGAAGGCCGGCAGATCGGCTTTCCCCTGACGCCGGGCGAGCGATCGATCGAGGTCCGGTTCCGCCAGGACCAGGGCATCACCCCCCTGTTTCGGACCCCCGAGCTCAACCTAGGCGCGCCGAGCGCCAACCACAGCCTGGAGGCGCGCTTGGGCACCGACCGCTGGGTGCTGCTGGTGGGCGGCCCGAGGCTCGGACCCGCGGTGCTGTTCTGGGGCGCGCTCGCCGTCGTCGCGCTGCTCGCCTTCGGGCTCGGGCGCACGCGCTACACCCCCCTCGCCTTCCGGCACTGGCTCCTCCTCGGGATCGGTTTGAGCCAGGGCAGCGCCGTGGGCACCCTCCTGGTCGCCGCCTGGCTCCTGGCCCTCGCCGCCAGGAAACGCGTGCCGAGCGATCTCGCGCCGTTGCGCTTCGATGCCTTGCAAGTGGCCCTCGTCGTCTTGACCCTGCTCGCCGCGGGCGCACTCTTCGACGCCGTGCGCCAGGGCCTCTTGGGTCTCCCCGAGATGCAGATCGCCGGCAACGGCTCGAGCGCCTCCGTACTCTTCTGGTACCAGGACCGCAGCGATGCCCTGCTCCCGCGCGCGTTCGTGCTCTCCGTGCCCCTGTGGGTCTATCGCTTCCTGATGCTGGCCTGGGCGCTCTGGCTCGCCTTCGCCCTCCTCCGCTGGCTGCGTTGGGGCTGGGGCTCCTTCACCACCGGCGGCTACTGGAAACCCCGCAAACCCCGAATCGCCTCCCCACCGGCCGTTCTCGCGGAGGCTCCCAGCACCGCGGCCCCAGTGCCCTGAGGACGCGACGCTCGCGTGATCTGAAAAACCTTGATGCACCGGGTCGCCCAGTTTCGGCATTCGGCGTCTATCGCGATGCATCACTGAACACTGCACGCTGCGCCCATGCTGCACGCCGTCCCGATGCTCTATATAGCTGCCGCGGCAGACCCCATCTCGGATCGGGTCCAGAAGACACGCTTGCCCGCTACTTCTACCGACCGCTCGAAGGTGTATTGCCCTTCGGCTTTAGGGGGTACTATAATCTAGACCCCCTAAAAGGTGCTCGTGTTTTGCGTCAGGAGCCTGTAGGGAAGCTGGGCATAAGGAAAGCCCCGCCGAAAGATCAAGCACTTGGATCTACTTCTAGTTGGACCTACAAAACGATATGTACGAGCTAGTATTTTCCGTTCAGGAGTTCTTGAAGATAGTGCCGGGACTAGTGATATTTCCGCTATCGTTCTATCTAGCCTGGAAGAAGTTGGGGACGAAGGTGGTTGCGTCCACAACATTCGGATTTAACCGCACAACAGCGTCTCGCATTACACACGTTGATCTTTCCAACCTGAAGGATCGCCCAATGGCGATCTACTCCATGTACGCCGTCGTAAACGATGAAATATCGTACGAGATAGATAAGTTTGAGCCGCCATTGATCCTCAAGGCGCTAGGTTCGCATCGGATTGAAACGAAGCCTTACTCTCGCCTACGGCTTGGCGCAGAAAAGTATGAGCCAGATTTTGTGTTCCCAAATCGTATCGACATCTATCTGGCTCTCGCCGACCGCATGATCAAATGCGAGGCAGGTAGTAACCCGAGTTTACTGCCAATTAAGAAGCTCGACAAGTATCAGCATGCAAACAAAGAGACTGAAAGATTCAATGATGTTGTCTACAACGAGCATGCTGCTTATGCGATTACCTACAGGCAACAAGCTAGTGTAGTGTCTCAATAATGGCTTTACAATGGCTGATCTTTTCCAAGATGTCTTCGACCTTTTTGGTCCATACAAATGGTTTTGGATTTCTGTTGTTGACCAGAATAAATTCATCGATCGCCGC
>JBQTJM010000335.1:0-7594 GCA_052387115.1 Gammaproteobacteria bacterium | reverse complement strand
TCGGTGCTGTTTACGGGGATGGCCGGGTCCAAGCTCCCCATCGTCGTCGCCCACGGCGAGGGCCGTGCCGTGTTCGCCGATCCGCGGGGCGCCGAGGCGGCACTCGAGCATCATCTCGTGACCGTCCGTTACCTCGATCACCACGGCCGGCCCACGGATACCTATCCCCGGAACCCCAACGGCTCGCCGCTCGGTATCACGGGTCTCACCAATGCCGACGGCCGGGTGACGATCCTGATGCCCCACCCCGAACGCTGCTTCCTGCGCCGGCAATACTCCTGGTTGCCCCGCGACTGGCCACACGAGGAGGGCCCGTGGTTCCGTCTCTTCCAGAACGCCCGGCGGTGGGTGGGGTAGAGCGCAGGATCGGGGGAGCACCGTGGCGGCGAGGATCGGCGTGCGCCGCGTAGGTTCTTTACCGCTCAGCCCAGCCGTACTGTCCCTCTTCACGAACAAAAGCAAATTCCTATTCGCCTATACGACCCGGCGACGGACAAGTAGGCGGCGGCGGGCGTGATACGGGACAAGCGGACCAACCACGCGGTGGCGGCGCCGAGATCGCCGGGGGGGGCTGCCCGGGCTGGCCTCGCTGGCCGCTCTGCTGATCGCGCGACGAGGTCGCCGGCGAAGATAGACGAGACAAACGATTCAGCCGGCTTGGTCAGGCTTCGTGTCCGTCACCACGATGCTCGCGAGGGCCAGCGCTCCAGCGACCATCCGCTGCATCTGCTTCGGAAGTTGGTGATCGAATAGAACGTTCCCATGATGCTCGAGGCCGGGTTGTGACCTGCGCTCGTAGCGAAGTCGCGCGTCCACACGAACAAGCCTCCGAGACTCTTCAATCGCGTCGACCGTGAGCCGAGCGACCCCCTGCGGGTTCAGGGGATGGCCCTTTTCGCTCCGCTGAGCTCGAGTCTCGCCCACCACCGTGTGGTCATCCTCCCAATTCACCGAAGTCTCGAGCCAGTTCTCGCACCAATCACGAGGCTCTGCGGCTTTCTCCGGCGTGAACGCGTCACCGCACACCCTCAGTCCGCTTTTCGGATCCTCGACGATCCATTCCTTTTTCCGGAGCCCGCGCAGACACGCGGCGGGATAGGTCTCGCCAGGACGTCCAGCGCTCATCAGCCGGAGAGTCTTGCGAACAGCTGGAGGATGTCCAGATCCTTCATCGACCCGGAGCCCGAGCCCGGGGCAGCGGGATCCAGCGATACGTGATACCAGCCGGACTCACTCGGGTTCTTCTCGATGCTGATGCCCACACGCCGGCGACCGACGGTCCATTCGAGTAGGTAGGCACCGTCCTCGCCTACGACCACGGCGGGCTTGATTTGGGCGGCCCTCGGCAGGTGGGGAAGAGCGGCTTGGATTTTCTCGAGGACGGCATTCGCTTGGTCCGCCGTTTGTGGGTCTTCGAGCCTGGACAGGACTCCGAGTGCCGGAGCTAGCAGATCGGGAGGCGGCGCCGATTTGCCATGGGGAGGCGCGCTGTTATCCTTCGTCGCCTTCTCCCGAGAATCGCAGCGCCTTGCTGCTCCTTGCGTCGTATCCGTGGCTGCGTCGTCCTGGCTTCTAGCACTGTCCTCATCAGAAGGGGAAGGAAGTGGAGCTCGTAAATACTCCAGTGGAGTACAAACGATTGTCAGCGAACCTTGTGGTGGTTCTTCCTTATACGCCAGCATGGGCCTAAAAAATGTCTTGTAGTATTGGTCAAGTATGTTCTGCATATCATTTCCTCCTCATCTTGCCGTTGAGTTCCTCATAAAACGGACGAACAAACATGCTCAAAACGTCGGCGAAAATTGCGCCTAAATGAAACACAGGGTTTAGTCGAAGGCGTTCACGGTATTCATTGGGGTGATGGGCATATTCAAATATGTCCGGCATGCCATGGAAGGCGTATTGTCCCGGTGAATCGAATTGCAAGAAACCGATTACTCGTTGGTTATCCGGTGCGATACAGTACCGCAGCGTAAACACCAGTGCAGATTTGAAATAGCGTTCCCAATCCGGGATGTCACACTTAAACTGTTTGTGTTTTTCGAGATCGTTACAGGAGAAGCACGTATACTCATTTTTGTGCCAGTGAGTCGCGCCATCATATTCTCCCAACAATGCTGCCCAGCGAGAGTTGCGCGATACAAGGTTTATCTTAGGGTCGGGATCAATAACCTGAGCACGTCCGTCTAGTGGCATCGATCTGGCCCAGACTTCGACACGCTCGACAACCTGAGTCCCCTCGTTTTCAGGAAACATTTTAAGACAGCAATGAATGTCGTGTTCTGGTTGTCGTACCAACGTCCCCATGAGCTCACGCAAATTGGTACATAGCTGTTGGGCCGCTAGCTTTGTTTGAGACTTATTGGGCTGGGGACCACACAATGTTATAGCGAACTCGCGCATTGAATGGACGCCATCCCAATGGAGCGGCCAAAGAATTTTTTGGGCATAATGGTAACGGATGGCATCTGCCGCCGATCTCATTTTTAGACGGCGAGCAACGCGCCATAACCAGAGTAATAACCGAGCTCCCTCGGCGGATAGCGGTTCCATATTGTCCTCCAGATTTGTATCCCAGGCTCCCTATGATAGCAGAATTGGTCGAGCGATGGAGCCAGCGCGGAGGACCAGGCGGCGAGGAGGCATTCTATCACCTATCGAATCATGCTCGACCCCCATGAGGGACGCAAGGCCTTCACCCTCCAGACCTTTCCGGTCACGTCCACGTGATTGGCGAACCCGTCGCCGAGCCGAGACTCCGGCTAGGGCACGGGGAGCGCGACCTCCCGGGCTTCGCGCTCTCCGATCTCCAGCGCGCCTGGTCGGAGCTGAGCCATCGCATGCAGTCGATGCGGGACCACCCGCGCTGCGCCGAAGAGGAATACCGGGGCCTGCTCGATGGGAGTGATCCGGGGCTCTCGGTGACGTCGTGTTTCGACGCTCGCCAGGGCCAGGGCGCAGCAGAACGCCGGGGCGGGGCGGACACGGGGATCCGTCCCTACGGCTACACCGGCGAGGGCCAGGGTGCACCGGCCATCACCGGCCGGGCACGGCCTCGGATCGCGATCCTCCGCGAGCAGGGCGTGAACGGCCATATCGAGATGGCCGCGGCCTTCGAGCGCGCCGGTTTCGAGTCGGTGGACGTACACATGAGCGATGTCATCGAGGGCCGCGTCGAACTCTCGGTCTTCCGTGGGCTCGCCGCCTGCGGCGGGTTCTCCTATGGCGATGTGCTCGGCGCCGGCAGCGGGTGGGCCAAGTCCATCCTCTACCACGCCCGCGCCCGAGAGGCGTTCGCGCGCTTCCTGGGACGCACGGACGGCTTCGTCCTCGGCGTCTGCAACGGTTGCCAGATGCTCTCGCAGTTGACCGAGCTCATCCCCGGTGCCGGAGGCTGGCCGCGCTTCGCCCGCAACACCTCGGAGCGATTCGAGGCGCGTCTCGTCATGGTCGAGGTCCTCCCCTCGCCCTCGGTGCTGTTTACGGGGATGGCCGGGTCCAAGCTCCCCATCGTCGTCGCCCACGGCGAGGGCCGTGCCGTGTTCGCCGATCCGCGGGGCGCCGAGGCGGCACTCGATCAAGGTCTCGTGACGATCCGTTACCTCGATCACCACGGCCGGCCCACGGACACCTATCCCCAAAACCCCAACGGCTCACCGCTCGGTATCACGGGTCTCACCAATGCCGATGGCCGGGTGACGATCCTGATGCCCCACCCCGAGCGCTCTTTCCTGCGCAAGCAATACTCCTGGCTGCCCCGCGAATGGCCGCACGAGGAGGGCCCCTGGTTCCGTCTCTTCCAGAACGCCCGGCGGTGGGTGGGGTAGGCCGCGGGTTCGGGATGAGCGGCGGTAAGGGTCGGTGTGCCGGAAACGCACGCGAGCGCGTAGGTTCTTTACCACTCACGAGCCCAGCCGTACCGCCCCTCTTCACGAAAAAGGGCGTTTAAAATTCCTATTCGCTATTCGCGCAGACCGTGAGCGCGGGCAGCCCGAAGTGGTTGGTGAGGAACACGAGCTTTTTGCCGGACTCGGGGTCCTTGTAGCGGATGCGCCGCAGATGTTCGGGGTAATGCTGACTGCTGTAGAGGCCATTCAGCGCGCGCCTCCTGACACGGTGGTCGCGTCGGTAGCGTGCCACAATCCGGTGGAAGGCCTGCCACGGCAGGAAGTCCATGATCTGGGCAAACAGGGTCTTGCCAATGTTCATCGCACCCTCCGGCGGAGCAAAAGCCGGAAGGGTGGTCGAAACGGCCTGCACTGTTCAAATCGGAGACACCTTGACAATTCATGGAAGCCGCACCGTTATTGGGTTTCAGAGCACCTACCCCGAAATTAACCGGACGCTACTGGTATAGGGATTTTAAACGCCCTTTTTCGTACGGCGCGCAGCCCATTTAGCCACACTTTTCCACGTAACATCACGGAAGCTCTCCCGTGGCTTCAACAGGTACATCCAAACGACCCGCCAATTTGATTATTTGGGCTGTAGTGTACGGTCGAGGGCCCGGATCGTATCCGCCGTTTGGATAGATTGGGTGGTTGTTGATGTAGATTTCAAACGCTGGAAAACCATCATGTGCGCCCGATAGTGTCCAACTTGGTTTTGGACCGGCCGTGTTAATGTCTATGGTGAAATCCCAATTGATGGGAGGTGAAAAAGCAAGAAGTGGGTTTCCCGCGCCCCCAAACAAATGCGCTCTCACTGTATTTGGTCCAATCCTTCGGACTCTTATTTTCATTTGCGTATTCTTTGCTTTGTCTGTTTGGTGGAATAAGTCACAGTCGTTAGGGATACCATCATCGTCGTCCGCGTCAATACGCTGATCTGCTAGAGCATTCTCAGCATATGACCGCGTTTCTCCCGTCAAGTTTTGCTTAGTCCCCTCTACAAGGCCGTTCGGATCGGAGGATTGCTCTGTAATAATCTTTACTGACTGTCTCGTACGGAACGAATCAGAAGTTGCGCTAAACATTCGGTCATCGCCCTTAAAGAACAGTTCTTTGCGAGAACGGCGTGGGCCACAAAATGCTTGTGGATGTGGGGGAAGCCCTCGCAAATAGGCCTGCACGTAATTCGCTGGTATGAAACTCGTCACGTTGATGGTAAATTCCGCCGCAGGGGTAGCGATGATGGTTACATCGTCCGCAGGGCTGTTATCCCGACCATCGTTTACTGTGAGGCTAAACGTGTAACTCTCGACCACAGTGGGGGTGAAGGTTGGGGTTGCCGTCGTCGCGCCGATTAGGGTCACGGCTGGCCCCGCGGTTTGTGTCCAGCTAAAAGTCAAGGGGCTGGGACCATTGTCCGGATCAGAGCTTCCACTGCCATCGAGTGTGACAAGGTCGCCCGCTGTTGCCGTCTGATCCTGGCCGGCGTTGGCGATCGGGGCAAGATTAACAGGAGCTGGAGGGTTAAACCTGACGACCCTGAGGGTGAGTATCCACCCTCCTGAATTGTCGTCAAACCAAGAGTCGTTTACGCCAAGGAAAAGGTAATGCGGACCTGGACCTTCTGGAGCAGTGAACACACTACCAAACCCCAGGCCGTCGGTTGATCCATTAATTACGTCGTCGATAAACACGTCATGGTCAACGCCCCCTGCGTCTCGACTCCACACGCCCAGAAGGCTACCAAAAGGACAGCACAGAAAGTATTGTGACAATGACAATGAGGTTCCATTTACCCAAGTTAAACACAAGCCACCGACATCGACGCACCCATCCACCTCCAAGACTTGAATTTGGTCGCCCGGATTGAGACCAGCCACAGGTACCCCAAAGGGGGGCGGTGCTTGTGGTACCTAAATCAAAAATATGACCACCGCTACCGTCATCTAAGATATTTCTTCCGAAAACGTTCGCGAAGGCGGAGACAAAAACAGTCACCGTCTCCGTCGCAGTCTGCTGTGCTGTGGCAGTCAGAGGGGAGAAAAAGAAACCGGTTAAGACGAGTAAGGACAGCGCGATCCAGCCAAGCAACACAGTCGGTGATCTAGCCAGAGCAGATTCCTTTTTCATTCTTGAATCCCCAAACTTATGGCCTTATTGTGGTATTAACGGTAAAGCGCCGCGCATTTGTTGTCATAGGCGTGCCTATTGCGCGACCACGATCTGCTGGGCAGGAATAAGAGACACTCGATATGTGCCGTGTACCCCAACTGGCAGACCGGGCGCCCACCGCGAGAAACCTGTGGAAACACGCGCTCTAGCGACGTGACACAACCCACAAAGACGCTACTCCGAAGCTGTAGTCGTGTCAACACCCTCCATTTGCCCGCATTTGGGTGGGGGTAGCCTGGGGGTCCCCCATTGCAGGGCGGTATGGCGCATAGGGATTTCAAAGGCCCTTTTTCTTCTAGAGGCAGGGTACTCCTGGGCTCGTGAGCCGTCAAGCATGGCGGTCCTCGGCCTGGAACGGCCTGGAACGGGGGGGACCGGGACATTTTTCCGGCCGTTCATCGGCCCGAGGCGCTATGTTTCGGAGGGTTTTGGCGTCTTGGGTGGGCGCAGGCCAGGGGGGATGGTCGGCTCGGGGAGATGAACCGGCAGAGATTCGGATCAGGCGATTCGGAATCGGTCGAAGCGTTGCGCCGGCGCTCGGGGCGGTGCCCGGGCGGACAGGCCAAGATGCTTGAGGATCTTGGCAATCACGGTGGGATCTACGATGGCGGCGATAATCGTCAAGGGGCCGCCGCAGTGAGGACGCTGTTCAATATCGATATCGAACACCTGTTTGAGCAACGTGGCCCAGCTCAGGCGGGCAAGCGCCGCGGCAGGGGGCGCCTCGGCGTGGTCGGCTGAGGGGGTATGGGCGTTGACCGGCACGCCCGGAATGATCGCGGGACGCAGCCTGGCGTTGGGCGCGAGCACGCCATGGAAGCGAATGAGATGGAGCCGTGGACGGGGAACCAGGGCGGCGAGTCGCTGCAAAAACTCCAGGGGTGACATGACGATATGGGTCGTGCCATCTCGATAGGGGGTCTTCAGGGTGAGCACCACCTGTCCGGCCCGGTTTAGAGTCAGGCGTTCGTTGGCGATGGCGGGACGGGTGATGTAGCGGCACAGGTGCTCGAGTTTCTTCCTCTCATGGGCGGCGCAGCCGACCTCGGCATGCAGGCTGAAGCCCTGCTCGTTGACACAACGCCCCGGGGTAGGCGGCGCTTCTTGTGTAGGAACGGTTTGCAAGCTCAGCACTTTCTGGCCCGCCCGCGGCCCGAGCGCGATGCGGTAGGTGCAGGCCGCCGCTTGCAGGGGCCCGAGCGCGAGATCCGCATCGCTGTCGGTGAGGTAGGTCATGCCCTGCTCTTCGATGAGGAAGCCCTTGCGCGTCAAGAACTTCATGAGGCGCTTCATGAGACGCGTCAGTAAGGCTTGGAGCTCCTCCGCGGTGGGGGCGGGCACGGGGTGGAAGGCCGAGACACCCTCGATGGTGCGATAGACCCCATCGAGCACGAGGCAATGGAGATGAATATTGAGCAACACCCACTCTAACTACCATGCCGTCCACGGTGACGGTTTACTATCCCTTCCACCCACTGGTTAATCGTTCTCTTGCGGTCCTCACCTGGCCGCGACATCCCGCGAACGCGGTG
>JBQTJM010000334.1:0-16422 GCA_052387115.1 Gammaproteobacteria bacterium | reverse complement strand
TGATCTTCCCCACCGCGCTCGCCGCGAGCTATGCCTTCATGATGCCCATGGGCACGCCACCGAACGCGCTCGCCTTCGCCTCCGGCCACCTGCGCGTCCCCGACATGGCCAAGGCGGGTTTTCTATTTATCCATCCTGGTCATCACGCTGTTCATCTATTACGCGGCCCCGGTGCTACTCGGGTTCGATATCACCGGGGGGCTGGCCACGAAGGGGCCGTAGCTCGGGAGGCGCTGGCGCTTCACCTCGTGCCTCGCAACTGGCTTACCAGCCGTCGCAACGCGGGGTCTTCGAGTGCGGTGTGCTCCAGCATTTCCAGGACGGGGGGGCGGGGGGTAAGGGGGTCACTTCGACGGACGGTTGGCGGGCTTGCTGAAACTATAAAGTAAAGAAGTGACCCCTCCAGTCCACCGAAACTATAAAGTAAAGAAGTGACCCCTCCAGTCCACCAAGGTTGCTTCAGCCCCGGAGGCCTGAACCGTCAGCGCGAGAAGCGCCGCTGCCCAGGTGATGCCCTCTGCCGGGCGGGTAGGCAGGGATTGCACTGCCAACGGATGACTATTCCGGGGTCGGCAGGATGACGCTGAACGGGAGCAAGTACGGAGGCGAGCGTGGCCGCCAAAAAAGTCACTGAACCTGTCGATTTCGCGGACCTTCGTTCGACTAGAGAGTAGAGCCGGGGGCTCAGCCGGCCGAATCCGCCCGGAAGCCCAGCTCCTAACCCGAAACCACAAGGAGAAACGACGATGATCAAGCCGAAAGTAAAGCCTATTCCAGATGGGATGCACACGGTGACGCCTGACTTGATTTGTGCCGGCGCAGCCGATGCCATCGAGTTTTACAAAAAGGCGTTCGATGCGGTTGAAGTGTGCCGCGTACCGGGCCCACAGGGCAAACTCATGCACGCTTTGATCCGAATGGGTGATTCGGTGGTCATGCTGGGCGACGAATTCCCCGACTGGGGTTCCTTCGGCCCGAAGGCACTCAAGGGTTCGCCGGTCACTATCCATCTCCAGGTCGAGGATGTCGACGCGGTCTTCGAACGTGCCGTCGGTGCCGGGGCGAAGGTCAAGATGCCGCTCGAGGACATGTTTTGGGGCGATCGTTATGGCAAACTCGAAGACCCGTTCGGTCATCATTGGTCGGTAGCCACGCATATTCGCGATGTGAGCCCCGAAGAGATTCAACAGGCGGCGCAGAAAGCATGTGGCTAACACCAGAATTTCGCAGGCGGGGGGAGGAGGACTTCTGCGATAGGCACAGGGCGTGACGTACCTGCTTCCGAACCGGCCACAACCCGAGCGCTCAATCCTTACCACAAGGAGTTACCACGATGCGATTCATGATCCTGGTCAAAGCCGACAAGAACACAGAGGCGGGCGTTCTCCCGGACGAGAAGCTCCTTACCGAGATGGGGAAGTACAACGAAGAGCTGGTGAAAGCCGGCGTGCTGCTCGCGGCCGAGGGGCTCCAGCCGAGCTCGAAAGGCGCGCGCGTCCAGTTCTCTGGAGAGAAGCGGACCGTGACCGACGGGCCCTTTACCGAGGCGAAGGAGCTGATCGCCGGCTTCTGGCTGTGGCAGGTGAAGTCGAAGGAAGAGGCGATCGAATGGGTCAAGCGCTGCCCCAATCCCACCGGCACGGAGAGCGAGATCGAGATCCGCCAGGTGTTCGAGGCGGAGGATTTTGGCGCCGAGCTCACGCCCGAGCTCAGGGACGCGGAGGAGCGCATGCGCGAACACATCCAGAAATCCGGCAAGCCGTAGTCGCGGCGCGCAGCGACGTCGGTCTCGCCGAGGATCTCGCGCAGGACGCGCTCGTCACCGCGAAGCATCGAGCGATCGATCTCTAACTAGCGCCGCGTAGGGATATATCGGGCGGGGTCGGGCCCGCGGTCGGTCAGGCCTCCAAGTCGCAAGGTCGGCATGGGACGCTCTGAAAACGACCGGTACCCAGTTCCAGAGCCGTGAGCTGCCCGCCCCAGCAGCAGCCCGTATCCAGCGGGTAGACCCGGTATTGCGCCATCGCCTCGGGGTCCATCCGGAGGGTCGACCAATGGCCGAACACGATACTCATCCCGTCGCTCGCGCGTCCCGGGACCTGAAACCAGGGTATCAATCCAGCGGTGCGGCGCGACGGGGGCCCCGTCTCTTCCAAGGCCAGGGTCCCGTCCGCGCCGCAATAGCGCAGTCGCGTGAGGCAGTTGGTGATGAATCTCAGGCGATCCCAGCCGGCCAAGCGCTCGGACCAGCGCTTCGGTGCATCGCCATACATGCGCCCCAGGAATTCCCGAAACCCATCCCCGCGCAAGCTGGCCTCGACCTCGGCGGCACAACGGCACGCCTCTGCCGCATCCCACTCGGGTGGTAGGCCCGCATGGAGGAGAGCATAGCCCAGCGCCGCATCATGGTGCATCAAGGGCCGGCGCCGCAGCCAGTCGAGCAACTCCTCCCGGTCCTTGGCCGCCAGCACCGGCGCCAGGGCACCCGAGCGGTACTTCCCCCTTTTTATTATATTAGGAGGGGCCCGGCCCTCGGCCACGGCCAGGAGGTGCAGGTCGTGATTGCCGAGCACGGTCAGCGCGACCTCTCCAAGCCCCTTCACGAAGCGCAACACCTCGAGCGAGCGGGGTCCGCGGTTGACCAGGTCCCCGGTCAACCACAAGCGAGCATTACCCGGGTCGAAACCGATGTGGTCCAGCAGGGACCGCAGCTCGTCATAACAACCCTGGACATCACCGATGGCGTAGGTGAGCACGATGGGTTGATCGTTGATCTATGGTATCTCCCGCCGGTGCTTCAACCGTCCCAGCCGGCTGCACTGGCGACGCCGGGGCTTGGGGCGCGCGGATCGGCCGTGTCCGCCGGCTTCTCGAAGAAGGTGTAGGCCAGGGTGAGGGTGGACACGTCCCGCGGGATCCGCGGAGACACCGAGAAGCGCACCGGTAAGGTGCGCGCCTCGCCGGGCTCCAGGCGCTGGTCGCTGAAGCAGAAGCACTCGACCTTGCTCAGGAACCGCGCCGCCGGCCCCGGCGTGACGCTCGGAACCGCCCGCGCGGTGATCGTGCCCGGCGAGCGGTTCTGCGCGTAGAAACGGACCTCGCGAAGCTCGCCGGGGTGGAGACGGATGCGCGCCGTCAGCGGCCGAAACGCCCACGGCAGCTTGGCCTCAGTCCCGCCGACGAGCTCCACGGTGACGAAGCGCGAGCCATCGACTTCCCCGCCAGCCGTCACGGCGGCCTCTGCGGCGGTCTTCCCGCCGAGCCCGGTCAGCTCGCAGAACACGTCGTAGAGCGGGACCAGCACGTAGCCGAAGGCGAACATCCCTAGCGCCGCGACCGCGAGCCGCGTGGCCAGGCGTCGATTGGCCCGATCGGTTTCCGCATGGCGAATAGTCATTTGCTTTCGATCCCCGGCGCGCCTCATTCAGCGCATGCCTCTAGTGTAGTGCCTTCACGTTTCTATCGCAGTCCGTGACCGGTTGGCGCCGACGACCGGAACACAAGACAGGGGCGCGCACCGCCGGATCGAGCGGCCATCCGTCCGGCACCCGGTTGAAGAGCGCGAGTGGCGGCGCTAACATCGCCAACGGGGCCGGTGCGGGACCTCCGGCGAACCCTCCGCACCGGCATGGCGGCGAGCGTGGGAGCCGCTCGGATCTAGCACCCAGAACACGATGCGTGGCAGAAAGAAACCGAACCGGGGGCGTGCCGCATTCGGCGCCGGCCTGGCCTCGCTCGGGCCGGCGGCCGCATGGGCGGAGATGCGGGTGAACCTCCCGGAGGGCGTGACCTCCATCTCGCGCGAGGTCTACGACCTGCACATGCTGATCCTCGCGATCTGCGCCGCGATGGGCGTCCTCCTGTTCGCGGTGATGTTCTATTCGATCTACGCCCACCGTAGATCAAAGGGGGCGGTGGCGGTGCAGTTCCACGAGAACGCGCTGGTGGAGATCGTCTGGACCGTGGTGCCGTTCGTGATCCTGGTGGCCATGGCGGTGCCGGCGACCAAGTCCATGATCGCTCTCTACGACACCGCCGACGCCGACGTGACTGTCAAGGTCACGGGTTATCAGTGGAAATGGCAGTACGAGTACCTGGAGGACGGGATCAAGTTCGTGAGCAACCTCAAGACCCCCAGCGAACAGATCTATGACGGCGCCCCAAAGGGTGAGAATTACCTACTGGAGGTCGACAACCCGCTGGTGCTGCCGGTGAACAAGAAGGTCCGCTTCTTGATCACGGCCGCGGACGTGCTGCACGCTTGGTGGGTGCCGGATTTCGGCTGGAAACAGGACGCGACCCCCGGATTCGTCAACGAAGGCTGGGCACGCATCGAAAAACCCGGGACCTATCGCGGCCAGTGCGCCGAGCTGTGCGGCCGCGGGCATGGCTTCATGCCCATCGTCGTCGACGCCAGGAGCGAAGCGGAGTACGCCGAGTGGGTCGAGGAACGCAAGGAGGAACTGGCCGCGGCGGAGGCGGCCACCGCTCAGACCTTCACCATGGAGCAGCTCATGGAGGAAGGAGCCAAGGTCTACAACGCGAGCTGCACCGCCTGTCATCAGGCCAAAGGGGAGGGGGTGCCGGGTGCGTTTCCGCCGATCGCGGGCAGCGCCATCGCCAAGGGCCCGGTGGGCGCTCATATCGACATCGTCCTGAAGGGAAGGCCCAATACCGCCATGTTGCCGTTCAGTGGCCAGTTGGACGATCTGCACATCGCCGCGGTCGTGACCTACCAGCGCAATGCCTTCGGCAACGCGGTGGGCGATCGGGTCCAGCCCGCGGACGTCAAGGCCGCCCGTGGGCGCTGAGCAACCCATCCAATCCGAGGTACGACGATGACTCACGCGGCACACGATGAGCACCCGAAGGGGCTCAGGCGTTGGGTGTTCACCACCAACCACAAGGACATCGGGACCCTGTATCTCGTCTTCGCCGCGCTCATGTTCGTGTTCGCGGGCAGCCAGGCGATGGCCTTTCGGCTGGAGCTCTTCGCGCCTGGGATCCAGTTCATCGACCCCCTGGCCTTCAACCAGTTCGTGACCATCCACGGGCTGGTGATGGTCTTCGGTGCCGTCATGCCGGCCTTCGCGGGGCTCGCCAACTGGCTCATCCCCCTGATGATCGGCGCGCCCGACATGGCGCTCCCGCGCATCAACAACTGGGGGTTCTGGATCCTGCCCTTCGCCGCGAGCCTGTTGCTGTTGAGCATCGTGGTTCCCGGCACGCCGGAGGCCGGCTGGACCATGTACCCGCCGCTCTCCATCGTCGGCAGCTCGGGCAAGGTCCAGCTCGGGGGCGATCTGCTGATCTTCGCCGTGCACCTCCTGGGGATGTCCTCGATCCTCGGGGCCATCAATATCATCGTCACCATAGTGAACATGCGCGCCCCGGGGATGTCGCTCATGAAGCTCCCGATGTTCTGCTGGGCGTGGCTCATCACCGCCTTCCTGCTCATCGCCGCGCTGCCGGTGCTCGCCGGCGGCGTCACCATGCTCCTGACCGACCGCCATTTCGGCACCAGCTTCTTCGACGCCGCCGGGGGCGGCGACCCGGTCCTGTTCCAGCATATCTTCTGGTTCTTCGGACACCCGGAGGTCTATATCATCATCCTGCCGGCCTTCGGAATCATCTCGCACATCGTCCCGGCGTTCTCGAGAAAGCCGCTGTTCGGTTACGCCTCGATGATCTACGCGCTCGTCGGGATCGCGTTCCTGTCCTTCATCGTATGGGCCCACCACATGTACACGGTGGGGATGCCGCTCGCGGGAAACCTCTTCTTCATGTACGCGACGATCCTCATCGCGGTCCCCACGGGCGTCAAGATCTTCAACTGGGTCAGCACCATGTGGAAGGGCTCGTTGAGCTTCGAGGCGCCCATGCTGTGCGCCCTGGCGTTCATCATGATCTTCACCGTCGGTGGCTTCACTGGGATGATGCTGGCCATGGCGCCGGCCGACTACCAGTACCACGACACGTACTTCGTGGTCTCCCACTTCCACTACACCATGGGGATCAGCGCCATCTACGCCATCGTGGGCGCGATCTATTTCTGGCTGCCGAAGTGGAGCGGGCGCATGTACGACGAACGCCTGGCCAGGATCCAGTTCTGGATCTCCATCGTGGCGGTCAACGTGACCTTCTTCCCGCAGTTCTTCCTGGGGCTCGCCGGCATGCCGCGGCGGATCCCGGACTACGCGTTGCAGTTCGCCGACTTCAACATGCTTTCGTCCCTCGGGGCCTGGGTGTTCGGCAGCTCCCAGCTCCTGTTCCTGTTCATCGTGCTCAAGGCCGTATTCGCCGGCACGCGTACGGCCGAGGCGCGGATCTGGGACGGCGCCACGGGGCTCGAATGGACCCTGCCCTCGCCGGCCCCCTATCACAGCTTCGCCACCCCACCCGTGGTCCATTAGGGGTAGGGGACTGATGGAAACCGCCAGGGCCCGGTCGCCCAGACAGAGAAGGAAGCGAGTAACGAACGGAATACTGGCAGGATCGCTGGGCCTCCTGGCCGCGCTGTTCTATGCGATATTCATTTGGACGCACCTCTACTAGACCCACCGCACCAGCACCTTGGGGGACCGCCGATGAAGGGACAGCCGCACAGCTACTATCTACCCGAACCCAGCCCCTGGCCCCTCATCGGGAGCTTCGGTCTCTTCTTCACCTTGGGGGGACTGGCCCTTCTCGTCAACGACATCAGCGGTGCACCTTACGTCATGGGCTTCGGCTTCGTCGTGCTGCTCGTCATGCTGTTCGGATGGTTCGGCACCGTGATCCGCGAGGGGGAGGCCGGGAGATACAACGAACAGGTCGATAAGAGCTTCCGGTGGGGGATGGCGTGGTTCATCGTCTCCGAGATCATGTTCTTTGCCGGTTTCTTCGGCGCGCTCTTCTATGCCCGCGTGTATTCGGTACCGTGGCTCGGCGGAGTGGGCGAGAAGCTCTCGACCCACGCGCTCTTGTGGCCCGGGTTCGAGTCCGTCTGGCCGCTGCTCACCTTGCCTTCGGCGGAGGGTTATACGCAGGCCCTGGAGCCCATGGGGGCCTGGGGCCTGCCGGCCATCAATACCCTGATCCTGCTCTCCAGCGGGGTGACCGTGACCGCCGCGCACTGGGGCCTCGTGCACGCCAACCGCCGCCAGCTCATCGTCGGGCTCGCGCTCACGGTGGCCTTGGGGGTCCTGTTCCTGGTGTTGCAGGGCCTGGAATACACCCATGCCTACCGCGAGCTGGGACTCAAGATCACCTCGGGGATCTATGGCAGCACCTTCTTCATGCTGACCGGCTTTCACGGCTTCCATGTCACCCTCGGCGCCATCATGCTCGCGGTGATCCTGTGCCGCGCCATGGCCGGCCATTTCACACCCGACAGCCACTTCGCCTTCGAGGCCGCCGCGTGGTACTGGCATTTCGTGGACGTGGTGTGGCTCCTGTTGTTCGTCGTCGTCTACTGGCTCTAGGGACTTTTCCAGAACCCAGGCGCACCCGCGACATCGTTGTCGCAGGGCGACCGATCGCTCTGGGTGTTCGATCCATGGCCGGAGCCGCGGCGGTTCTCTTCACACCCTCTCCGCCGCCGGCGGCTTGTTTCCTATCGTCCCCGGGACTATGTTGGAGTGGTCATGAGCACCCTTCCCAGGCCTCATCGCTGGACGCGCGAGCAATATGAGCGTGTGGTGCGGCTCGGGGGCTTCGATCCCGACCGCCGCCTGGAGTTGATCGACGGCGAGATCGTCGAGATGGCGCCTCAGAACGAACCGCACGCGGTGGCCCTGTGCCTCCTGCACGACGCCCTGCGCCGTGCCTACGGAGACGGCCATGTCATCCGCATTCAGTCTCCCCTGGCCGTGGACGCCGGCTCGGCACCCGAGCCCGATGTCGCGATCGTCCCGGGCAGGCCGCGGGATTTCCTAACCGGGCACCCGGGCCACGCCGTGCTCCTCGTCGAGATCGCAGACACCACACTCGCCTACGACCGTTCCACCAAGCGGCTCTTGTATGCCCGCAATGGCATCCCGGAATACTGGCTGGTCAACCTCGTCCAGGGCGTGGTCGAGGTCTACAGCAACCCGCAAGGCGCAGACTATCTCGAGCACCGGATCGCAAAAAAGGGCGAAACGCTGATGCCGAGTGGGGCGAGCCGCGCGGTCGCGGTCGCCGATCTCCTGCCATGAGGGGGCGCGGGAGCAGCGAGGGCCCATCGCCCCGGTGGGCACTGACCTCCGCGCAGCACCCGTTCCCCACATACCACCTCGCCCCTCGCAGTACTTACCCGGTAAGCGCCGTGCTACAATGACATCTCCTTGATCTCCGGGGGCCTCGCCATGCCAGCAGCCACGCTAACCGAGAAGGGCCAAATCGTCATCCCAGCCGAAATCAGGGCGAAGTATGGTCTTACGCCGGGCACCCAGGTGGAGTTTATCGATGAAGGAGGCGCCATCCGACTGGTCGCCAGACGGCGGGTGACCCCGTCCGATCCGGCGGTCGGCTACGGTTTGGTCAAGCTCAAGGCCACGGGCAAGCCCAGGCGCCTGGCGGAGTTCGACGCCGCAAACGTCCTCAGGAAGAATGATCGAGGGCCGGCATGATTGCGGTTGATACTAATATCCTCGCTCGCTTTTACTGCGAAGACCCGGACGACGCCGAAGCCAAGCGGCAGCGTCCGCGTGCGCGGCACGTAATGATCGAATCATCGGCGGTCTTCGTGCCGCTGACCGTCGTCCTAGAATTTGAGTGGGTGATGCGCGGGTTTTATGCGGTGAAAACGGAACCCTTCTGTCAGACCATCGATCACCTGCTCGGCATGGCCCATGTCACCGTGGAACGATGGGAAGCGGTAAAGGATGCCGTCGAGCTCCACCGGCGCGGCCTGGACTTCGCCGATGCCCTCCACTGGGCGTGCAGCGCCGCCTGCGGCCGATTCGTGAGCTTTGATGACCATGGATTTGTTCGCCGCGCACAGGCATTGAAGCTGGTGCCGGAGGTTGTCATTCCGGGGCGCGCGTAGTGGGCGAGGGCCAGAGCTTTCGCGGCCTGGGGATGGAGCGCGGGGTCAAGGCGCTGGAGCACGTGCGGCGTGACATCGGGGTGCCGGTCTTGACCTACGTCCACGAAGACACGCCGCGCGCCGCGGTTGGGATCGCGGGGCTCTTCATGGAGACCCACCCGGATCCCTAGCGTTCGGGGGTGGTCGCAGTGCCCGGGATCCCTGGCTGCGCGGTGATCTCCGCATCAGTCTTAATTTAATGCTGTGTGGAACCCAGGTATTCGATCTCCGGTCCACGACGGCGGCCCCGAGGATGGAAAACTCCTCCGCAGGCAGCTACGCGGCGTCGACGACGCCAGCATCGTTGCGGGCCGTGATGAGCGTCCAGTAACCGAGCATGTTGGTACGGCTTTGATCGATCACCTCGAGCCGGGTGTCCTCGATAAAACCCTCGAGCGACATGTCGGGATGAAAGCCGAGCAGCTTGGACAGCGGCGCGAGCACCCGCTCCATCCCTGCGATCAATCGATTGCGGCTCTGAAAGTGATTCAGAAAGTACATCTGGCCGCCCGGCTTGCAAACCCGGCGCATCTCGTTGACCAGGCGCACCGGGTTCGGTACCACCGAAGCGACGTAGATGGCCGCGACCTTGTCGAAGGCGTGGTCCTCGAACTGCATGGTTTCGGCATCCATCTCCCTGAGATCCACTACGTGGTCGAGCCGCAGGCGTTGCTTGCGCGCATGCGCACGTTCGAGCATTTCGGCTGAAACGTCGATCCCGGTCACGCGCACGGATCGGGGATACAGGCCGAGCGACAGTCCGGTGCCCACGCCGACCTCCAGGATGCGTTCTCCGGACCGGCAGTCCATCTGTCGGATCGCGGCTCGCCGCCCCTTTTGCATGACCGGTCCGAAATAGAGGTCGTAGAAACCAGCGTAGCGCCGGTAGGCCTTGCGGACCGCGTCGATATCCAGCCTGAACGCCACGGTCTTGCGCTGCCGTCGCGATACCGGAGCCATTTTATGATTGGTTTGCATGTAGTCATCCTCGAAGCGCCGGCCGGGTCACCGCTCTACCAACCGGTGGATCGGGGCTCGCGCCTCTCGTCGGACGCCGACTAGAGCCCCCCGGAGCGCGTCCATCAATCCGCGGGCTATAGCTTGTATGAAAGAGGGGCGCCGTCTTGTTGTTGTCCTGGTGCCGTCGCCGGCGCGAGCCATGCGGCCCGACGGCGACTCATCGTCCCGTTTAGAACCCCTAATGATGGCGGTGGAAACGCCCGATTGCAATGACCGCGTGTGACCCATACGCGCGCTCAAGGACTCAAGGCCCGCGCCGCTAGCGGCGCCTCATCCCGCACCCGCGGGGACACGAGCACCGCCGATGACCCACACCCTGATGGAATGCACCTGGCGCCGTCTCACGGCGAGGCTCCACCGCAACCCCGACACTGGCATGTACACGGCCACGCTGACGACCCCGATCGCCGATACCGAGCCCCTCCTGCTCGGCGCCTACGGCTCGAACGACGCGCTCCTGGCCTTCAATGCCTACGTGCGCTTCGAGCAACAGGCGCTCTCGGGCAGCCGCCGATCGGGCTTGGTGCACTGAGCGTCGGCGCGCGCCGCATCGGCGCCGTTGACGCGCTATCCCGTCTCCGACGCCGCGTCCAGCGGCACCGCCGGGGGCCTGGGCCAGACGCTGAGCAGGGCCTTGACCAGTGTCGCGAGCGGGATCGCGAAGAACACCCCCCAGAAGCCCCAGAACCCCCCGAAGATCAGGAGCGCGACGATGATGGCCGCGGGGTGGAGATTGACGGCCTCCGACAACAACAGCGGCACGAGCAGATTGGCATCCAGCACGTGGATCAGCGCATAGCCGCCCATGAACCACGCGAACTCGGTGCCCCAACCCCACTGGCCGTAGCCGGCGAAGGCGACCGGCACGGTGACGACCACGGCGCCCACGAACGGTACGATCACCGATACCCCCACCAGCACCGCGAGCAGCGCCGCGTAGGACAGGCCCAGGAACACGAAGAAGATGTAGGTGGCGGAGCCGACGATCAGGATCTCGATGAACTTGCCGCGCACGTAGTTCCCGATCTGGTCGTCCATCTCCCGCCACACGCGCACCAGGATACCGCGGTCGCGGGGCAGGAAGCCCCGTGCCCAGGCCATGATCACCAGCTTGTCCTTCAGGAAGAAGAACACCAAGAGCGATCCCAGGAAGACATAAGCGAGCGCGGTCATGATGGCGGGGATCGATGCGAGCGACGAGGACAGGACGTTCTGACCGAAGTCGGCCATGCCGCGCCGGATCACCACCGTCAGGTCCACGACGTCCTGGGTCGATACGAATCCCGGAAAGGCCTCGGGCATCCGCAGGAGCAGTTGCTGCCCATCGTTGATGAGCCGCGGCAAACCCTGCACATAATCGGCGACCTGGTGGTAGAGGAGCGGAATGAGGCCCAGCACCAGGAACACGACGGCGGCCAGAAACAGTGAAAACACGCAGGCCACCGCGAGGAGCCGCGGGATCTTCATCCTCTCCATCTGGGCGACCAGCCCCTCCAAGAGATAGCCGATCACGATCGCCGCCAGCAACGGGGCCAGGGTTCGGCCCATCAAGAAGATGACCGCGAACGAGAGCGCCAGAAACACCGCGAGAAGCACGGCCTGCGGATCGGAAAGATACCGCCGGTACCAGGTGAGCAGGAACTCGATCATGGGCGCAGGGCAGGCGCGAAAAACCGGGGCTGGATAGTGCGGGCTGCATGCGATCGGGGCCCGCAGGGCTGAGAATATAGCAACCGGTGGCGTATTGCAGCAGGAAAGGGCGGGGCGCCGCCGGCTGGTACAATGCCATGCTCATGGCGTGGTGGGGCAAGATCGTCGGCGGGGCCTTCGGCTTCCTATTGGGCGGACCGCTAGGCGCGGTGCTCGGGGCGGCGCTCGGGCACAACGTCGATCGGGGGTTGGACCGGCCGTTCGTCGGCCCCGCGCGGAGACCACCGGGGTCGCGCGAGGAGATCCAGACCGCCTTCTTCACGGCGACCTTCTGCATCATGGGCCATCTCTGCAAGGCCGATGGGCGGGTCTCGCCCGACGAGATCGCTCTCGCGCGCCTGGTCATGGCGCGCATGGACCTGTCGCCGGATCAGGCGCGCGCCGCCATGGGTCTCTTCAACGAAGGCAAGTCGCCGGGCTTTCCGCTCGAGGAGATCCTGGGCCAGCTCCGTCACGAGGTCCGCGGCCGGCGGCGCCTGTTGCGCCTGTTCCTGGAGATCCAGCTCGCGGCAGCCTACGCCGACGGGGCGCTCGGCACCGCGGAGGAGCGCATCCTGCTCCACATCTGCGATCGCCTCGGGTTCTCGCACCTCGAGTTCCGGAAACTGGAGGCCATGGTGCGTGCCGAGGGTCGCCATCGGCGACAGGCCAGGCCCGAAGCCCCCCCGCCGCCTTACGGGCTCGCGGACGCCTATGCCATCCTCAACGTTCCGGAGAGCGCGAGCGATGGCGAGGTCAAAAAGGCCTATCGAAGGCTCATGAGCCAGCACCACCCCGATAAGCTCCTGGCCCAGGGACTTCCGGAGGAGATGATCAAGGTCGCGACCGAAAAGACCCGGGACATCCGTGGCGCCTACGAGCGTATCCGCGAGGCGCGCGGGTCCTATACCTAGATGAATCCGCGGACCGGGCTCGACTACCGGCGCCTGGCCGGCGATATCAAGACCTGGGCCCGGGAGTTGGGCTTCCAGGGGATCGGCGTCACCGGCGTCGCGCTGCCGGAGGACGAGGCCCGGCTCCGGGACTGGCTCGCGCGCGGCTTCCACGGCGCCATGGACTATATGGAGCGCCATGGCACGAAGCGCTCCCGCCCGGCCGAGTTGGTGCCGGGGACCGTGCGGGTGATCGCGGTGCGCATGGATTATCTGCAACAGCCGCTGGCGCGCGCGCACGCGGTCCTGGCCGATCCCCGGCTCGGCTATGTGTCACGCTATGCGCTGGGACGCGACTACCACAAGGTCCTGAGGGGACGGCTGCGGCGCCTCGCCTCTCGGATCGAACACGTCGCCGGACCGTCCGGTCATCGGGTCTTCACCGACAGTGCCCCGGTCCTCGAGAAGGCCCTGGCCCGGAACGCCGGTCTCGGATGGATAGGCAAACACTCGAACCTCATCAGCCGGGATCGCGGCTCGTGGTTCTTCCTCGGGGAGATCTACACCGATCTGCCCCTGCCCATCGACCCCCCACAGGGTCGCGAGCATTGCGGCCGCTGCACGGCCTGCATGGCGGTGTGCCCGACGGCCGCCATCGTCGCTCCCTATCAGGTCGACGCGCGCCTGTGCATCTCCTACCTGACTATCGAGTTACACGGCCCCATCCCCGTGGCGCTGCGGCCGCTGGTCGGCAACCGCATCTACGGCTGCGACGACTGCCAGCTCGCCTGCCCTTGGAACCGCTTTGCACGGTTGAGCTGCGAGCGCGATTTCGCCCCCCGCCACGGCCTCGACGCGCCGCACCTCGCCGACCTGTTTTCTTGGAGGGAGACCGAGTTCGGCAAGCGCACCGAGGGCTCGGCCATCCGCCGGATCGGTTATTCGGGCTGGTTGCGCAATATCGCCGTGGCGCTGGGGAACGCCCCGACCAGCCCGGCGGTGGTGCAGGCCCTGGCGAGCCGTGCCTCCGATCCCTCGGATCTGGTGCGCGAGCACGTGCAGTGGGCGCTGTCCCGGCATGGGCGTGGAACGCTTGATCTCATCGCGTGAAACCTTCGAATAATTCACGCGCCGCTGGGAAGCGTTGCTCCAGCCAGCGCATGAGCTCCGGGTCGCTGCCGAGCGCCCCGATCGCGTGGGGGGCGATCGCCAGCCCGCCGAGCGCATACATCCCCGATATCGCGAGGCCCCCGATCGCGAGGTACACCGAGACCGCCACCCCGCCCAGCACGGCGCCCCCTGCCGCGATCCCGCCTATCGCCAGCACCCCGAGGCCCAGCCCACCGAGCACCAGGCCCCCGATCGCGATCCCGCCGATGGCCAAGACCCCGACCGCCACATTCCCGACCGCGATCACCCCTTTGGCCACGCGCGGGCGGCCGGTGTCCGGGTCCATCCCTTGCGCAACGTGGATCAAGGGCCAGCCGAAGATCTGCGCCTCGGAGCGGTACTCGTAACCCCAGTACGCCGGTGGGAATCGGCTTTGCGAGGGGCGCCCGTCCAAGAACTCGCCGCAGTAGCGGCACTTGATGGCCTTCGCCTGGATAGTCTCGGCGCAGAAGGGACAGGTCTTCACGGCGCAGCTATCGTATCAGCCTGATTTCGGCGTGTCATACGTCCCAGCACGGGCGTTCTGCGTCGTGTAGATCCCGCTCGGGCTCCGGGCGATTTGTACGAATTAGGGTTCGCGCTCGATTTCGACTCTCATTCGGGGCCCGGATCGGCGCACGACAGGGCGCTAATGACCGTCGCGGGCCGGGCCGCTAAGCACCGCGGCGAGCGACCGTCTCTCGCAGTTTCTCTAAAAGGCACAACGAGGGCATCATCACATGAGTGTCACCGCCTACACGCTGCTGGTCCTTTGCGGCGTCCTCTGCATCTATGCCGCGCTCACCTACAACCGACTGGTGGCGCTGCGGAACCACGTGCAAAAGGCCTGGAGCAACATCGATATCGTGCTGAAACAGCGGCACGACGAGCTACCCAAGCTCGTGGCGGTGTGCCGGGAATACATGAGATTCGAGCAGCAGACGCTGGAACGGGTCATCGCGGCGCGCAGCCGGGTCGCCGAGGCGCGCGAGCGGCGCGACGTGGACGCGCTCGGTGCCGCGGAAGGTGCGTTGCGCACGGGGCTAGGGCAGCTCTTCGCCCTGGTGGAAAGCTATCCCACGCTCAAGGCCAACGACAACTTCCAGCACCTTGCGGCGCGTATCACCGGTCTCGAGGACACGATCGCGGACCGCCGCGAGCTCTATAACGAGTCGGCCAATACCAACAACATCGCGCTCGAGCTGTTCCCGGACGTCTTCATCGCCCGGACCTTCGCTTTCACGGCGTTCAAGCTCTTGTCCTTCGATCGCGCGGAGACGGAGGACGTGGACGTGCGCGCCTTGTTGCAATCCTGATCGACCGTGATCGCGATGCTGGGCGAGCTGCGGCTCGAGGTCCTGCATCGCCTCATCTCGGCCGGCCACCTCTTGCTGTTCGGGGTCGCCTATGTGGTGAGGCAGCCCCTCTACCGGACCGGCGCGCTGGCGCTCGTCGGCATTTGCAGTCTGGTCGCCTGGCTTGCGGCTTTGCGCCGTTATCGACTGGTCGCCGATACGCCCACCTCCCTCATCGCCAGCGCCGCCCAGGGCTATGTCGAGCTCGTGGGGCGCTGCGAGCTGCACCCCGGCAGCCCGGCGCTCGGTTATCTTTCGGGTCCACCGTGTGTATGGTATCGCTGTGTCGTCTCTCGCCGCACCAGCGAGGGCTGGTCATCGACCTCGCACGAGCGCAGCTCCGACACCTTTCTGCTGCGGGACGCCTCCGGCACCTGTGTCGTCGATCCCGACCATGCCGAGGTCACCGGGGCCCGCCGGCGTTCCTGGGTCCAAGGTGAGTACCGCTACGCCCTCGATTATTTAGCGCCGGGCGATCCCCTGTATGCCCTGGGACAACTGACGACACTCGGGGGGACCTTAGGGACTTTCGATCGGCGCGCAGAGGTCGGGGCCCTGCTTTCGGAGTGGAAGCGCGAGCCCTCCAGCCTCGGGGAGCGCTTCGACCTCGATCGCGACGGGGAGGTGAACCTCGCGGAATGGGCCAGAGCCCGGGAAGCCGCCGAACGCGAGGTCGATCGCCGCCACCTCGAGTCCGGCCCGCTGGCGGCAGCGCATCTCTTACGTGCCCCGGCCGACGGCCGCCCGTACCTCTTATCGAACCGCGATCCGCTGACGCTGGCCCGCCGTTTCCGCCGTTGGGCCTGGCTGCACGTCGCCGTGCTGGTGCTCGCCGCCGTGTCGGTCCTCGTGCTCTGGCAGCACACTCTAAACGCTGGGTAAGCGCGAGCCGTTGGAGGCGGCCTGCGCCCAGGCCCGTGCTAGAATCATCCGCTAATCGCAACTCGAGGAATCCGACGATGGAACTTGAAGAATGCGCCCATGCCCTCGTGGCTCCCAGCAAGGGCATCCTCGCGATCGACGAGAAACCGTAGGGCGGGTTAGCGGCCTTATCGCGTAACCCGCCTTCCGGAAGCCGGCACATGAGCCAGCCTTTTCACCATGCCTGATTACGTACGCGTATATCTTCCCGGCGGCTCCTATTTTTTCACCGTGGCATTGCTGGAACGCCGCCGTCGCTTGCTGACCGAAAACATCGAAGCCTTACGCGAAGCCTTCGGTTCCGTACGCGCTCGACGACCGTTCCGGATCGATGCCATCGTCATAC
>JBQTJM010000333.1:0-7215 GCA_052387115.1 Gammaproteobacteria bacterium | reverse complement strand
CCTCGACGCGCTTGATGGGCTCGAAGTCGGAGCCGCGCGGCGAGAGGTTCTTGGGGTTCATGATGGCCTCGTAGGTGAAGCGCACGTCCTCGGCCGTGACCTCGTGGCCGTCGTGGAAGCGCACGCCCTTCCGGAGATGAAACAGGATCACCGGGTTGTGCTCGGCGACCGGCAGGATCTCGGCGAACCGGGGTCGTATCGTTTCGAGCGCCGCGGGGCCCTCGGTACGGATGTGCCGCTCGTAAGGAAAGCCCGTGAGATAATCGGGGCCCAGCACGGGCTCGAGATACCCGAAGAAATCCTGGTCCACGCGCTTGAGGGAGAAGTGTAGCCGTTCCGGCACCTCGACCGTCACACCGAGCTTCTGGGGCGCCGCGTCCCCTTGCGGCGGCAGCTCGATCGCCTCGGTGCGCCGCTCCGGCGGCAGGAGACGCATGGTGATGACGAGCCCTTCGAGCGCCCGCAATTCGCCGCTCGCCATCCCCTCTCCGATACGTCGCAAGAGCGCCGGCCCGCTCACCGGCGTTCCGTCGGGAAACCGGCGTTCGGGATTGACGAGGAGGTAGGCTTCCTCGGTCACCCCCCAGTCCGTCGCAATGCGCCCGCGCAGCCGCAGATCCGCGTCGAGGTCCAAGAGACCCTCGAACACCAGCCCCGTGATCTGACTGCTCACCGTGTCGGCGTTCAGGATCGGGTTCAGGACCTCGGCGTCGCCGATCGAGGCATCGATGTACTTCGAGAGCCGCGCCGGATTCCCCGTGCTTTGGTCCTCGTAGGTCGGCACCCAGAAATACGACTGGGCGAACGCCGCGACGAGGATGAGCGGCAGCGAGATGAGCCAGCGTTTGAGGGTCATGGCGAAGGGTTCTCCAAGCGCTGCGGACGGTCGAGGACCATGGGGCTTACCCTATGATAGCGCCAAGGGCAGTGGGTAGGTGCTCCTCATCGCGTTCATCGCAGCAGTAAGAACGTCGAGAGCGGCATGGCGACGATACGTGGGTCGTCGACGGCGACGACATCCTGCTGCGTCAATAACAGGCCGAAAGGCGCTCGATAGTGCTCCTTTTCCACGAATGCCCGCAGGCCATGCGTATCACTGAAATCCACGCGGCGTCTATACTTGACCTCGATCGGCACGCGTTGCTCCCCAATCGTGATCACGTAATCGATCTCGGGCTCGGCGCTGCGTTCCGGAAAATACGCCACGTCCAGATTCACGATGGATCGCATAAAATAACCCGCCGTGCTGTCCGCGATCCGCCCAGCCAGATCTGCCAGATGCGGCACTGTTTCCAAGCCGACCGGGTCGATGGGGACATACTCGGCCAACCACCCGGCTCGCAACGCGTGATCGCAAAGGCAGAGCTTGGGTGGGCCGCGCCGGCGCTTCAGGCGCAGCTCCAGCGGCTCGATCAGTCTCAGTAACAGAGTGCCATCGAGGAATTTCAGGTATGCAAGGATGCGCTGCCAGCCGATGTTGCCGTGCATGGCGTGACGGATTTCGTCCAGATAGAGGGCCTGTTTCGGAGACTGCCCGGTATACCGGCAAGCCAGCCGGAAGACTTCTTCCAACAAGTGCTCATCGCGTTTCTGCCCTTTCGGCCCCATGCGCAAGTCGTGCTGGATAGCGCGGCGTATGACGGTCTCGTTGAGGAGATCGGCCACACGCTCCCATGGCTCCTCCGCGTTCGCTTGCGCCACCGGGTAGGCACCACGCTCAGAGAACGCCGCGAAAGCCTGGTGTCGAACAGCGGAATGTTCCTGGCCGAAGGCACGAAGGTCTTGCCAGAATGCCATGTCTTTGAGTGGTGCGAGACCGTTGTGGGGTAGAAAAGGAGGGATCTCGCCGAAGTCACGCAGCCGTGCGATCTCGCGCAACAATAGCGGTCCCATCTCGATCGTGGTGATGCGTCCCGCGAGGCTGTCGCGACCGGCCTCGATGCGCAAGGCGGAGCTGCCGGTTACGACCATGCGCACCGGTTGCAGATCGACCAGGTGTTTGAGCTGGGGCGCCCAGTCGGCCAGGTTCTGCACTTCATCGAGCAGGATGTAGGCGCCTTCGCCATCGGCCGCCGCGCGGTGAAACGACCTGCCGAGCACCTGGTCGGAATACCACCAGGCAAGATCGAGCATAGGCTGCGTCAGCCGCCGCAGCTCCGGCAGCTCATCGAACTGGACGCGGAAGATGCGGTGCGGCGCGATGCCGCTTTTGAGCAGATCCTCGATGACCTGGTTGAGTAGCGTCGTCTTACCGATCTGCCGCGGTCCGCGCAAGACGGTCACCTTGGTCATGCCCTTCTCGATCCCTCGCCGCACGGGCTCGAAGGCCCAGCGCCTGAGCCTGGGCAGGCCGACGAGTGGATCGCCTTGCCACCACGGGTTGCCGCGCCGAAGCGTATTTTCCAGCCCCCGGGACAAGAGATCGATCAACTGCAACTGCTTCACGAGGCCTCGATCAGCGATTTGGTGACCCGCGATTCATAGCCGCGGCCGTCGATTACCCTGGGCGCCGAAGCGACCGGGCTCACCGGCTCGGGGATCGGCCGCGACGAGGATGAGCGGCAGGGCGATGAGCCAGCGTTTGAGGGTCACGAGGGGAGGTAGCGGTCTCGTAGATAGCAGTACTATCATACCCGCAACAGCCCGTGCGGGCGAAGGAAATGGAAACGCCGGACTGACCGCGCGACTAGCTTCCTGCGGCCTCGGAGATGAACCTCCCCACATCGGAGACCCGTTCGGCCAGCGCGTATCGCCATTGCCCGGAGGCGCCGTCGGCAGACAGCTCGGCACCAGCGCTGTGCGGCCTGCTGCCTGGGCTTTGACCTCTTTGAGTGGGTCATAACCCTTTGGTCTCGAGAACCAGAGTACGTAGCGTTTCCCCACGCAAGCGGATCATGAAAATCCGGCACAACGCATCCGCTACTGCTACTCTGACCGGTCTACGCCTCAAGCGACCGCCACCCATCACGACGCTACCCGCGCTCTACTGAAGCATTCCCCTTACGAAGCGCCGTGCCGGCCTTCTTCAACAACGGATTGAAACGACCTTTCAGGTCGTCTCAATCCTTATTGGTTATTGGTTAGCCTATATTCTGCTCCTGAAACGTAGTGCGTGCATCGTTTCGTGCCTTTTACCGCTTTCGGTAAATCTCCCTGCGGTGACCAATCGCATGAATCACGATCGTCTGTTCGTCGTGAACCACCTCGTAAATGACACGGTAATCACCCGCGCGGAGTTTATAGAGTCCTGCGAGGTCACCCGTCAATGCTTCAGGTTTGATCTCGTCCAGATTCGCAGCCAACCAATGGATGCGCTCAACGATGCGACGACCAACAGGTTTATCTAACCGCGCTAATTCACGGATAGCCGCATCCAAGATGCGGATGCGATACACGGTGATCACTCCAAGCTAAGTCGTCGCACCACATCTTCAAACGGTTCACCGTGCTCACCCTCTGCAACAGCCTGTTTCTGGCGCAAGAGCCTATCACGCATCAACTTTCTAATAGGCAGCTCTTCATCAGGGTCACCAAGCAATTCTAGTAACTTCTGCTCGATGATGGATTCAATCATTTCCCTGAGTTCGCCTTTTGTCATCTGAGCCACTGTGGCAGCCATATCACTCTCCGTAAACTTGCTGGTTGACGAATCGCTGTTCGAGGCGGCGCCGTAGGGACGCCGGTTACCCGGCGAAACGGATTGAAACGACCCTGTGGGTCGTCTCGACTTGGCCGGAGACAACCGTTCCAGTGGCTACTCGCATGGTTGAATCTTACTCCGCGCTGGCAGTGAATTGTACATGTGACGCCAGGGCAGCGGCGCCGGACACGAGGGCTTGGGAAGGCGACGGCGATCCACGGCGTCGGCTGCAGCGCGCGTTCAGCACAAAGCCGTGGAGGCCGCCGGGATGGGCACCGCGATCCTGACCTGGAGGGCGAAGGCACCCGGATCGCGTATCAAGGCGGACACAGCGGAATCACACCGGACGGTCAACCCTTCCAAGGGGCGACGGCCAAGCCGCGGAAGAGGCGGCCGGATGGGCACGGATTACGCCGCCGGATCGAGCCGGACCGTTTCGAGGACCGCTCGTGCACCGTGGCGTAGAATGGCGGCCCTGTGACGGCCACCGCCGGCGTCGGATCGTTCAAGCGCCGGTGAGCGAGGCCCGGGGAATGCGTGGGCCCCTGGCCGGGGTCGAAGTGCAAGAGACCGGCGCGGCGATGCCGGGAGAGGACGATGACACCAGCCTATATCATCGATTTCCAGTCGATCGGGATGCGGGATGTGCACCGGGTCGGCGGCAAGAACGCCTCGCTCGGCGAGATGATCGCCCATCTCGCCGAAGCCGGCGTTCGAGTGCCGGGCGGATTCGCGACCACCGCCGACGCCTATCGCGACCTTCTCGGCCAAGAGGACTTGGAAGGGCGCATCCGCGAGCGGCTCGCCGGGCTCGATGTGGACGATGTGCGGGCGCTGTCCGCGGCCGGCGCCGAGATCCGCGGATGGCTCCTCGGTGCCCCTTTCCCGCCGGGCCTCGCCGAGGCGATCGCGGCGGCCTATCGGGGGCTCGATGGGCTGCGGGGCGCATTGGCCGTCGCGGTGCGCTCGTCGGCGACGGCAGAGGACCTTCCCGAGGCGTCCTTCGCTGGCCAGCAGGAGACCTTCCTGAACGTCCGCGGGGCCGAGGCGGTGCTCGAGGCCGTCAGACGGGTCTTCGCTTCGCTGTATAACGACCGGGCCATCGCCTATCGGGCCCACCACGGCTTCGCGCATGAGACCGTGGCGCTGTCGGCTGGGGTCCAGCGCATGGTGCGGAGCGACGTGGGCACGAGCGGCGTACTGTTCACGCTCGACACGGAATCGGGGTTTCCGGAGGTGGTCCTCATCACCTCGGCCTACGGGCTCGGGGAGCTGGTGGTCCAGGGGGCGGTCAACCCCGACGAGCTGTGTGTCTATAAACCCAACCTGCGGGCCGGCCGGCCGGCCGTGATCGGACGCCACCTCGGCGACAAGGCGTGGAAGATGGTCCTGGGCGAGTCGAGCGACCCGCCTACGCGGGTCGTCGCAGTGCCCCCAGAGGATCGCGGGCGCTATTCCCTGTCGGATCCCGAGGCCGAGGCGCTCGCACGCTACGCGCTTTCTATCGAACAACACTATGGGCAGGCCATGGACATCGAATGGGCCAAGGACGGGACCGACGGCCTACTGTATATCCTCCAGGCCCGACCCGAGACCGTGAAGAGCCGGGCCGCGACCCAGCACCTGGAGCGCTATATCCTCAACACCCGCTCACAGGTGCTGGCGACCGGTCGCAGCATCGGGCAGCGGATCGGCGCCGGGAGGGCCTGCCTGATCGATGGGGTCGAGGGCATGGAGAGGCTCAGGTCCGGCGATGTGCTCGTGACCGACATGACCGATCCGGACTGGGAACCGGTCATGAAGCGCGCCGCCGCCATCGTGACCAATCGTGGCGGCCGCACCTGCCATGCCGCCATCGTGGCCCGCGAGCTGGGGCTCCCGGCGGTGGTCGGCACCTCGGATGCCACGCGACGGATCGTCGACGGAGCCGAGGTGACCGTGTCCTGTGCCGAGGGCGAGACCGGTTATATCTACGAAGGCCGGCTCGATTACGAACGTCGGACGGTCGCGCTCGAAGCCATGCCGGAGCTTCCGGTCAAGATCATGATGAACGTGGGCAACCCCGAGCGCGCCTTCGCGTTCGCCGCGCTCCCGAACCACGGGGTGGGGCTCGCGCGCATCGAGTTCGTCATCAACCGGATGATCGGTGTGCACCCCAAGGCCCTCCTGAAGGTTGAGAGCTTGCCGCCCGCCTTGCAGGCGGAGATCCGACAGCGCGCGGCCGGATATGCCGATCCGGCGAGCTTCTTCGTCGAGCGCTTGACCGAGGGGGTGGCGACCCTGGCGGCGGCCTTCGCCGGTAAACCGGTCATCGTGCGGCTATCGGATTTCAAGTCCAACGAGTATTCCAATCTACTCGGCGGGGAGCGCTTCGAGCCCAAGGAGGAGAACCCGATGCTGGGCTTCCGCGGGGCGGCGCGTTACATCGCACCGGCCTTTCGCGACTGCTTCGATCTCGAGTGCCGGGCGCTCCGCCGGGTGCGCGAGGACCTCGGTTTCCGCAATGTCGAGGTCATGGTCCCGTTCGTGCGCACGCTCGACGAGGCGCGCGAGGTGACTGGGCTCCTCAGGGACAACGGCCTGGTGCGGGGGCGCGAGGGGCTGCGCCTCATCATGATGTGCGAGCTGCCCTCGAATTGCCTCCTGGCCGAGGCCTTTCTGGAGTACTTCGATGGCTTCTCGATCGGCTCGAATGACCTCACCCAGCTCACGCTCGGCATCGACCGGGATTCGGCGCTCGTGGCCGGTCGCTTCGACGAGCGCGACGGCGCCGTCAAGGCCCTCCTGCACCTCGCCATCGCCGCCTGCCGGCGGGCCGGGAAATACATCGGGATCTGCGGCCAGGGCCCTTCGGACCATCCCGACCTCGCCCGCTGGCTGCTCGATGAGGGCATCGAGAGCATCTCGCTCAACCCCGACACCGTGGTCGAGACCTGGCTGTACCTCGCGGGCCAAGCGCCACCGGCGGTGCCGCGGTCCTGAGGGCCACAGCCATCGGATGCGGTGCGCTCGCGAACCGCATCGACCAAGACGATGCGGTTACGACGTTACCGCATCCCGCGGGCTCCCATCTCGCCCTACTCCTCTCGAGGCGCGAAAGAGCTTCTTTCGAGATTCCCAGCCGTCGCGAGACGATCGGCGTGCGACCCTCGCTTCACATGAAGGACCAGGAACTCCCGGTTGGAAAACACCACCTCGCCGTTGATCTGGCGTAGCTCGAATGGCTTGCGCTGGACGACGTAATCCGCGCCGTAATCCGCTGCGAGCCGGTCCAGACGGGACTGATCCATCCGTGCATAGCCGGCCTCCGCTTCCGCCAGGGTCTTCACCCCCGGGCTACCGCTGATCTGCCCCAAGCGACGATACCACTCCACGAGCTCGTATGGTTTCATAGGCGTGGACTGCCAATCCACGACTACGGCGCGTTCCCCGAATAGACGAAACGATTTTAGCCCATCTTTCTCAACTCACCTCAATAATCGCTGTTTTTTTAGGGAAAAGGTCTCTGCAAGCCGCATCAACACAGGGGGTCGAGTTTGAAAGTGACTGTAGTGTAGACCAAGTGTCTTGCCAGC
>JBQTJM010000332.1:0-12291 GCA_052387115.1 Gammaproteobacteria bacterium | reverse complement strand
TCGTGCTCATACAGTACGCCCCGGGGAAGCACTTGCACGGTCGTCATCGGTCGACCCTCGTTCGACGCTCCATGATTCACTGCGATCACTATAGCAGACGTTCACTCGGAGAGATAGTCAGCAGCCGCGGCCAGACGCCCGGACGGGAAGGAGCGGAGAAAGGCGGAAGGCGTCCGCCTATCCGCGCTTGACTGCGGGGGCCGCTTGTGGGACTGTAGATCTGTATTGAGCAGGCCATGCGACTATGAAAGCGCAACCTCGGAACAATCCAATACCAGCGACCAGCGCACCTGCGCCGCATGACCGGGATTTTTATACCTGGACAACGGAGACGGCGCGGGCTATCCGCGAGGGGAGTTTCAACGTAGTCGACTGGGAGTCGGTCGCCGAGGAGTTAGAGGACATGGGGCGGAGCGAGCAGCGAGAGCTGGAAAGCAGGTTGGGTGTGTTGCTGGCCCATTTGTTGAAATGACGGTTCAAACCGGAGCCGGCGGCGAACAAGAGCTGGGCCGCCCTGACGATCGAGGAGCAGCGCCGCGGGACAAGGCGGCTCTTGAAGCAAAGTCCCGGATTGAAACGGATGCTGGAAGAGACCTTCGCGGAGGCTTACGGAGACGCGAGACTCCAAGCGGCTCGTGATTGCGGGGTGGATAAAAACATCTTCCCTGACACATGCCCTTGGGCCTTTGACCAGACGATGGATGATGGATTTTGGCCAGGTCAGTAGCGAGAACCCGGACGTGGCACTACAGAGACGATGCCCGGAGCAGAGACCAGGATCAGTAAGGGATGAGTAGGGGATCCGACCATGTCCTGCTGGAACACTACCGCCGACTTGGAAACCAGGGGAACGACTTCCGCAATCGCAATCTACGTAGCCTGGTCGCCTCGATGGTGACCGGGACCTCGGTCCTCGACATCGGCTGTGGTAGTGGTCACCTCCTGCGATTGCTGCAGGACCAGGGCAAGGACGTGGTGGGCCTGGAGCCGTCGGGGGAGCTCGTCGATCTGGCACAGGCGCTCCACGGTCCCCTCAGGATCGAGCACAGTTCACCGGAAGACATCGACGGGTGGCCGCACCGGTTCGACACGATCACCATCATCGACGTTCTCGAACATATACAAGATGACGTTCAGCAGTTGCGACGGATGAGAGCGCTCCTGAAGCCCCGGGGACGATTGGTCATCGTGGCCCCGGCGTTCCAGATCCTGTACGGGCCGCGAGATGCCGAACAGGGACATTTCCGCCGCTACGAGCGGGGCGATCTGGTAGGCAAGTTACAAATGACGGGATATCGGGTCGGCAGGGTGCGCTATTGGAACGCCATGGGATTCCTGCCATATTTCATCGCCTCGCGAGTGCTCCCGCGCTTACTGCGCGTGGACCTGCGCTCGGCCAACGAGAAGGGTACGCTGAAACGCGTGATGATCAAAGTACTCGACGCCTGGTATCGGTATTTCGAGAACCGTGTCAATTGTGGCTTCGGTTTGAGTCTGATAGCCGTGGCCGAGAAGCCACCATGTGATACGACCGATGCGTAGCGGGTGCTGCGATTTCGCCGCCCTTTGGCGAAATGCTGCGAGGCGCCCAGGCAACTGAGGCAAAGCCGGGTCTACGGCACCGAGAAACCCCCTCCCCTGTCCGCGCTTTTTGCGGAGCGGGGAGAGCCCGGGTGGGGGTTACGCCTGCACGCGCTGACCAAGCCCCTTTCCTGGTTGCGGCGCCTTTACCCCCACCCTGACCCTCCCCCGCTCCGCAGGGGAGGGGACCGGAATCGCGTCCCCTGTTACACGGAGAGGCCTACCGCCCCGCCCCCACCGCCGAAAGGCACAAGGCCATCAGCACCCCTGGGCTCACACCGAGCACGAGGACGGCCATGCCGTTCAAGCTCATGACGAGGCGCATTTCGCGGCCACAAGCGAGCGGCGCGGTCTCCTCGGGGGTGTCGAAGTACATCAGCTTGATGATCCGGAGGTAATAGTAGGCCCCGATGATGGAGAAGACCACGGCGAGGACGGCGAGCAACACGAAACCGGCGGCCAGGGCCTCCTTGATAACGAACCACTTGGCCCAGAAGCCCACGAAGGGTGGGACGCCCGCGAGGCTGAACATGAGCATGAGCATGACGAACGCGAACCAGGGGCTGCGCTCCGCCAGGCCCTTGAAGTCCTCGATCCGGTCGGACTCGAACCGGGCGCGGGTCAGGAGGAGGATCATGCCGAAGGCGCCCATGCTCATCAAGGCGTAGGCGATGACATAGAACATCGATCCGGCGTATCCGCTCTTGGTTCCGGCCAGGAGCCCGAGCAATAGAAAACCCATGTGGGCGATGGTCGAGTAGGCGAGCATGCGCTTGATGTTCCATTGCGCGATGGCCACGATGTTCCCGATCGCCATGGATAGGACCGCGAGCACGACGAGCATCTGCTGCCAATCCGCCACCATCCCTTCCATGCCCTCGACGAGCAGCCGGAAGGCGATGGCGAAGCCCGAGAGCTTGGGTGCCGTTCCGAGGAACAGCGTCACAGGGGTGGGTGCCCCCTCGTAGACATCGGGGATCCACATGTGGAACGGTACGACGCCGAGCTTGAACGCGATACCCGCGATCACGAAGACCAGACCGAAGACGAGCAGCAGGCTGCGATCGGCGTGTTGATAAAGCGAGGCGGCGACCGCGTGCAGGTCCAGGCTGCCGGTCACGCCGTAGAGGATCGAGATCCCGTAGAGCATCATGCCCGAGGCGAGTGCCCCGAGCACGAAATACTTCATCGCCGCCTCGGAGGCGGCCGCGGAGTCCCGGTGCATGGCGACCATGGCATAGAGCGAGAGGGACATAAGCTCCAGGCCGAGGTAGATGGTCAAGAAATTGTTGGCCGAGACCATCACCATCATCCCGAGCACCGCGAACAGGCCGAGCACGAAATACTCGGCGCTCAGGAACGGCCGCGCCGCCAGATAATCCCTCGAATAGGCGAAGGCCCCCATGGAGACGAGGAGGATCGCCGATTTCAATACCGTGGCCAGGAGATCGCTGACGAACAAGCCGTGGAAGGCGAAACCTGGATTGCCGGGGCGGAGCGCGATGGTTAATAGGAGCGCGCCGAAGAGCGTCCCTTGCGACAGCCGGTAAACGAGCCCGACGCCGCGCCGCGACACGCAGGCGAGGAGCACCGCGCAGGCCATGCAGAGCACCACGAGCTCGGGGAGAGATAGGATCAGGTCGGACATGTTTGCTCAGAGCCCCGTTACCGCCATTGCGACTTTGGAGTGCGAGACGTGCTCGACCAGGTGCTCGACCGTCGCGTGCATGACCTCCAGCATCGGCGCGGGCCACACGCCGAAGAGGAGCACCACGGCCGCGAGGCTCCCGAGGATCACGAGCTCGCGGTGGTTGAGGTCCTGGAGCTTCGCGACGCGCTCGTTGGCCACCTCGCCGAAGATCACGCGTTTGTACATCCATAGCGTGTAGGCCGCGCCCAGGACCAGGGTGGTCCCGGCACAGACCGCGAACCAGAAGCTCGCCTTAACGCTCGTCAGGATCACCAGGAGCTCGCCCACGAACCCCGAGGTCCCGGGCAACCCGGCGTTGGCCATGCAGAAGACCATCATGAGCGCAGCGAAGACCGGCATGGTGTTGACGACCCCACCATAGTCCTGGATCCGGCGGCTATGGATACGGTCGTACAGGACGCCCACGCACAGGAACAGGGCCCCCGAGACGAAGCCGTGCGAGATCATCTGCACCATCCCGCCCTCGATGCCCATCGCGGCGCTGCCCGCCGTCGCGCCGTTTCCGAGCAGGCGGAACACGACGAAGAGACCCAAGGTCACGAAGCCCATGTGGGAGATCGAAGAGTAGGCGATGAGCTTCTTCATGTCCTCTTGCACCAGCGCCACGAAACCGATGTAGACGATCGCGACGAGCGAAAGCGCGATCATGAGTCCATCCAGGGCATGGCTGCCGTCGGGGACGATGGGGAGCGAGAAGCGCAGAAAACCGTATCCGCCCATCTTCAGCATGATAGCCGCGAGGATCACCGAGCCGCCGGTCGGGGCCTCGACGTGGGCGTCGGGGAGCCAGGTATGCACCGGCCACATCGGGACCTTGACCGCGAAGGCCAGCAAAAAGGCGATGAAGATGAGCTTTTGCGTCGCGAGATCGAGCGGCAGCCCGTGCATCGCGAGGATCGAGAAGCTCCCGCCCTTGTAGTAGAGGTACAGGAGCGCCACCAGCATGAAGACCGACCCCAGGAAGGTGTATAGGAAGAACTTGATGGTGGCGTAGACGCGATGCTCGCCGCCCCATATCCCGATGATGAGAAACATCGGGACCAGCATCGCCTCCCAGAAGACATAGAACAGGATCGCATCGAGGGCCGCGAAGACCCCGTTCATGAGCCCCTCCAGGATCAGGAACGCGGCCATGTACTGGGCCAGCCGGTGCTCGATCACCTCGAAGCCCGCCAGGATCACGAGCACGTTCGTGAAGGTCGTGAGCAGGATGAGCGGCAGCGAGATCCCGTCGATCCCGAGGTGGTAATCGATGCCGAAGGCCGGGATCCAGGGCACGCGCTCGACGAGCTGCATCGCGGGGGTCGCGGTATCGAAGCCGAAATACAGCGGGAGCGAAAGCGCAAAGGTGGCGAGCGCGATGGCGAGCGACAGCTTCGAGACCATGGCCCGATCGCGCTCCGCGAGGAACAGCACGGCCACGCCGCCCAGGATCGGCAGCCAGATGACGAGGCTCAGGAGTGGCATCGGCGCCTCACCGTCCCAGACCGTAGACGAAGTAACCGAGGAGACACAGAAGCCCGATGATCATCGCGAAGGCGTAATGGTACAGATAGCCGGACTGCACCTGCCGTACGACGCCGGAGAACCACCCGACGAAACGTGCCGAGCCGTTGACCATAAGCCCGTCGATCAAACGCACATCGCCGAGCTGCCACAGCGCCCAGCCCGTGCCGCGCGCCCCGCCCGCGAAGACGCGGTCGTTGAAGTCGTCGAAACCATACTTGCGGACGAGGAGGTCGTAGATCACCCGGAAGCGATTGGCTAACCGTCCGGGGATCCCGGGACGCCAGAGATAACAGACCCAGGCAGTGACAAAACCGAGCACGGCGAGCACGAAGGGCATCGAGGTGAAGCCGTGCAGGACGAAGCCGAAGAGGCCGTGATAATCCTCTCGCATACGACCGAGCACATCGTGGGCCTCGGCGACCCGGATCGACGAACCGAAAAAGCCACCGAAGAGCATCGGTCCGATCGTCAGGGCGCCGATTAAGACGGAGGGGACGGCGAGCACGACGAGGGGGCCTGTGACGACCCGCGGCGACTCGTGCAGATGCTCCTTGGTATGGTGGTCCAGGCGTTCCGGGCCGTGGAAGACCAAGAACAAGAGCCGAAAGCTGTAGAGCGACGTCACGAACACCCCGCAGAGGACCGCGAGATAAGCGATGCCAGCCCCCGGCAACTGCGAATGGTGCACGGCCTCGATGATGGCGTCCTTGGAGAAGAAGCCCGAGAGCCCCGGGAAGCCAATCAGGGCGAGCGTCCCGATCAGCATCGTGGCCCAGGTGATCGGCATGTGCCGCCAGAGCCCGCCCATCTTGCGCATGTCCTGCTCGTGATGCATCCCGATGATGACCGATCCGGCCGCGAGGAACAGCAGGGCCTTGAAGAAGGCGTGGGTCATGAGATGGAAGATCGCCGCCGCATAGGCCGAGGCACCGAGGGCCACGGCCATGTAACCGAGCTGTGAGACGGTCGAGTAGGCGATGACCCGCTTGATGTCGTGTTGCACGAGGCCCAAGAGGCCCATGAAGAAGGCCGTCACGGCACCGATCACCAGAATGAAGCTCAAGGCCGTCTCGGAAAGCTCGTAGAGGGGCGACATGCGCGCCACCATGAAGATCCCTGCCGTGACCATGGTGGCCGCGTGGATGAGCGCGGAGATCGGCGTCGGGCCCTCCATGGAATCGGGTAGCCACACGTGCAGCGGTACCTGGGCCGATTTGCCCATGGCGCCGATGAAGAGCAGGATGCAGATGAGGGTCGGGAGCGACCATTCCGAATCGCCCCAGAGGTTAATCGTTTTCCCCGCGAGCGTCGGGGCCGCTTTGAAGGCCTCGGTGTAATCCAGGGTGCCCAGGACCATGAAGATGACCCCGATGCCGAGCAGGAACCCCAGGTCGCCCACCCTGTTCGCCAGGAACGCCTTGAGGTTGGCCTGGACCGCGGACTCGCGCTTGTACCAGAAGCCGATCAAGAGATAGGACACGAGCCCCACGGCCTCCCAGCCGAAGAACAACTGAAGGAAGTTGTTCGCCATCACCAGCATCAGCATCCCGAAGGTGAACAGGTTGATGTAGCTGAAAAAGCGCTGGTAGCCAGGGTCGTCGTGCATGTAACCGATGGTGTAGATGTGGATCATCCACGAGACGAAGCTCACCACCACCATCATGGTGACCGACAGCTTATCGATGAGGAACCCGACCTTGAAGTCCACACCGCCGCTCGAGAGCCACGTGTAGACCGCGCCGTTGAATGGCGGCTCGCCGTCGATTACGATGTCCTTGAAGCCCAGGAGCGAGAGGAAGAACGAGATCGCGACCGCGGTGATGGTCACGCGATGCGACCAAGTGCGGCCGATGGCGTTCCCGAACACCCCGGCGACGATGGCGCCGAGGAGGGGCGCAAGCACGATGGCGAGATAGACCGCACCCATAGGATTCAGCCCTTCATATGGTCGAGGTCATCGACATTGATGGTCTGTCGGTTGCGGAACAGCACCACCAGGATGGCGAGGCCGATGGCCGATTCCGCGGCCGCCACGGTCAGGATGAAGAATACGAACACCTGCCCTGCGATGTCGCCGGAAAAATGCGAGAAGGCGATGAAGTTCATGTTGACCGCGAGCAGCATCAACTCGATGCACATGAGCAGGATGATGACGTTCTTGCGGTTGATGAAGATCCCGGCGACGCTCAGGCAGAACAGGATGGCCCCGAGGACCAGGTAATCGGAGAGGGCGGGCATTGGGGGAGCTGTTATCGGTCGTTCGGGCCCTATGGTGCGCTCTGTGCCGCGTCCGTGCGGAGCGCAGTGTTACGCATCTCGCCGACCGTTCATGCGCTCAAATTCCGCCCGCCCCGCCTCTCGATAAAGCTCCGCCAAAGCTTGCTCGGCACGCTCATATATTTCTCGTAAGCGCGTCTCTCGCTTTAGCAGGGGATGGCTTCCTACAAATTGGTAGACGTAATCGACAGCCACAGAAGCACGGTCCATCAGCTCGAAGTAATGGCCCTCATTGATCGGAGAATGGTCCTCATCCGTCATCAACGCCCAGTCGCCGTCTACTTCTGTGCACTCAAGGATTGGACGCCGGAATGCCTGGAGAAAGAACCTGATCCCTTCCCTTAGCTCTTCCGCCGTTTCTCCAAACGGTTGAACAGGGTCCTCTGTCCAATGTTCAATGCTACCGTTGTCGGCGTAATACACCTCATGGATCTGATATGATATCGCATCCGATTCAGGATAACGCTTCCGGATCACCCTGTAGTTCCAATAGGACATCGCAGTTTCCTGGCAGCTACCATACGAGTTAATGGGCGCGCGATGTCTTTGCGCGGGCCCTGGTTGAGCGATGAGTTGTGCGGGTCGTCTACCCCGGCCCGGCTACCTCCAGCGCCTCTCGGAGCGTTGTCCGTAGCGTTTCCAATAGTTCTTCCCTAGTCTCCTCCTGGCAATTCACCCCCGGGACCTCATTGCCTCTCATCAGGCGCCATCTTCACGAGGCGCACCCGATCGGCGCGCCGTACGGCCACCTGTTCCTCCGGCTTCTGTGCCTTGGTCTGGCGTTTCTCCCGCAGAGTGAGGGTGATGGCGGCCACGATGGCGACGAGCAGGATCACGGCCGCGATCTCGAAAGGGTAGAGATAATCGGTGTAGAGCACGCGCCCGAGCTCGCGCGTGTTGCTGTAGCCCGCGGGGTGTTGGACGGCCTCGGCCACCCGCGCGGCGCCGAAGTAGCGGGGGCCGACTGCCAGGACCATCGCGGTGACCATGAGGAATGCCACGGCCCCCCCGACCGGCAGGAACCGGGCGAAACCCTCACGCAAGGGGGTCAGGTTGATGTCGAGCATCATGACCACGAACAGGAACAGCACCATCACCGCTCCGACGTAGACCAGCACCAAGGTGATGGCCAGGAACTCCGCTTCCAAGAGCAGCCACACGCCGGCGCTCGCGAAGAAGGCGAGCACGAGGAAGAGCGCCGCGTGCACGGGGTTCTTGACGGTGATGACGAGCGTCCCCGAGGCGACCAGGATCGCGGCGAAGAAATAGAAGATGAGCTGTTCCATCTGAATTGATCCCTATAACCCGAGCTTTCGCCTGACGTCATGCAGGCTGAAGGTCTTTTTCTCTCGAGAACGCTCCGCTAAAAAAGCCAGAAGCTCCGGGTTGTTCCGGATCTGTTCGATCTCCTGGCTCAAGTCATCGACTTCAGAAAGGATAAATTCCCTTCCGTCCGGCGTCTTGAGCAGTAAGCTCTCCTCATCGGCCAGTTCCAGCAATTCGCGGAGGCCGGGTGACGTTTCAGACAGGACATCCACGGTTCTCATAAGTCATATCTCCAAGCGCGAACGTAGAGCGTGTCGTGCTCCTTACGACCGATTGCTCTTATGGTAACCACTTCCAATTGCCAATCAACGTCGTAGAAGACACGAAAATCTCCGACCCGCAGTTCCCAAGCCGACAGGTCGTTTGGCCGCAGGGGTTTACGCTGGCGCGTCTCGACTGACGGTTGATATACCAGCGACGCCTCGATGCGGCGCATGATAATAGCTTGTGATGAAACCAGTGAGGTGGATGGAACGTCAGGTGCGGGTTGCGTACCGCAGGCAGAGTCGTCGCGTCAGACGTCACGAGATAGTGAACGGTTTCGCGGTTGTGCGCGTTCCACACGAAGCTCTGGGCCTTGAAGTCAGGTGACACAAAAGTCTTGTCATTAAGTCCGACGGAGACCGACCCGTTGGGTTGAAGACTCGCCCATCCAATGGGCCGAGGCCACCCCTCCCTCGTAGCTTCAGCTCACCCTCCACGGTTGCTGTGAGCAAGAGCTCCACCGGTACACCTAACGATATAACGCATCCTGCGCCCGATCCTCCGCGATCTCCTTCTCGAAGCGGTCGCCCATGGCGAGGAGTTGTTCCTTGTTCACCACGAGGTCGCCGCGCTGCTCGCCGTGGTACTCGAAGAAGCGCGTCTCGACGATCGCATCGACCGGGCACGATTCCTCACAGAAACCGCAGAAGATGCATTTCGTGAGATCGATGTCGTAGCGGGTGGTGCGCCTCGTGCCGTCGTCGCGCTGCTCGGAATCGATGGTGATGGCCACGGCCGGGCATACCGCCTCGCAGAGCTTGCAGGCGATGCAGCGTTCCTCGCCGTTCGGATAGCGACGCAGGGCATGGTGGCCGCGGAATCGGGGCGACTGCGGGGTCTTCTCCTCGGGATATTGGACCGTGACCTTGCGGCTGAAGAGCCGGCGACCGGTGAGGCCGAGGCCCTTGAACAGCTCGGTCAGGAAGAGGCTCTTGAAGTATCGGGCGGGTGCAGTCATGGCGCCTTAACGATCAATTTTGGGACGATCAATTTCGGGCATCAAACCAGGGCGGTACCCCGCCCATCACCAGGAGGCCCACCACAACGATCCACACGATGGTGATCGGGATGAAGACCTTCCAGCCGAGCCGCATGATCTGGTCGTAACGATAGCGCGGGAACGTCGCGCGCAACCACAGGAACCAGAATAGGAAGAACGAGACCTTGAGGAATAGCCAGGCGATCCCGGGCACGAAGGAGAACAAACCCTCCAGGACCGGGACGCTCTGAAACGGAGACAGCCACCCGCCCAGGAACATGACGGAGGCGAGCGCCGAGATCAGGATCATGTTCGCATATTCGGCGAGAAAGAAGAGCGCAAACGACATCCCCGCGTATTCGACGTGAAAACCCGCGACGATCTCGGATTCGCCCTCGGCGATGTCGAAGGGCGCGCGGTTGGTCTCCGCCACCCCGGAGACGAAGTAGATCACGAAGAGCGGCAGGAGCGGCAGCCAGAACCAGTGGAGCAGACTACCTGCCTGGGCCACGACGATGTCGTGGAGGTTCAGGCTGCCCGCGGCGATCAAGACACCGACCAGCGCGAAGCCCATGGCGATCTCGTAGGAGACCATCTGCGCGGCCGAGCGCATGGCGCCGAGGAAGGCGTACTTCGAGTTGGAGGCCCAGCCGGCGATGATGATGCCGTAGACGCCCATGGAGGTCATGGCGAGGATGTACAGGAGCCCGGCGTTGACGTCTGCGAGGACCTTGAGGTTGTCGAAGGGCACGACCGCCCAGGCCGCGAGTGCCGGGGCGAGTGTCAGGATGGGCGCGGCGAGATACAGGACCCGATTGGCGCCGCTCGGGATGATGACCTCTTTCAGCATCAGCTTGACCACGTCCGCGATCGGCTGGAGCCAGCCGCGCGGGCCGACCCGATTCGGGCCGATGCGCACCTGCATGTACCCGATCACCTTGCGCTCGGCGAAGGTCAGATAGGCGACTCCGAGCAGGAGCGGGAGCACGATGAAGATGATCTTAAAGAGGATCCAGATGACCGGCTCGGAGCCGGCCGCTTCTATACCCGTCGCCGCGAAGGCCTGATCGATCACGTGCCGGCCTTGGTGAGCGACACGGGCCCGGACAGCGTGGCGAGCCGGACTGCCGGTTCGCGCGCCGCCGAGATCATCACGACCCCTTCCGGGACGCGAGGATCGAGGACCAGCGGTAATTCGAACACGGCGTCCCCCTGTCGTAACAGTGCGCGCTCGACGTCGGCTAGCCCAAGGCCCTGCGCCGGGTGGATATGGAGTCTGTCGTCGCCTGCGTCCGCGGTGCGCTGCAGGGCCCCGGCCCTGCGTACCAAGGGGTCGAGCCGGTGCATGGACACGGGCGCGACGAGATCGAGCGCGCCGTTCGCAGGCGCGGCTAGCGGGGTCTCGGCGAGGGACAGCCACCGGCCGCCCGTTGGGTTGAAATGGTTGTCGGGCGTGGCATTGCCCGTGGCATTGCGCGCCTCGGTCTGGACTTCCTCGATGCCATCGAAGCCGAAGCCGGACAAGCCGAGCGCATTGCCCAATACCCGCAGGACCTTCCAACCGGGCCGGGCCTCACCGAGTGGCGAGACGGCCGCGTCGAACGCCTGCCACTCGCCGGCCGCGTTGACGAAAGTCCCCGCGGTCTCGGCAAAGCCGCCGATCGGGAGCAGGGCGTGGGCGTATTCGTCCATGAGCGGCGTGCGATAGCCCGAGAGTGACACCACGAAATCGGCCCCGTGCAAGGCCGAAAGCGCCGCGGCCGGCCGCATCGCGTCCAGTTCCGGCTCGAGCCCGAAGAGGAGAAAAGACTTCAAGCCGGCTTCCCACATGGCGCCCGCGCAGAGCCCCGGTGTGGGTAGGGTCTGGCCCCCGGACCGCCGGTGGGGTAGGACCCCGGCCAGCCAGGCACCGACGCTGTTCGCGGCCTCCGGCAGATAGCCGAGCCGCGCCCCGGATGCTTCGGCGATGAACCCCGCGAGCGCGCGCAGGGCGCTCCACCGTGGGTGGGAGACCGCCAGGTTGCCGAGGAGCACGAGGCCCGATCCGGACCCGCGCAAGCGTTTCGCCATGTCCCGGTGCAGGTCCGTGACCTCGATGCCTTCCAAGGCCTCGGCGATATGCGTCGCGGGGCTCTCGGCCAACGCCTTCGCGATCCCGGCGAGCGCCGCGACCATGCGGCTCGGCGGGACGATGAGTTTCTCTGCGATCCCGTAGTTGAAAACGAAGTCGATGGGGTTCACCGCCATCACGGCCGCGCCGCGCATCGCCGCCTTGCGCAACCGGTGGTTGGCGATGGGCTGGTCTTTTCGCGGATGGCTCCCGATGAGGAGCGCGCCATCGACCCGCTCCAGATCGGCGATGGCGCAGCCGAGCCACGGGAAGAGGGGCGCCTGCGCGTCATCGCTGAAATCGAGCTGGCGCAGGCGGTGATCGATGTTGTCACTCCCGAGCGCGCGTGCGAGCTTCTGGAAGAGATAAAGCTCTTCGAGGGTCGCCGCGGGTGAGGCCAGGGCCCCGAGTCGCTCGGCGCCGTGCGCCTCGCCGGCACGCTTGAGCCCGGCCGCGGCGAGCTCGAAGGCCGTGTCCCCGTCCCCCACGCGCCCGGAGCCGGTTTCTTTGTTCCGGGGCGCGAGCAGGCGGGCC
>JBQTJM010000331.1:0-5724 GCA_052387115.1 Gammaproteobacteria bacterium | reverse complement strand
GAGCGAGACCACCTCGGGCCTGACCTACGCGGTGGACCGTTTCAAAGAGTGGGAGTACAGCGGCCACGTGATCCTGTTGCGCGGCGAGCGTTCACGGCTCGCGGACTTCGCGTCGGAGGCGCTGTAGTAGTCAGCCATCAGACCGACGCCTCGCGCACCTTTGCTCAAAGTCTCCCCCTTCAGATAGGGGGAGATTTAGAGGGGGTAAAAGGGGCGCCAGTGCCTGAGACGAGCGCCGTCTTGAGCCCAAGCGCTTCGACCCCCTCCTAACCTCACCCTTCGCAAGGGGGGCCCGCGCGCGAGGGGCCGGCAACATGCTAAGATGCCGACACCCCCCGCCCTCTCGTAGATCTAGATAACGCCATGGTCGATTTCGCCAAAGAGCTGTCCCCCGTCAACATCGAAGACGAGATGCGGCAGTCCTATCTGGACTACGCCATGAGCGTCATCGTCGGACGGGCCCTGCCGGACGCGCGCGACGGGCTCAAGCCCGTGCATCGGCGCGTCCTGTACGCGATGCGCGAGCTCGGCAACGACTGGAACAAGCCCTACAAGAAATCGGCGCGCGTGGTCGGCGACGTCATCGGTAAGTATCACCCCCACGGGGACGTGGCCATCTACGACACGATTGTGCGCATGGCCCAACCCTTCTCGCTGCGCTACATGCTCATCGATGGGCAGGGCAATTTCGGCTCGGTGGACGGCGATGCCCCGGCGGCCATGCGCTACACCGAGGTGCGCATGTCGCGCATCGCCCACGAGCTCTTGGCCGATCTCGATCAGGAGACGGTCGATTTCGTCCCCAACTACGACGGCTCGGAGACCGAGCCCTCGATCCTGCCGACGCGCATCCCTAACCTGTTGATCAACGGCTCGACCGGGATCGCGGTCGGGATGGCCACCAACATCCCGCCGCACAACCTGCGCGAGGTGATCGACGCCTGCCTGGCCCTCGTCGAGCGGCCCGAGCTGACGATCTCGGACCTCTGCGAGCTCATCCCCGGTCCCGATTTCCCGACCGCGGGGATCATCCACGGCGTCGCCGGGATCCGCGAGGCCTATGCGAGCGGCCGCGGGCGCATCTACCTCCGCGCCAGGACCGCGTTCGAGAACGAGGGGGAACGCATCGTGGTATCCGAGCTGCCCTACCAGGTCAACAAGGCCAAGCTCCAGGAGCGCATCGCCGAGCTCGTCAAGGACAAGAAGCTCGAAGGGATCCGCGAGATGCGCGACGAGTCCGACAAGGACGGTATGCGCCTGGTGATCGAGCTCAAGCGCGGGGAGATCGCGGAAGTGGTCTTGAACAACCTCTTCCAGCACACCAACATGCAGGTGGTGTTCGGCATCAACGTGGTGGCCCTGGTGCAGGGCCGGCCACGGACGCTGAACATCAAGGAGATTTTGGAGTGCTTCCTGCGCCACCGGCGCGAGGTGGTCACGCGCCGGACCCTCTACCAGCTCCGCAAGGCCCGCGACCGGGCCCATGTGCTGGAGGGGCTCGCGGTGGCGCTGGCCAACATCGACCCCATCATCACCCTCATCAAGTCTTCGCCGAGCCCCGCCGAGGCCAAGCGCGGCTTGATGGACAACGTCTGGGCGCCCGGGGTGGTGGTCGAGATGCTGGAGCGCGCGGGGGCCGAGTCCTCGCGACCGCGAGACCTGCCCGAGCAATACGGCCTCGGCGCAGAGGGCTATCGCCTCTCCGAGGTCCAGGCCCAGGCGATCCTGGATTTGAGACTGCAGCGGCTCACGGCCCTGGAGCAGGACAAGATCATCGAGGAGTACCAGTCGCTCTTGAAACAGATCCAGGACCTCCTGGAGATCTTGAGGCTACCCGAGCGGCTCATGGAGGTGATCCGCGGGGAGCTCACGGCCGCCCGGGACCAGTTCAGCGACGCCCGCCGCACCGAGATCCGTACCGAGGCGGCCGATCTCCGGCTCGAGGACCTCATCAGCGAAGAGGAGGTGGTCGTGACCCTCTCGCACGAAGGCTATGGCAAGGCCCAGCCGCTCGATCAATACCGCTCGCAGCGCCGCGGCGGCAAGGGCAAGACCGCCACCACGATGAAGGAAGAGGATTTCATCGAGAAGCTGTTCGTGGCCAATACCCACGACACCATCCTGTGCTTCTCGAGCCTCGGCCGGCTCTACTGGCTCAAGATCTACGAGTTGCCGCAGGCGGGACGGGCGGCGCGCGGCAAGCCCATGGTCAACCTCCTGCCGCTCGCCGAGGGCGAGCGCATCACTGCCATCCTGCCCATCAAGTCCTTCGAGCAGGAGGGCTTCGTGCTCCTGGCCACGCGCCAGGGCGTCGTCAAGAAATGCCCGCTCGCCGAGTTCTCGCGCCCGCGCCAGAGCGGGATCATCGCCATCGACCTCCCCGACGGCGACCGGCTGGTCGGCGTCGCCCTGACCGACGGGGAGCAGGACGTGATGCTGTTCTCGAGCGCTGGCAAGGCCGTGCGCTTCCGGGAGGGCGAGGTGCGTGCCATGGGGCGCACGGCGCGCGGGGTCCGCGGCCTGCGGCTCGCCGAGGGCGAGACGGTCATCGCGCTCATCATCGTCGTGCCCGGCACCCACATCCTGTGCGCCACCGAGCACGGCTACGGCAAGCGCACCCCGATCGAGGACTACCCGCGCCACGGGCGCGGCGGCCAGGGCGTCATCGCCATCCAGACGACGGCCCGCAACGGTTTGCTCGTCGGCGCCATCGCGGTCCGCGACGAAGACGAGGTGATGCTGGTCAGCAACCGCGGCATGCTGGTCCGCACCCCGGCCCGCGACATCAGCATCGTCGGCCGCAACACCCAGGGCGTGCGCCTCATCGATCTGCCCGAGGACGAGCGGCTGGTCGGGATGGAGGGCTTCGTGGACTACGGGGAGGAGTGATCCCCCCGCTGCTCTACCCCGCTCGCGCGGGGAAGAGAGCTCATAAACCCCCTCCCCTGTTCGTGCTGGGGAAACAGCGAGGGTAATATGCAAGCGCGACTTACGATGGTGTACTGGCGTGGACAGCAGTTCTTTCTCGGGAAGTTGCTGGACCATCCAGAAATTATGACGCAAGGCGAAACACTCGAAGAGCTTGAAGAAAATCTCAGGGATGCGTACCGGGCAATGGTGCTCGAAGATGTACCGGACAACTATCAAACAAAAGAACTTGCTCTGTGAAACGCACGGAGCTTATCCGGCAGCTTGTTCAGCAGGGTTGCCGACTTCACAGGCACGGTGGCCCGCATGATATTTACATCAACCCTACGACTGGGCAGAAGCAGCCGGTTCCACGTCACAGTGAGATTGATGATGCCCTCGCCAAGCACATCAAGAAGTACCTTGGCCTTTCACCATAACCTATTCTGCTGAGGTGCACCCACAACCGAGTGTAGCGAGCAAAGAAATTTCGGAAGGGGTTGTGGTGGTCTCCCCTTACCTTCCTCCAAAAGAAGACCCCGCCGGGGGCGGGGTCTCGTGAAACCTGCTTGCGCAGTGCTTGATATTTAGGCCGGCTGGACTCGCGTCGCCGACGGGCCCTTCGGGCCCTGCTCCACGTCGAAGGTTACCTTTTGGCCCTCCGTCAAGGACTTGAAGCCGCTACCCTGGATGGCAGAGTGATGCACGAATAGATCCTTGCTGCCGTCCTGCGGGGTAATGAAGCCGTAGCCCTTACCGTCGTTGAACCATTTTACTGTTCCTGTAATCACGGAAATACCTCTGTTTGGTGGAATTGGCATGGTGCAAGCCCGATCCTGAAGGCGACATTCCGGGAGTAACTACCGAAAAACTGGAGGGACTTCCGTACTGACCACAAGACGTGCACTGCAGTACAAGCAGTATAGGTGATATGGACCCAGAAAGCTAGACGGGGGAGCTCGCGGCCGAGCGCGCGGGTCAGCCGGCTCTGGGGGCAGGTCCTAGGGGACAGCCGCGCCCTCCGAAACACCCCGGCTCTGGCGCGCGCGCAGCGCGCGACAGGCGTCCGCCGCTAGACCCGTTCGGGGTTCCCCATCGACCCGCCGCCATCGAAAGGCGATCAGATTGGCCTGGGGCGGAAGCTCGATACGCTCGGTCTCCCGAACCAGGAGGTCCGCCGATCCCTCGTCGATGCCGACGATGCGGTTCTTCCATTGCCAGCCCTCGGCGATCACCAGGCCGGTCGGGTAGCAGTCTATGAGCTGCCGGAGTGATTGAGCTTCGCTGATGATCGGACGGCCGGTGCGATGGTCGATCGAGAACTGCCCGCCGCCCTCGACCTCGGAGAGATGCGTCGCGCTGAACTCGACATCGAAGCGACCGAGGTAATAGGTCGCGCTGAGCCCGTTGGTCGCGATCACCAGATCGGCGGCCCGGGCCAACGGCCCCAAGACCTCGCGTGCGAGCGACCAGTCGACCTGATACTGCGGGTGCAGGTGGACAGGGCCGCCCACGATCAGCTTCCCGGCGTTGAGGAATGCCGAGTTCGAGGCCAGCAAGAAGGCTATTGACACGGCAACCGTCAGCCCTTGCGCGGTCCTGCCGGCACGCTCCGACAGGCGCAAGCCCGGGATCACCCGCTCCAGCGCCGCCGCGGCCGTGCGCCCCAGCTCAGGGACCATTTCGGCCAGCACCATACCCCACAGCGCGAAGAAGAACGGCATGAGATAGGCGATGTAGCGCTCGCCCCGGATCGGAAAAAACAGGTGCAAGAGCAGCGACACGGTGAACAGGCTGCAGCAGAACAGCGCCGGCTCGCCTTTGCGTGCGATGGCATATAGCCAGGCAAGCGGCAACAGGGCCCAGAGCGTCGGGTAATACTTGAGAAAGATCCAATGATAAACATGGAATCTGTCCGACTGGACCCACAGCGGCCTTTCCTGGGCCAGATCCAGCAGGTGGCGCACCATGCCGGTCTGCACCAACGCGATACCCCCACCGGCAGCGAGCACCAGGAGGCCCAAGCCGATCGCCTTATGGCGGCGCAGCCGCTCGAACAGCGCGACCCACCGGGGACGCGTGGCGATCAAGAACCACGGGGCCATGCCGACCAGGCCGATCAGGGTCGTCACCTGCAGGCGCAGGGCCGCGAACAGGCTGAGGGCGCTGGTCCCTATCACCGCCCAGCGCCGTCCCCCCGACCCGGTTTCGCCCGACACCAGGGCATGTAGGCCGATCGCGCCCCAGAAAAACAGCAGGGCGTGCAGCGAGTAAGGCCGGATATATTGGGACAGCACGATGGCGTTGGGCGAGAAACACAGCAGCAAGGCCGCCGCCCACGCGGCGGTCCGGCCGGCGACCGAACGGGTCCAAAGGAACAGCGACAACACCAGGAGACTGCCGGCGAGCATCGGCACGATCCTCGCGACCGTCAGGCTGACGCCCAAGCCCTCGAACATCCAACCCGTCAGGACTGTGAAGTATGCGCCGCGGGTGTAGGCGCCGGGACCGATCGAGAGGGACCCGTCGGTCGCCCAGGAGCGGGCGGCGAGCACGTGATACAGCTCGTCGTAGAGGGGCGCATGCTCGGCGTGGAAAGAGCGCACGGTGATGGCGAGCAAGCCGATCGCCAGGGCCTCTAGGACGAAACCCAGATTACGCGCCGAGCCCAGCATGGGGCCTTAGCCGGCGCCCGCCTGGTCGCGCCCGGTACCCGGGGCGAGCGCTTGGGAGATGAGCGCCAGATAGCGGTCGGCGGCCCGGGTCCAGGTGTAGTTATCGAGGATCAATCGCCGTCCGGCCCGCCCTATCCGAGCC
>JBQTJM010000330.1:0-4866 GCA_052387115.1 Gammaproteobacteria bacterium | reverse complement strand
TTGTAGTCAAGATACAACCCTTCAGGCAGTGATAGTGCGAGGAACGTGCGGAGCGACTCCTCCGTCAGTGTCATCACTTGTTGCGCTGTGAGGTGCATAGGGGCCTACGTTTCACGTGACGCCGAACGAAACAAGATCAGCCGCGCCGGCCACGAAGGCTTGGCAAAGCGACGACGTTCCACGGCGTCGGCTGCAGCGCTTGGTTAGGCAGCCGGCTTGGCATCTGCTCGGATAATCTCAAAGTGGTATCCTCGATAGCGCTTGCGCAGCATCATTCGGCTGACCAATGGCCCGACGACAAACAGAGACCCAAACGGAGCAACTAAAAACCACGTCCAAAAGACCCTGAGGATGTCGCGGCTGAACTCTGAAGGCAACGGGGCATCCAATTGTGATAAAGAAAACAAAGAAAAACCGGTGCGTACCCGACTGTCTGCGCCAATATGGGTCGCGAGGACCGCGAAAGCAAGGGCGGTGACCAACGACCACTATCGCCAAATAAAAAGCCAAGCCATTCGTAGTTTCTCACCGAATCTCAGTGTGTTGTTTGCTGTGCCTTCGTTAGACGCACTAGTGGCACCGTCATTATGGACCACTTTGAAATAAAATCCTCGATATGCTTTGGCGACTGCCCTTCCGGCAATCAGCGGAAAAATCGTGGCAATGACAACTAGCTGTGCGATAAGCGCGGCCGCGATTTGACGACGGCCCCAGGGCACTTGACTAACACCGTCAATCAGTCCTTGGAACACTAGGCTCAATACGACCGTCGGCCATAATAACGCCCAGCTGACGCGAAAGGCTTCGTCATAAGTCACTCTCGAGACAGTCGCCCGGGCTTGTCGTTTAGAAATGTAACCGCCGGCTGATGCGCCGAGCAGGATGCCGACTAAAGTCACAGCCAGCATCCAGCCGTCAATTGAAGCGGACTCCACACCAGCACGGACTGTTACCAGTGCCAGTACCAAACGGGCCAAAGCTAACGCATGCTTGAGGACTGCGTTCTCTGCTATGAGCGCCGAGACGTACCCACCAATAGTCCCTCCTATGAAAGCGCCGGCGAAGAGAAGCAAATGCAAATGGGGGGACAATAGGAAGACATTCATAAACCAATAAGTCACGGTGAGGAACGCAACAAACCCAGCAATGACGGCAAGGAAGCTTTTGACCATAGAGCCTCTCGTTCCTAGCACAAGTTGCCCAACGATTGTATTCAGCGGCGCCGCGCTTTTTTCGGCGTCCGCTGCAATGACCAGTTAGGCAGTGTAAAGTAAAGCACTGACCCATACCTCCTGATTCATGATCTTCCTTTCTACAATAATCTCACAAAGGAAGGTGTCTCACGTCATGCTGACACAGGGGGGTGCTCCGGACCGCCGAACAAAGAGTTAATACATTCAGTCACGGTTTCAAGAAGGCCGAGCACCATCCCTGGGGAAAGGATGGTTTGGCTTCTCGGGTGGGACGCTTCGTTCCTAAGGTTCCGGATTGCATCCCAGTTTGATTCATCCGCTATAACCGAACCTTCAATTAACCATTTTATCTTGTCGGCAAATGTTGCCTTGGGTTTGTGCCGACCTATTTCCCGACATTTGTGGTCTACCGCTGCTTCTGCAACGCGATACAATTGCTCAGTGGCTAATGTGAGCAGCGGATAGAAAAAATAGCCATAAGCCATCGAACCTCGTGCGACTTCGAAAAGCTTTTGGACTTCTGGTGGGGTTTTGTCCAAGAGATCAAAATCGAGAACTGACTGAACCCAATTGTCGCCTGTCATCTATTGAATGTGCCCATCAGACAAGATACGGTGTACCACACCAGTCCAGGCTTTATCAGGCTCTAGCCAATTGTCTATCTTTAGTTTTTTAAAGCCAAAATGTACCGCGTTCATCTGTAAGTGTGTTGTTAACAGTCGCATCCTGCAGAGAGAGCTTTATTGCGCCGCCTCGGCAAGTTGGACCTTTGCTAGTTCCTTACTCAGCTTTTGTAAGATCTCAGAGGTTACAAGGAAATGTGAGGATCTGGCGGCCTTTATAATCTCTTCATAATCATTCTGCCACCCGCAATACCTGGCCAAGGCCAAGGTGCCGAGTAGTGATGCCTTTACGTTATCTTCAAGCGACCATCCGTGTTCATCTACTGACGTATCTACTTTTCGGCTTAGCGCATGCAGTAGGTTGTTCTTATCCGTCTCGTAGCGCGCTTTCGCCGTCAGACAGGTCTTGTTGATGTCCAAAGTCGCTTTGCCTTTTGAGTACCGGACGTAAAGGTTCCAAACAGGACTTCTCGCATGGCTAGTGAGCTCGTTAATCTCCAACCCGTCATAAGGTTTAACTAAGTAGCCCTCTTCGAAGCGACTAAACTTACCGAGGTAAAAAAGTTTGCTGTCTTCAAGTGCGGCGACATCGATTCCATCGCAGGTCCAACAATTACCGCCGGTCTCGTAATCTATGGTCACGTAACGGTTATCCACCCAAGAAACTTCATTCTCGGAAATCGGGTGAAAGTAACTTCCAGTAGAATCAATCTTTGATGACTGATCACCATAATGGAGTACTGCATAAGTTTCGCATTCATTCAGGATGGGACTACATTTTCCATGAGTTGAAACCGTTATGGGTCCCACCTTGAAATCACGCTTGATGATGTCGCGGACCTGCTCATTTAGAGCTTTCTTGTCTATTTGATCGCTTGCTGTTTGGGGAGAGGAACCATCATGCTGAGTAGAGCCTTTGCTATCATCATTGGCTTTTTGGCGAGATATTGGTGTCTCTAAGACAAAGAAGTGATTCAAAATACCTAGGGCTCTCAGATGATCGTTCCCAAAATCCGTATCATAAACGCTCAATAACAGATAATCCTGTCTGATGGTGGCGTTGGCCAACAGATGACTAGCGATCCCCCCAAACAGCAGCCCTAGTGCCTGACTTAGATTATCTTGTTTAGTTGCCTCCTGAATGATCTTTTGATGCACAAACTGCTCGTAGCTATCCATAGTGGGATTCGTGAAAACCAACAGGCCAGAAAGCGCGATTATGATGATAGTAGTCGGTACTGATTTCATCTTAGAGCTTTTCCTTCCGTGAGATATTATACCTAGCTTTTAATAATGATTGCGGCTGCCTAGTAGATAGGATAAGAACCCTCTTTGTAGAATATTAGCCCAACGTCCCGGTTCAGGCGCGCGCGGCTTCATGCGCGTCGCCTGCAACCGATTGTTATGCGGCATTTGATCGGACTCAAGATCTTTCGGCCTGAGCAGTGCAAACCCACTTCTTGTATATGTCGAACAGTTCTTCATTTTGTTTACAGAATGCAGTATCAGACATGCGCCAGCGATATGTGATCAGGGGCGCGTAGGACTCTTTTCTGTACGTTTTTCTCCAGACCTCGCCGATCAGAACAATGTCGTGAGGGAGGTTGACATAGAAGTCGATATTGCCATATGCCCATAGTTGGGCCCTGAGATTCGGTCATCCGTCAGCGCGCAACGACCGCGGATTGCTCACCTTGACTTCGACGATGAGAATCTGATCCCGACTTGGGTTGTGGTAAACATAGTCCGGCGCACCGAAAAGAGAATCGTTGCCGAGCTTAAGCCGAGAGATTTCGCGACGCCTCGGCTTTTCGTCGAGAGGGTCTTTATCAATCAACTTCCAGTCCGAATGGCCCTCAGAAATCGGCCGCAATAATCTCTTCAACTTGGCAACCGCTCGTTCCCCTACCTTCCCGGCTTCTTGACTCACGCGGCTCGGCCGGTAATAAGGCATTGCCTCGTAGATCCAGTTTGCAAAATCGCTGACGCGATTGAGTGTTCTGTTGCTTCTTCGAGGAGAACGTGGTCGGCTGACACGACTTACAACTTCCTGGTGGGAGCTCGAGCTTGGGGTGAGAGATAGCTCCCCAACATAGTCTTTCGAGCGCCTCTCCTGAATCTTCAGCAACTGCGCGGTACGCGCAGCTTTCTCCGCATCGCGAACGAGCTTCTGTTCTTTCAAGAATTCAGTAGGAAAAGTTTTCTGAAGAATCCTTCTCGCAAGAGCAACGTCTGCGCCTTCCTTCTTGAGCCGTTTCTTTAGTTCGTCATAGGTAACCTCGCGGTGTCGGCCATCACCAAGGTCAATAGATTTCCGGGTGGCTATCGTCACAAGCGCCACGTCGTCTGCTGGGTGCTCCTAGGCATAACGCCCAAACTCAGCGGAGGGCTTGCCGCAGCGAAGCGGAGGCAAGACAGTCCGCTGGAGTGCCTTGTTGGGCCACAACTGAAGCCCGCTACGAACTTGCAGCTTGGTGAAGACCGAACGGAATGCCCTCCGGGTCTTTGCAACTGCAGAAACGACCAAAGCCCGGCTGCTCGGGGCTGATAGCTTCTGCGGTGCCACCAAGTTGTCTGACGAGTGCAACGGCCCCCTCGATATCTGGCACCGAAAAGTAAACGGAAATTCCTGGCTGGGGATCATTGGCATGAAGCCCTGCCTTGCAGGTGGGAGTATCAAACCAGCCTTCAGACCCGCCACCCATGCTGTGGAACGACCACCCAAATAGCTTTGAAAAGAAAGTGCTGGTTTGGATAGCTGTGCCAGCGCCGAACTCCATGTGCGAAATGTTGCTGCTCATGAACCTCTCCGATTGGATGAATGATGCTTCTTGTGGCCCAACGCTCGCGCTCAGGGGCGGCTGCGCAGCAGCCGTCCCGATGGAGCGCGTTGTTAGATTGCATTTGGTGGCAATTCAAATTGTGCCTCCTCAGGAAAATCTGTGGGTGAACTTCGGCTCGGGTAGGGCGCCAAGGGTATGATACAAAGCGACTTCCAGCCCGTGATACGTCCGAAAACCGTAGGCCTTTCTGGTAGTGAGTTTGGCCTT
>JBQTJM010000329.1:0-2546 GCA_052387115.1 Gammaproteobacteria bacterium | reverse complement strand
CCTTGAGATGTTTAATGCTTTCGGGTTCAAGGAGATCGCGAAGTGAGTGTGACGCCGAACCTCCAGTTGCACCGGAGCGTCAACAGCCGCCTTCGGCGTCTGTCGCCGCCCGGTGAACTGGGTCGTTATGCGTCGTGACGCAACGTAAGGAGGACAAGTGAACATGACAGACGAACTTGGAGCGCCGAAGGTAGTCGATCGGAGCACCTTCCAGGCCGAAGTGGACGCATTGCGGATTCGAGAGAAGGCGCACATGAAGGAAGGCGACGCCATCGCTGCCTCCCGCCGCCGGCTTCCCATGGTCGAGGTGAATGCCGGGACACCGCTGACCCACGAGCGCCGAACGGTGACGCTGTTGGACGCATTCGAGGGCTGCAGGATGCTTATCGCCTACTACTTCATGTGGCATATCGGACACCCCGCGGCGGAGCAGTGCGAGGGTTGTGCCTTGTACACGGCGCAGGTACGCGAGCTGTCCTTCCTTCATTCCCGTGATGTTACCTACGCGACGTTCTGCCAGGGCCCGTACGAAGAGAGCGTCCGATACCGTGACTTCATGGGCTGGGAGATGCCATGGTACTCGGTCCAGGGAACGTCGCTTGACGCTCTCTTGGATGGTCGCCGAGCGGGCACGATGTACATCGTTTGCTACTTGCGACAAGGCGACAGGGTCTTTGAGACTTACTGGACGACAAGGCGCGGCGTCGAGGCGATGGGCAACAGCTACCCGCTGCTCGACATGACGGTATACGGGCGGCAGGAATGGTGGGAGGATTCGCCGACCGGCTGGCCGCAACCGTGGAAGGACGAACAAGAAGAGAACCCGTACCGTACCGATGGACGTCCCATCGTCCAGTGGCCTCGGGTGAAGGCGGGGCACTCGGACGACTTGGCAACCGGCAGGCGCTGATCGAGCACCGACGCATAACAATGCGCTCCAGCGGACGCGCAAAAAGCGGCGCGCCGCTGATCTTCATCGTAGGGCGCGTGCCCGCGCCATTCGTTGAGGCCGACTTCGACCAGCCAAGCGGGCGGACAAGGGGCTGGTCCTGCGCTATCTGGGCCGCACCACGGGCTATTCACGGCAGCCGCTGACCCGCCGGGTGCGCCAGTGCTTCCGGCGGGCCCACCAAGCGCTAGCGTCCACCGGCACAGGGCTTTGCCCACCAGTACACAAGCCGTCGATGTGGCGCTTTTGGCCGAGAGCCGGGCAGATAACCGGGGCAACTGGTAGGAAGTGGGACCTTGAGCGGCACGACCTGCCCGCCCGGGAACGGCTCCCTTGTCGTCTGGGGCGGAGGAGCGGAGGGCAGGGGGGAGCGGGGCGCGAGCACCCGGCAGAGGACGGCCCCGGCGATGTGGGACGACGGGAGCGTGGCTTCTTGTTTTTCATCCTCACTTGAGGTATAAAAACCGGAAGTATCTTAAGATAGACTCCGAGGGAGGAATTTCAATGACTGCGATTTTGCGTGTTGAAGCATGGGATGTTCATGGCCGCCTGTCTGATGTCTGATCTGGGGGTGACCGAGCAGGGGTTACAGATGGGAGAATCGACGGCTGGCGCGAACGCATCCTTCTGGGTTCCATCCCGCTTCACAGCGAATTCGTTGAAGTGGCGCTTCCAGCCTTACCGGATATTACCATCGACGTAAAACGCAAGGCATGAGTGGCAGAGGGTTCAATCCATCGCGGCTTACCCTGGCGCGCAAACGCCGGGGGCTCACGATGACGAGGCTTGCCGTCGTGATCGGTGTCGAGCTGCGGTCCGTGTCGGCCTACGAGAAAGGGGAATTCAGGCCGGATGACGACAAGCTGCACAAGCTCGCGCAGGCTCTGAGATTCCCCGAGGCGTTCTTCTCCGGCGATGATCTGGAAGAGCCCACGCCGGACAGCGCCAGCTTCCGCGCCCTGTCGAAGATGACGGCGGCACAAAGGGATACGGCTCTGGGCGAAGGCGCTATCGCGCTGCTGCTCACAAAGTGGATTGAGGAACGTTTCGATCTCCCCCTGGCCAGCCTGCCGGACCTCAGCAGAGAGGGAACGCCGGAAGCCGCCGCCGATCATGTTCGGCGGCATTGGGGGCTTGACGAGCTACCGATCAAGAACATGGTGCATCTGCTCGAAGCAAAGGGAGTGCGGGTCTTTTCTCTGGCCGTGGATGCAGACTCAGTGGATGCCTTCTCCCTGTGGAAGGACAATACACCTTTCGTGTTTCTCAACACCAGAAAGTCGGCAGAGCGCAGCCGCTTCGATGCGGCCCACGAGCTCGGTCATCTCGTCTTGCATCGCCATGGAGCACCGCAAGGCCAAGTTGCAGAAAGGGATGCCAATGCTTTCGCCTCGGCGTTTCTCATGCCGCGGGCGAGCGTTCTTGCTCGCGCGCCACACCTCGCAACAATCGATCACTTGATCAGGCTCAAGCAATACTGGACCGTTTCTGTGGCCGCCCTGGCGTATCGGCTACACACGGTGGGCCTTCTTTCCGATTGGCATTACCGGAGCCTGTGCATTGAGATCGCCTCTCGGGGCTATCGCGGGCAGGAACC
>JBQTJM010000328.1:0-2219 GCA_052387115.1 Gammaproteobacteria bacterium | reverse complement strand
CGGACCCTATGCGCGCCAGGGTCATGACGGCACCACGGTGACGGTGGACAAGACCATCCCCAAGGGCGAGAGCGGCCATCCCTTGAAACACGAGTTCACGCGCGCCATCCCGTCCAGCCAGTGCATGGTCTGCCACATGCACCAGCCCAATATGTTCGTGAATAGCTTTCTCGGCTACACGATGTGGGACTACGAGTCGGATGCGCCCCGGATGTGGCCCAAGGAGCAGCTCTATGTGAGCGATTGGGACGCCGGGCTCCTCGCCGGTGTCGATCCCAAGCAGATCATCGGGCACCAGAAGGCCTGGGAGATCACCATGCGCAATCCCGAAGAAGCGGCCATGCGCGGTCTCTGGGGCGATGTCGATTTCCTGAAGACGGTTTGGGACCAAAACCCCAAGATGAAGGATACCCAGTTCGCCGATTACCACGGCCATGGCTGGAATTTCCGCGCCGTATACAAGCGCGATCGCCACGGCCATCTCCTCGACAAGGACGGCAAGCGGGTCTCCGATCGGGACCCCGCGAAGTTTCAAAAGGCGGTGCACCTGTCCTCCGTGCATGTCGATGTCGGCATGCACTGCATGGACTGCCATTTCTCCCAGGACTCGCACGGCAACGGGCACCTCTATGGGGAGGTCGCCCAGGCCATCGAGATCGATTGCCAGGACTGTCACGGCACGGCCGATCAATACCCCAACCTGCGCACCAGCGGTCCCGCGGCGCCCCAGGGCGGCAACGATCTGGGCCTGATCCGCAACCAGGACGGGCGGCCGCGCTTCGAGTGGCGCGAGGGGAGCCTGTACCAGCGATCGGCGCTCGATCCTTCCAAGGAATGGCGGCTCTCGCTGGTCAAGGACACGCTCGCCCCGGCGCACCCCGATTACAACGCGAAGGCCGCCCGTGCCAAGACGGTGTCCGAGGGGACCTCCATGGCCTGGGGGTCGGGCGTGAAGCCTGCGGACCGCGCCCACAAGAACGAGGACATGACCTGTTTCACCTGCCACAGCTCCTGGGCGACGAGCTGCGGCGGCTGTCACCTGCCGATCCAGGCCAATTGGAAGACCCGGCGCCAGCATTACGACCACGACGAGGCGCGCAACTACGCGACCTACAACCCGCAGGTCGCACGCGACGACATGTACCAGCTCGGGAAACACGGCCCCGTGAAGGGCGGGCGCATCGCCCCGGTGCGTTCCTCCTCGGGGCTCGTCTTGTCCTCGCGCAACGCCAATCGTGAGCTGATCTACATCCAGCAACCGCCGGTCGCGGCCAGCGGTCACAGCTCACAGGCCTTTGCGCCCCACTATCCCCATACCGAGCGCAAGACCGAGACCAAGACCTGCACCGATTGTCATATCTCGAAGGACAACGACAACAACGCCATCATGGCGCAGTTGCTCCTGCTCGGCACCAACTTCGTGAACTTCGTCGGATATAACGCCTGGACCGGGACCGAGGACCGGATCGAGGCGGTGCAAGTGACGGAGTGGGACGAGCCCCAGGCGGTGGTCGGGAGCTATCTCCACAAGTACGCCTACCCCGATTGGTATCGCAAGCACGAGGCGAAGGGCCGGGTGCTACAAGAGGCCTATGGCCACCGCACCGGCGGGCGCGTCGGCTGTCTCCAGCTACGCGGCGAGTACCTGTACGTGGCGCAGGGTGACGAGGGCTTCGAGGCCTACGATGTCGCGAACATCGCGAACAAGGGTTTCGCACAGCCCTTTATCACGGCACCATTCTCACCGCTCGGGCACGACACCCAGATCGAAACCGAGGACGCCACCTGCGTGGCGCTCCCGACCACCCAGCCCATCCACCCGGATCGGCGCAATCTTCCGGGCTTCGGGATGAGCGGCGAGGAGATGAGCAAGCTCATGAACGAGACCAACATGGAGCAGCCGTTCCATCCGATCTACGACTACGCGCTCATCACGGATTCCAAAGAGGGTTTGATCCTCTCCGACGTCAACACCCTCTCCGATCTCGAACCGCGCAATAATGTCCTGGAGCGCGCGCTGACCTGGAACGAGAACGGGATACTGAACGGCGCACGGCACATCACCATCGGCGGCCACTACGCCTACGTCGCGGCCGACGCGGGGCTGGTGATACTCGACCTCGACACCCCCTCGCAACCCAAGGTGGCGGCGACGATGAAGATCGCCGACCTGCGCGCCACCGCCCTCCAGTTCCGTTACCTGTTCGTGCTCGACGGCA
>JBQTJM010000327.1:0-2811 GCA_052387115.1 Gammaproteobacteria bacterium | reverse complement strand
GCTTCGCGAGGTACCTTACCTTCGTCCCAACAAACCATTTCAGGGGAAGCCATGAGTGTTCAATTAACGCTGAAACTTTGTCACGTCGATGTCAAACAAGTGTTCAACTAACGCTGAAACTTGCCCCTTTATACGTCACCAGACCGTCTTCGATTGTGTGGCTCAAATCTACAACAGCGTCCCGTCTGGATGAGTTATTGATAGGCTGACGCTTGTGTTTTTCAGTGACAAGTTCCTTGTTTAAAATCCGCACCCCCCCAACCATGAGGAGGCGCATGTCCTGAACGATATAATCGGAAAGTTCTTTGTCCGAGATGTCATCGCCAGCGATGTCGAGACGAAAATCCTGCCCTTGTATTCCGCCGCCGTTGGTAAATTCAATCTGAAAGTCAAATTGTACTCGTTTGTCCATACCTTTGTCCACAAGCTCTCAGGTGATTGGGCAGCGTTGGCCTCGCGAAACTGCTTCATATCCGCAAGGGCCTTCCGCGCCGTCTTTTGGACCGCGGCGTCGGCGTCATTGGCCAATTGTTCGAGTGGGGCGATCTTGGTCTCATCAGCGAACTCCAAGTCGGCAGCATGATGCCACAGGGCCTCGGTGGCCCGAACGCGGGAACGGCTATCTTGGGCTTCCGAGGCGGTTTATACCAACGCCTGGGTAGCGCGGGGTTCGTCACGGATGCCCACGAGACCCAAACCTACAATCGTCCATTATTGAGGAATCACCATGAAACGCCATTCACTCATCCTGTCCAGAATTCGTTGTGCCGGGATGCCATGAGCGAACATCGCCTATCCGACTCGTGGCATCGATGGGAGCGCCATGGATAACCACTGCGACTAAGCATTGACGATAGGATTCAATTGCGACGGAGCTGTATGCGGTCTCTCGAACTTACGGCAGTAGTCGTAATTCCGGTATAGCCTGCGCCAGTTGCAGGTAATCTCTGTCGCTGTGAAGCAGGGGAACCTGATGTTCGATGGCGATTTGCGCGATCAGGCAATCCACCGCACTGCGTGGGGTAATCCCCTGTCGACGGCATAGGAAAAACAACCGTGCCGCTCCCCGATGGGTTTCTATCGCGCTTAGGGGGTGCAGAAACCGTTGGGTACCGAAATACTCCTCCAACAGCCGCCACTCTTGCTCGTCGGATGCTCCTTGTAACAATTCCTGCAGGATAATTCCCGTCATCGCGTAAGGTTCACGGTGATCTAGAATTCCGCTGAGTAAATCGACTGCGGGGGTTTGGCGGTTCCGGAAATAATCGATCCATACCGAGGTGTCGACGAGTATCACGTAAACTCCCGCTCGCGGAGCACCTTGTGATCGTACCCCTCGAAAAATGCGATTCGGCCCTTCAATTCCCGGATGTCACGGCGTTCATGATTAGCAACGAATTCGCGCAAGGCCAAATCCACCAGCTGCCGCTTGGTCTTGACCGGCGCGTATTTCATGGCTTCTTCCACGAGTCGCTCATCCAGCACGATGTTAGTTCGCATAGCGTACACCTCCTATGTGTATTATGCCGATCCGGTAGTTGTTTAGCAAGCAAGCGTAGGGCGCGTCCCCGCGCCACCTTGCGGCGTATGGGAATATCCCGGTCGGTGAAGGCGCGCACGGCACGCCCTACCCAGCTATCGCCTCAATGTCTTCCCCATCACCGCCCTTGCGCGAGCGCCGCGAGGACATCCCCGCGCTGGTGCGGCACTTCGTCGGGAAATACGCGGCCAAGCTCGGAAAACGCATCGAGACCGTCACGCCCGAGACCCTCGCGCGCCTCAAGAACTACTCCTGGCCGGGAAACATCCGCGAGCTGGACCACATCATCGAGCGGGCCGTGATCGTCACACAAGGCCCGATCCTGGCGTTCGGCGACTGGCTGCGCGAGCCCGGTGGTGCGTCACCCGCCACTCGTTCCCAACGCTCGACGAGGCCGAGCGCCTGCACATGTTGAAGGCGCTGGAAGCCAGCGCATGGCGCGTGAGCGGCGAGCAGGGGGCGGCCGAGATCCTGGGTGTGCCCTCCACGACCCTGGACTACCGCATGAAACGGCTGGGGATCTCCCGCCCCTCCTGAATATTCGGGAGCCCTCCCCAGTTGGGGTTGCATCCTCGGCGCGCCAAGCAGGGTCATCCATGACCCCGGCTTTCCTTCGTCACCGCAACGAGCTACTTGATGACGTGCCAGCGGTGGGAGAGTGTGATCATCGGGAGGCAATGCCCAAAGGGCATGAAGATGATCAGGCAAGCGCACTCACGTATCGATGCGAAACGGATGCATCTGGCCAATCGGCCCGATTGCCTCTCGCAGATGCGGATCTGATTGGACTGGCCAGCACTACCAACGTTGCCGATATGGATATTGTTACTGCCCGTGATGAGATTTACCCCGGCTGAGCAAGTGGAAAACGTAAACCCCGATCTGGTAGCTCGCGACGACCAAGGGAAGGCTTATACCGTGCGCTACGAAGCGGTGAACGCGATGTTGCTGAACGAGTTCCTCAAACAGCACCGCAAGGTGGAGAAACAGGAAGCGACCATCGCGTAGCAGCAGAAGGAGTTTCGGTCGACTGTCGCGCAGCAGCAAAAGGAAATAAAAGTCCTCACTGCAAGTCTTGAAGCGCAGGCATCGCAAATCAAGAAGGTCAGCGACCGGCTACAACTGAGCAGACCTCCACCACAACTCTCACATTCCGCACTTCTCTCTGTCGATTTCCTCGCAATTATCTTTGTGAAATAACAAAGCCTTAGGTGTCCACCTCGCGGTTAGGGTCGAGCAGTTCCACCGCAGTTTCCTGCTCCCAGAGCGCC
>JBQTJM010000326.1:0-5722 GCA_052387115.1 Gammaproteobacteria bacterium | reverse complement strand
ACTACTGGTATGCGCAAGCTCATCCGGTCGAGGACTTTGCCGAGACATTTGCGATGTGGCTGCGGCCTAAACGGCTGTGGCGTCGGCAGTATCGCGATTGGCCGGCCCTCAGAAAACTCGAGGCGGTTGACCACTGGATGACCGAGCGCCTCGAGCAGCAGCCCGTCCTGGCCACGCGCGTCGCTGTCGATGAATTGTCCGACAACGAGCGCACGTTGGCCGAACATTATGATGAGAAGCGAGCGTTCTACGGTGTCGGCGCCACCACCAAGCTCGACACCGATTTATGTCGCATATTCCCCCGCCTTCAAGGATTGAGACAAGACAAGCCCAAGTTCCCGTCAGCGGTCAGTGTCTTGCGCACGATCCGAACACCGTTGCGCGAAGAGCTGGCCCGCCCACTGGGCGTGCCCGCTTATACCGTCGACCAGGTACTGCGTCAGCTCATCCACCGCGCACGGGCACTCGATTTGAAGCATGCTCGCTCGACCTCAGAAACGATTAACGATGTCATGAGTCTCGTCTCGCGTACCACAATCGACATCCTCAAAAACTCGCCAAGGCTCCCGCTGTGACAGACAAGAAGACAAAGACGATTAGGAAGCTGCGCGTCATCATGCTGGCCGATGCAAAGCTGCTACCAACAGGCAGCCTCGATGACTTCAGCGAAAAGCAGCGCGAGTTGCGCAAGACCGAGCTCGATGTGCGCGATGCGATCGAGGAGCTGGGCCACGAAGTGTTCGCGATCGGAGTTTCCGACGACCTATCGACTATCCGCGGCGCCATCGATGCGCACAAGCCGCACATTGCCTTCAACCTAGTAGAAGAGTTCGGTGGCATCGGCCATTTCGACCAGTATGTCGTCAGTTATCTGGAGCTGCGCAAGCAAGCTTACACCGGCTGCAACCCGCGCGGACTGACGCTGGCCCGGGACAAGGCGCTAACCAAGAAGATCATTACCTATCAAGGAATTAAGGTACCGGAATTCGCCGTCTTCCCGAAGCGTCGCGGATTGAAACGACCTGAGACTCTCGCCTTTCCGCTGTTCGTGAAGTCGCTCACTGAGGAAGGCTCGGCTGGCATTTCGAGCGCCTCGATCGTACACGACGACGAGAAACTGAGGGAGCGGGTAGAGTTCATGTTGGGATTTCGTATCCGGAGCTTATAGAGAAGCTCATACAATTAGGGATGAAGTATGCGCCGAGCCGCATAATTGGATAACCCCGCAGGGGTTGCGTGCGTCCATCGTGCACGCGAAACCATCTGTGAAGCGGCGTCGGTCCCAGGGCCGCTGTGACGGTCAGAGATCGATGCGGTTGCCCAGCTCCACGACGAGCGCGGGAGGGATGCGGAAGTACAGGTCTGCGGCGCGGGCGTTGCGTTCCAGAAAAGCGTACCGCGCCTCGGCAAGCGGGCCCATGCGCCCGCGCTCCGTGGCGAGAAAGGTCGAGCGGCCGAGATAACAGGTGACGTCTTCGAGCCGGAGCTGTGGCTCACTCTTGGCGACGATCTCGTGGAGAAGCGCGGCCACGTCAGGCTCCTCCATGGGCGAGGAGAGCCGTGCTTCGTTGGCGATCGGCCCGGTGGATAGCGATCTTTCGCGACTGCCATGAAAGCTATTTTCAGACGGCATTCATGGCATGCCCGCCTATACGGCACGCCGTCCCAGTAACGCAGACTCAACCAGAACATCGACGCCGCCCGCGGGCTGGATCGCACCCGCCGGCAACGGCGCGCCGGCGCGCCAGCGTGCGACCGCATCGCGCTTGGCTTCGCCTTCGACCAGGAACAGCACCGCACGCGCGCGGCTCAAGCGCGCCGCGCTGAGTGACACGCGCTGCGACGGCGGCTTGGGCGCATCGAGCACGGCCAGTGCGTCCGCGGCATCTGCGTTGACGCCCCAGTCGCGGCCGGGAAACAGGCTGGCGGTGTGGCCGTCCTCGCCGAGGCCGAGCAGCACCAGGTCGAAATCGCCGACGCCGCGCAGCGTTTCCGCGTAGGCGAGCGCCGCTGCACTCGGGCCGAGCTCGGCGGGAATCGCGTGCACCTGGTCTTGCGGAATCGGCACGCGATCGAGCCAGGCATCGGCCGCCATCCGGCTGTTGCGCTCGGCGTAGTCCGCCGGCAGGCAGCGCTCGTCGCCGAAGTACACCTGCCAGCGCGACCAGTCGATGTGCGCGGCGCGCAGCATCCGGTAGATGCCGCTCGGCGTGTTACCGCCGGCGAGCACGATCAGGAACCGGCCGCGCCGTTCGATCGCGTGCGCGGCGGCGTCGAGGATGCGCCGGTACGCGACCTGCCGCAGCGCCGCGGCGTCGGCGACGCCGATCCAGCGCACGTCACGGCGGGCGGCATCGTCCTCTGCGTCCGTAGCGCTCATTCCTTCTTGATCGCGTGCCCGCCGAACTGGTTGCGCATGGCCGCCAGCAACTTGTCGGAGTATGAATCCGCGTCGCGCGAACGCAGGCGCTCGAGCAGCGACAGGGTGATGACCGGCGCGGGCACATCCAGGTCGATCGCCTCGGCCACGCTCCAGCGCCCTTCGCCGGAATCGTCGACGTAAGGAGCGATCCCGGTCATCGCCGGATTCTTCTCCAGCGCCGCCGCCGTGATGTCCAGCAGCCACGAGCGCACCACGCTGCCGTGGCGCCAGATCTCGGCGATCTGGTGCAGGTCGAGGCCAAGCTCACTCTTGTGTTGCAGGATCGAGAAGCCTTCGGCGTAGGCCTGCATCAGGCCGTATTCGATGCCGTTGTGGACCATCTTGGTGAAGTGGCCGGAGCCCACGGGGCCGACGCGGCCCCAGCCTTGGTTCTTGGCGGGCGCCAATGTTTCGAAGATCGGCGCCAGCCGTTCGACAGCCGCTTCGTCGCCGCCGATCATCATGCTGAAGCCCTCGGCCAGGCCCCACACGCCGCCGCTGGTACCGCAGTCGATGTAGTGGATGTTTTTGTCGGCGAATGTCCCGGCCCGGCGCAGTGTGTCCTTGTAATTGGAATTGCCGCCGTCGATGACCGTGTCGTCTGCGGCCAGCAGCGGCAGAAGATCCGTGAGGGTGCCTTCGGTGATTTCGCCGGCGGGCACCATCAGCCATAGCGTGCGGGGAGCTGGCAGTTTCGCTACCAGCGTGGCAAGCGAATCCGCGGATTCGGCGCCCTTGTCCTCAAGGTCCTTGCGTGCTTCGGGTTTCGGATCGTAGCCCGCCAGTTGATGTCCGCCGCGCATCAGACGCTGCGACATGTTGGCGCCCATGCGCCCCAAACCGATCATGCCGAGTTTCATATCATCTCCTCATCTCCTTAGTTGGTGGTCACCACTGCAACCAGCGCCGCAGCAGCGATTGGATCGTCGGCGTCAGACGCGTGCGGTTGTAGGCGTCCGCCGCTTTCTTGATCGCTTCGGCCTGGGTCGGATAGGCGTGGATGACGCGGGCAAGGGTGCGCAGACCGATCCCTGCGACCATCGCCAGGGTGATCTCGTTGATCATCTCGCCGGCATGACGGGCGACGATCGTCGCGCCGAGAATCCGGTCGGTCCGCTCCTTGACGTGGATCTTCACGAAGCCCGCCTGCTCGTCGTCGGCGATCGCGCGATCCACGTCATGCATCGGGATGGTGAAGGTCTTCACCGGGATGTCCCGCTCGCGCGCCTGTCGCACATAGAGGCCGATATGGGCGATCTCCGGATCGGTGTAGGTGCACCAGGGAATCGTCAGTGCACTCAGTCGCTGGCGACCGAGGAACAGCGCGTTCTGAACCACGATGCGCGCCGACGCGTCGGCGGTATGGGTGAACTTGTGCTCCAGGCAGGCATCGCCAGCGGCATAGATGCGCCGATTGCTGCTCCGCAGGAAATCGTCGACCCGGATCCCGACCGCATTGTCGTATTCTACACCCGCGGCCTCCAGATTCAGACCTTCGACATTCGGCACCCGGCCGGTGCCGGTGAGGATGGCATCGACCGCTACCGTGCTCTTGTAGTCGTCGCTGACTAGATCGACGAGCTTGTGCCCGTGTTCCACGCGCACGTTGACGGCCTTGGTGTTGAGCCGTACCTCGATGCCATCGCGCGCGAAAGAATCCGAGAGGATCTGCGCGGCGTCGCGTTCTTCCCTGGGCAGGAATAGCGGCCAGTCCTGCGCGATGATGGTCTGTGCTCCGAAACGGCAGAACGCCTGTGCCAGCTCGCAGCCGAGCGGGCCGCCGCCGATGACCAACAGGCGGCGCGGCAGCTCGGTCAGGTCGAAGACGTTCTCGTTGGTCAGATAGCCGGCCTCGACGAGGCCGGGGATCGAGGGCGTGTCCGGCCGCGCGCCAGTTGCGATCAGTGCCTTCTTGAAGCGCAGTTTCGCGCCATCCACCGTCAGCGCATCGGTCCCTGTGAAGCACGGCTGGCCGAAGAACACCTCCACGCCGGCCGCGATCAGCCGGCGCACCGAATCGGCGCGGCTGATGCGGGCGCGAATGCCGCGCATGCGCTGCATCACTGCGGGAAACTCGACGCGGATATCGGCCGGGGTTTGCGCGCCATACTGCTCGGCGTTGCGCATCTCGGCGTACAAACGCGACGTGCGGATGATCGCTTTCGACGGCACGCAGCCAACATTCAGACAGTCGCCGCCGAGCAGGTCGCGCTCGATCAGCGCGACCTTCGCGCCCAGTGCCGCCGCGGCGTGCGCCGCTACCAATCCCGCCGTGCCGGCGCCGACGACCACCAGGCTGTATCTGTCTCTAGGCTGTGGATTGCGCCATCCGGCTGGATGCACGTTTTCCAGCCGCTCGCGCTCGTGCGCATCCTGCGGGGCTGTCGAGTAAGGGTCGTTGCGCTGCTGCATCGTTTGTGACCCGTGCATGAGGGGAACCGCTACAGCCAGCCGCCGCGAAATCCAGCGCGCAGCAAACCGGTGCGGACATAGGGACAGTCCCGCATCAGCCGCCAGATCAGTTGGGTGCGATGGTTTTCGATCATCATCACCACGATGCCCTGGTCGAGGCCGAAGTGGCCGGCCGAAACCCAGGCCCCCCGGTCGGCGCTGGCGAGGGTCGGATTGAAACTGCTCGTGTATTGCTGTTCGGCCAGCAACTCGGGATAGCGTTGAAGCATGTTGCGCGCGGCGCACAAGGCGATCTCGGGCGCGAACGGCAGCGACGCCAGCGCCGCCCATCCGCCGAGGGTTCCGTCATCGGGCCCGTACGGCACACCCCGCGCGGCATAGCCGAACAAGCGGCGCCGCTCGTTGGCCAGCCCCGGCGGCCGATCGCGCGGGCCATCACAGGCAGTCAGGCCCCAGCAGTTTTCGTCGTAACCGGCGAACCCGTGCGGGTTGCGCCGCGCGTACTCGCGCTGAACTTCGGTCGCGCGCCGGCTGTTCTCGAAATAGTCGCAGCGCTTCTCGCGCATGAAGCGATCCCGGATGCCGCGAAAATCGATCCATGCGTGCGAAAACTGGTGCACGAACAGCGGCCCCGAATACAGGAAATCGTAGCCGTACAGATTCTCCCACTGATAGGTTGCGGTCCAGGCCTGGTAGCAGTCACCCTCGATAGGGTGCGTCGGCGAGCCCAGCGCAAGCACGTACAGCACGATGGCTTCGCTGTAGCCGTCCCAGCAGTAATGCAGGAATCCGCTTTCGGGCTTCCAGCCGTGGTTGATCGTCGTGCCGCCGTGCTGCGCCCAACGCCAGTCCACGCGGCGGTACAGCACATTGACGAGCTCGCGCAGC
>JBQTJM010000325.1:0-2712 GCA_052387115.1 Gammaproteobacteria bacterium | reverse complement strand
CCCCAGGAGCGCGGCGAGTGCCCGCGGGCTGGCATGCGCGCGGTGGACCTCGGGGCCGCGCCCGGCGGATGGTCCTGGTTGCTCGGCCGGATGGGGCTTTGGGTCGCCGCGGTGGACAATGGCCGGGTGCGCGGCACGAGGTGCTTTCGTCGGGTCTCGTCGAGCACGTGGGCGCCGCTGGCTACCATTACCGTCCATCCGAACGGGTAGACTGGATGGTCTACGACATCGCCGACCGGCCCGGCCGGGTCGCGGCCCTCGTCGCCCGCTATTTGCTGCGCAGTTGCCATGCGGGTACCATGACGAGCGGCGCGGATCTTCGAGCCCACGGGGCGGTCGGCGCCCTTAACTAGTGGATATGGCTTTTCCATTGCTTCCACTCTATGCAATAACACGAAGGGCTTTGAGCCTTCGTCCCTTTATCCGCGGGAGACACGCCGATGACACGTTCCCGACAAGCTTTCGCTACGCCCGCCCTCTTGCTCCTCCTCGCCGCGCTTCCGCTTGGCGTTCAGGCAGCCGGTGAGGCTACCGACCTCAACATGGCTAACACCGCTTGGATGTTGACCGCCACCGTCTTGGTGTTGTTCATGACCATCCCGGGGCTGGCGTTGTTTTATAGTGGGCTCGTGCGCAGCAAGAATGCGCTGTCGTTGTTGATGCAATGCTTTGCCATCACCTGCGTGGTCTCAATCGCATGGGCCGGGATCGCGTACAGCCTGGCCTTCGAGGACGGGGCAGCCTTTCACGCCTGGATCGGGGGTTTGGGCAGGGCCTTGATGTCGGGGATCGAAGTCGGAACCGTGAAGGGATCGATACCCGAGACCGTGTTTGCGATGTTTCAAATGACCTTCGCCATCATCACTCCGGTGCTGATCGTCGGTGCATTCGCCGAGCGGATGAAATTCCCCGCAGTGCTGCTGTTTAGCCTATTTTGGCTGGTCCTCGTGTACGTACCGCTATGCCACTGGGTATGGGGCGGCGGTTGGTTACAGCAGCGCGGCGTGATGGACTTTGCCGGCGGCATCGTGGTCCACATCAACGCCGGGGTGGCGGCCCTGGTAGCGGCGCTCGTGCTCGGGCGGCGCAGCGGATTCCCGCACAGCCCGATGCTCCCGCATAATCTGCCCATGACCGTGGCCGGTGCCTGCATGCTGTGGGTCGGCTGGTTCGGTTTCAATGCCGGAAGCGCCCTGGCGGCCGATGGCACCGCCGGCATGACCATGCTGGTCACCCATCTGGGCGCCGCAACCGGATCGCTGATCTGGATGGTGAGCGAATGGCTCCGTTACGGCAAGCCGAGCGTGCTCGGTATTGTCACGGGGATGGTGGCCGGCCTTGGCAGCATTACGCCGGCCTCGGGTTTTGTCGGGCCCTTAGGGGCGGTCGCCATCGGCGGCCTGGCTGGCGTCGTGTGCTTCATTGCCACGAACTTCATGAAACGAACGCTTAGCGTGGACGATTCGCTCGATGTGTTCCCGGTGCACGGGGTCGGGGGGATGGTCGGCACGACGCTCACCGGGGTGTTTGCTGCTTCGGAGTATGGCGGCGTGGGCTTTGCCGAAGGCATCACCATGGGTCAGCAAGTACAAACCCAACTTATCGGTATCGGGGCGGCCATCGCGTGGTGTGGGACGGTAACGTTCATTCTTCTCAAGCTCCTGGATCTGACGGTCGGTCTGCGCGTAAGCCAGGAGCAAGAAAGCGAGGGATTGGACATCGGCGTGCACAACGAGACGGGGTACAACTTCTGAATTGCTTCGTGGAGCTCCGACCGCTCTCGTACCTGTCGCATACGATGGTAAAGCTCGCGCATTCTCGTGCGAATCATATGAGCTCCCGACCGTTCCACAGAGGTTCTAGCAGCCTGTCGGCCTTAGCTTGAACAGCACAGAGGCAGCGCAGGTGCCGAGATGGGTGTACTGTTGTGTGCCGCTATGCTATGCGCAGGCGATTGGGTCCTAGCTTGTTACTGAGCTTCCTCGTTGTGACCGGCGTGCTGGTCGTTGCTTGGGCGCTGGTGACGCAGCCGCTATCGCCGCGGGCGCCGAAAGCTGCAACCGTCAATATCGATCCTGCCAGACTGGAAGTACACGTACGGATGTTGTCAGAGACGCTGGTGCCGCGGGACGAGAGTCACCCACACATGCTGGATCGCGCTGCTGCATACATTCGCCGGGAATTTGAACAGGCGGGCGGCACGGTTTCCGAGCAGCCCTACGATTCGGATGGACAGACCTACCGCAACGTCATCGCGCTATTCGGACCGGATACCGCCGAACGCATCGTGGTCGGCGCGCACTACGACTCTGTGGCTGCAGACGTGCCCGCCGCCGACGACAATGCTAGCGGTGTCGCCGGGTTAATCGAGCTCGCCTATCGGTTGGGCGCGACATCGCCACGCATGCAGATAGAGCTCGTCGCGTACACCCTGGAAGAGGGGCAGCATTTTCGCACGCAGCGTATGGGAAGCTTTGTGCACGCGCGTTCGCTCAAACAGCAAGGTGTTCGAGTGCGCGCGATGTTCTCGCTGGAAATGCTGGGCTTTTTTTCTGACGCGCCTAATAGCCAGCGTTATCCGCATCCGCTAATGAAACTGTTCTATCCCACGCAAGGTAATTTCATCGCCGTGGTCGGCAAGCTGAATCAGCCTATGGTCGTGCGGCGCGTGAAGGCGGCCATGCAAGCTGCCTCTTTGCTGCCGGTGTACTC
>JBQTJM010000324.1:0-3892 GCA_052387115.1 Gammaproteobacteria bacterium | reverse complement strand
GGATCCACGCCTCCAACGTCCTTTTCTGTTCTGCAGTCATCGGCAAAACGTCGGCTGGTTTCCACATAAAACGGACTGTACCATAGCCAGTCCTTATTGTAAAGCCTTTACTGAGACACTACACTAGTGATACGCCCGGAGGTGCTCGTGGCCGGTCATCCGATGCCGTTGTGGCCAAGCGTGCTGGCCTGCATCGTTTTGGGCGGTCTGAGTGTTTGGATGTGGAAACTCGCTCGCACGCCGACCAAATGAACGAACCTGGAACCAAACCCTAACGATGCCTTGCACGCGGCAAAGAGCGCCCCGCCGCTGAAGGGCGCCGTTTGGGCCTTAATCCATTGGGAAGCCGCAACACTGTCTCAAGGCAAGAAAATGGCTCACAGTAACAATGTTTCGCAAGAGATTGAATCACTTCGTAGCGACCGTGAGGCGCTTCGGAAAGAGCTTGCCGAACGCCTGGTCAAAGTTGATAAAAACGCGCGTCGCTATCGAAGATCGAACACTGCTATGCTAGTCATTTCATTGTTGTTTGGGCTCTTGGCAGCAACGTTGGCTGGTGACAGTGCTGTTGGTGGAAAGACGATTGCTGGGCCAGTGGCAGAGGCAACCACTGGAAAGACCCCAAGTGAGCTGCCGAAAGGCTGGCGAAATGTATGTGGCCTGATTGCTTTATTCACACTTATCGGAACAGCAGCAACCGGGGTAAACAATGCACTAAAGATTTCCGAGCATCGGGCTAGAGCGTTTGTCTGTGCGGGAGCATTGGATGGGTTACGAACAGATTTATTGATCGATTCGCGTGTCCAACTGAAGACGATAGAAAAGGTCAAGGCTGACCTATCCAGGCTTCTCAGAGAATATCCAGAGTATTTTCGTTAACAAAGCTATTATGTCCGCAGAGTTATAGACTCGCGGGAGCCTTTGCAATGCTCACGATTCCGCTCCGGTTGCCGCAAACGTTGGCTCGCAGAGAGGAGCTATGGAGATAACCAAAGCCACCAAAGATGATATCCCAAGATTATGTGAACTCTTGAAGCTTTTGTTCGCACAAGAGGTCGAGTTTCGGCCAGAGCAATCCTTGCAGTCGGCCGCCTTGCGTCAAATTATCGATTCTTCAGAGCGCGGCCAGATCCTGGTCCTTCGCGAAGGAGCCTCTGTTATCGGCATGGTGAACCTGCTGTTTACAATTAGCACCGCTCTCGGGGGCCGGGTCGCCATTTTGGAAGACATGGTTGTGCATCCCAATCGCCGGGGTAGTGGCGCGGGATCGAAGTTGCTGCAGGCGGCCATTGATTTCGCCAGGTCTGCAGACTGTCGCCGGATCACGCTCCTCACCGATCATGCAAACAAATCGGCCCAACACTTCTATCAACGACACGGGTTCTTCCTTTCAACGATGGTCCCCATGAGGTTGTCTCTTGAGCGGTGATCCTACGAGCGCCCAACTCGTTCCAGCGGACGCCAGCCACGAAGCGCGAGGATCCGCGGGATCTTGCGGGACCGCCCAACATGGTTGCGGAGCACGCGTTTGACGAGTACTCCATGGAGGGCTGTTATTAGGCCACGAGCTAGTCGGTTCTACTATCCAACTGCTGCAGATAGCTCGACAGCCGATCCAGCTCGAATGGCGTGACGGTGATCCCCTCATGGGCGGACACGGCGTCGCTCAAGGTGGCGGCGGAGCCGTCGTGTAGGTACGGCGCACTCGCCCAAACCCCGCGCAAGGTCGGCGTGTCTATGCCGGTGAGCGTATCACCCAGGCGTCTGCCGCTGCTGAGCTTCTGGGTGCCGATGTCGTGCAGGGTATCGCTGGACGTAATGCTGTCCGTCAGGTTACTGCCACTATGGCACTGCGCGCAATCCTTGATCTGAAATACCGTCTCGCCGGCCACAGCGTCGGCCGTCAGTGTCCCGTCGGCGTTACGATGCGGACTCGGAACGAAGCTGTTCAGTGAGGCGACATAGGCGGCCAAGGCATCCAAATCCGCACTCGACCCCGCCTTGGGATCGCCCAGGGACTGAGATCGGGTCCCGGCATTGAAATCGCTGTCGCTCATCAAGCCGGTGCCGGCCGCGAGACCGCGGATCTGTTGCTCGAAGTCCTGGACTTCGTCGAAGTTGCTGCTCCAGTGCAACCGCCCATGCGCGGTGCCGGCCTGCCCGCGCAGGCTGATGGTGTTCCGAAGACCTTCGCCGAATCCGGTCAGATCCCAGACCCGGCCGTCGTGTCCGCCATCATGATGGCAAGCGGCGCAACTGATATAGCGGTCTCGCGCCAGACGCGGGTCGCGGGCATCGTAGAAGAGCTGCTTTCCGAGCAGCACCTGCGCCGGCAGATTTTCCACGGCCACGCTGCTGTAGGTCTTGATGAGCCCCACCCGAGTATCGCCCGTCTGAACCAAGGCCTCGATGTCGTAAACACCGACCGTGCGATCCATGAAGTTTTGGACATACAGGGTCGATCCGTCGGACGACAGTGACAAGCCTTGCGGTGCGCGACCGACATTGAAGCGCATGAGCTCATGATGGCTGTAAGGGTCGATCACCGCCACCTCACGACTGGCTTCGAGCGCGACGAACAAATAATCGCTCGTAGGGTTGAACAGCGCCGTGCCGGCAACACCGCTGTTATCGTGGTCCATGCGGGCCGGATAGTCTTCGGCCAGGCTGGCGAGGTCGATCCGGGAGCTGATGGCACGTAGGGTAGTCTCGAAGGTCAGTTGGCGGCCGTCACGCAGTATGCCGCGTTTGATGTTGTCTTGCTTGGAGGGCACCCAAGCCGACCGGCCATCGGGCGCGATCACGGCCGGACCGAGATAGTTCGGGACCCCGCGCCCGCCGGCCGTGGTATCGGTCGCTTCACTGTGCTGTAGCACCACCGTCTTGACGATCGCCAGCGACGAGCTATCGACCACGACGACCTCGCCACCTCGACTGCTCGTGTTCGGGGCGGCGGTCGCCTCTCCCGGCACAGGCGGGGTGATGAACCGCGAAACGAACACCCGGGTACCGTCTGCATTGACCGACAGATGACGTGGATTCGGTCCGACCGCCACGCGCCCCGTCTCGACGCCGGTCGTGGGGGCGAGCCGTAGTAACAGTCCCATCGACTCCAAGGCGACGAATGCCTGCGAGCCGGCCGAATCGAACACCAATCCATACGGTTGCGATGCCGCGGGTAGCTCAGCGGTCTGCACCACCTGCAGGGTATCCGGCGCAATGATGCTGATGCTGGCGGATTGCTGGTTCGCCACCCAGATCCGCCCGTCGGGCGCCACGGCCACGCTGCGCGGACCCTGCCCAACGGCGATCTCGGCGACCTTGACCTCTGTCAGCGCATCGAACACCGTAGCCGTATCGTTGTCCGGGTTGACGTTCCAGACGCGATCACGGTTGTCTTCATAGGCGATGCTCATCGATACCGTCGGCGGCGTTGCCGTCAAGGGATGGTGCACCGCCTGAACGAATTCCCGCACGACATTCGCGCCGACATCATCCGTCGCCGTCACCGTCACCGTGTAGCGTCCGGGTTGGGCGAACGTATGGGTCGCGCCAGGCGTCGTGGCCGGCGCCGTCGCCGCGCTACCGTCGCCAAACGACCACGAGAACCTCGGGTTGACGCCGCCGTGCGGTACCGCCGTGTAAGTCACCGGCGTGCCGGCCGTCCGGGGCGGTGAGGCGATCGGATCCAGCGCCAACGGAGCCACGCTGAAGGTCACCGTCTTCTCGGTCGCAGTGTTGGCGAAGGTCCCCTGCGCCACCGGCGTCCCCCAGTTCACGCCGTTGGTACTCACATAGAACCGATAACCGCCGATCCGGCCGTTGGACGAGCCCTGGCGCGGCAGGTAACGGAATCCGCCCACCGGACGACTCGTCCCCATATCCACCACCA
>JBQTJM010000323.1:0-1785 GCA_052387115.1 Gammaproteobacteria bacterium | reverse complement strand
CCGCGCGCAGCTCTGCGATCAGGCCGTCGAGGTTCGCGACCGTCGTTTGGATGCTGGCGGTAGTGCCTTGGAAGGCGGCGAGGGTGTTCCCGGCATGGTCCACGACGGCCGGCAGGCGTCGGGTGGCATCGGCCGTGTCGCCGAGGATGGCGTTGACCCGGCGGAGGGCTTCGACGATCGCCTGGTCGTTCACGGCCAAGTTCGCGTAGTTTGGGGTGAGGTACGAACCCCAACATTTCGCGGCAGTTGACGTTGCGTTGGGGTTCCTCCGTCACCCCAACCTCGATTCGCCAAACCGGCCGTTATTGAGGGATCCGGTAGCGGCGCCCCGATCGGGCGGCCCAAGCCTGAAAAGCGCCTGGAGCAAAAAAAGGCGCGATCCGGTAGGTTTCGATCTTGGCGATGGGCGAGGCGGTTACGACGGCGACTGGCAACCTATCTTGCCGCACAGCGCAGAGAGGGCTTGCCGCAGGAATTCCGCCGTAACGCGCCCCACCGTCTTGACCATAAGTGAGTTGTTGAGCGTGAAGACCTTATCTGTTCGTACCCAACTCGGCTTGGGCAGTTTCCCGCCTTGCATATCGGGTTGCGTGAGGGCTACGGCACTGGCATGGTAACCCTTGGAGGTGATGGCCAAGGCAATGAAATCCCCCTGGCCATCGGGAGCGGTGATCACCAGCACCGGCCGCAACTTCGTGCGTGTTTGATCGGTGAAGGGATAGGGAATGACTACCACGTCGCCTGGGTTAAACATCATTCCAGATATCGTCGGCGGTGTTATCCCAAAGGCCAGCCAGGCTTTGCTGCTGGGCCAGCATCAGGTCCAGAACCTCGCCGTGTTCCAGCTTCGTCCGCAAGTATCCCACGAAATCCAAGACCTCCCGCGCTAGCGGCTCCGGTAGGGCCTTGACCTGTTCATAAATCAATTCGGCCGTATTCATTACTTTATCTTCTCCGTGGACAACATAACCGAGAAGCGTGATGCGCTGTGTGCACGTGGAAAGGCCGAAAAGCTGCCCGAGCGGTTACCATGCCCGATGTATGACCCGGGATGCCGGTCGCGCATCTCCCGACCGACTTGTGGATTGCAATCGATCCACACGATATCTTGGTGGTCCGGCACCCAGGAGGCAGGCCGTGCAGGGCTCACCAGCGTTCGGCCCCGAGCGTTTCGCTCGCCATCGCCTCGCCACCCTGCCGGACCGGATCAAACAGGGCCAGCCGTTGCTCGAGACTCAGGGGCACATCGGCTACCGGGGTGATGACGACACGCCCGTCCTCGACCGAAATGCGTACCCGCTGATCGGCATGCAGACGCGCAGCGCGCGCCGCCGCCACCACCGGAAGGCGGACACCCAGATTGTTACCCCATCGCTTGATGCCTAGGACCGCTTCGGTCATGGCGAGGCCCTCGTGTGCATCATGGGCCTCTTGGTTTTGCACGATCGACGGTGTTATTGAAGCAGAAAGCGACCACTTGCTCCAGCACCCGCGCCAGCGCCGCATCGATGGCCGCGACGGCGCCCTCGGCGTCGTCGCTCGGACTCGGAACGGAGGCATCGAAGACCTGGGTTCCGATGACCCGCCCGCGGGCCACATCGACGAGCTGGGCGCGCAGGGTCAAACGGCCCTGACTGGGCGCGCTCTGCAGCTCGTGTTCGATGCGCACGATCTCGGTATCGAGCCTGATCTCCGTGGAGAGCCCGGTGCCCGCGGACACCACCGCCTCGAAGCCGCCGCTGGCCTCGGCCGCGGCGACGATGAGCGGCTCGATGAGGCGCGCGG
>JBQTJM010000322.1:0-6185 GCA_052387115.1 Gammaproteobacteria bacterium | reverse complement strand
CCGCGCCGCTACTCAGCCGGGCCACGACCGTATGGCCACAGGCGGCGAGCGAGCGCTCCACGAGGAGCGCGCGATCGCTACACTCGTCCACGACCATGACCCGCAGGTGTTTTCGGCCTTCTGTCATCGATGCGAACCCTCCATCCCGTACGACGCTAGAACTGCCCTAGATACTTGCGTTCCAAATGCTGAACACAACAAGTCGAACAAATTCTATTGCATACGCAATTTCAATAAGCTGTCAGCGCCAGCTTGTTCCCTCCCCCTGGCAGGGGGAGGGCCAGGGTGGGGGTTGAGCGCCGCAGGCACCGTCATTCTGATCGGACGCGCTCGACCCCCATCCTATCCTTCCCCCTTCCAGGGGGAAGGGACGACGAATTTCAAATGTCTTTGGCTAGAACTTAAATTGCCCTAGAACTTAAATTGAACATACGCCCAGGCCTTTTCGAGGTCGAAGGCCTGTCCCGAGATGCTGTTACGGGCGCGGTTCAGGGCATCGCCGCTGGCATCGTAATAGGCATACTTGACGCCGACCAGGAAATGGTTGCCGATCGGTCTCTCGAGCAGCAGGTCCCACTCCGTGCCGTAGTCGTAATCCGCGTTGTTCGCCATGAGGCTATGCCACATGGCCATGAAGTTGGCGCCATAGATCCGCAGGTGGAGGGTGACGTACGCGTCCTCGACGCCGTCGGCGGGCGTTACCAAGAACCGGTCCGCCCAGCCCTGGAAGGCGTGATTCGTTCCGAGCGGCGTTTGCAGCGCCCTCGCCACCCGACCGTTGCAGCACCCGGTCACGTCCTCCGACCCATCGCCCTCCAACACCTCGAAGCTGCCCTTGACCGTGACGAGCTCGATGGGGAGATCGACGAAACTGTAGGTGAAACCGGCCTCGCCCAGGAAATAATTGACGTTGATATCCGCGGGGTTGTCGCCATAGTCGGATTGATTGGCGTATTCCGCCGTATAAAGGATCTTCACCGGATAGGTGATGATGTCATAAGCCCCCTCGAAGCGCAGGCCATAGGTCTGCGTGGACAATCCCGCGGAGGTAGTACTCTCGAAGTCGAGGAGATAGGCATACGGCTCGATCTTTCCGAGCGGAAATCCGGAGTACAGGGCACGCAGGAAGTGACTGTCCATACGGAAGTCGCTGCGATCCGGCAACGGGTTGTCCTCCCCGAAGATGCGGTTGGTGTTCCACGCATAGGAATAGTCCAAGACCGTGGCGGGAACGTAATCGCTCGTCACCCGGAAGGCGTCGAAGCTCTGCCAGTTCTGCCGCCAGAGTATATTTCCGATCCAGCGGTGCAGGGGTGCCTGGCGATGCTCGATCTCCTGGCGGCCGAGCTTCAAGGTAGTCTTGGGGATGCCGCGATAGCGCAGGTTGGCCTGGTTGATCTCGGTCCCTTCCGGGTCCACGACCACGGCCTTGTCGACCACGCCGTTCGAGCCGCCGTCGTTGTAGGTGTCGTTCCCCACGACGCGCACGTCTTCGAGCTGCACGTAGGCCCCGAAGTCGTAGAAGAGTCCCGTGGAATATCCGAGCGCGGTGCGCAGCGTCGAGGCAAAACCCGCATCGAGGGGGCCATTGAGCGTGGCTGGATTCCCGGCGATCACTCGTGGTTGATCGTCATCGACGAACTCGAAACGATAGCGTAAGTACAGATCGACCTTGCCCCCCGTCAAGGCATCCACGATGCTTTGTTCCGCGTGAGCCCGATCCCCCATGGCGGCGAAGCCCATGATGATCAACAGGGTGATCGATAAAGGGGGGCGATACCCCTGCAATAAGCCGAAGCGCGTCATAACCTTCCTGTCTTGCAACGGAACCCGGAACAGCCGGTTGGAAGGGCATCTTCGCCACGGAATCTGACCGCGCCTTTGCGGCTTGCGCCATGCCCGCCGTGGGCGAAGCGCAACGCCCTGCTTTGCAGTGCGTTTCTCGCGCAGTGCAATAGCGGGACCACGAGCATATCTCGTTGATATTATCAGCAACGCATGTGGGGCAGGCGCCTTACGCCTTACTGCAGGGCGGTGCGTTTCGCACCAAGATAGTGAGGGAAAAGCGGGATCTGGTCGCCTGTGGTGCGATGTCGGGCCGAGCGTCCTCCGGCTCAGTCACGGTTCATACGACGCACGGTGACGAATCGCGCTTTCTTGATTCCCTCACCCTACACTCCCGGAGGGAGAGGGGGAAGCGATTCACGCACGTGGCCTGTGTATGCACGACTCAAGCAACGGGACGCCATTCCAGGAACCAATACACGCCGCGATCGGCGATCCTCTCGAAGCCCAGTCGCTCATAGAGACGGAGGGCGCGGTTCAGCTTCTCGACATGGATGGTGACGGGCTTTCCGGCCCGTTGCCCTTTGGCCAAGAGCGCATTGAGGAGCGATGAGCCGATCCCCTGGCCGCGGTAGGCCGGCAGGAGGGCGAGGTCCATGAGGCGGATCTCCTCCCCGCCATGGTTGACATATAGGCGACCGGCCGGCCGATCGGATGCCAGGATGATTTGGAGCTCTGCGTCTGGATAATGGTCTCGATAATACGCGTGCTGGGCGGAAAACTGCATGTGCAGGAACACCTCGATCTCCGCGGGGCTCCAGCCCGTCACGGCCAGCTCTTCCAAACGCGCGCCGGCGTAGACCTCGAATAGAAACGCCAGATCGTCTGGCTGGATGGGGCGGACGGTTACGCAGGCCGCCATGACCGCTGTGCCGTATAGCGGTTGATGCCCCGCAGATCGTTGGCCGCCAAGCGGCTTACTAGGTAAGCAGGCATCGCGGCCCGCTAGGTTTGGAGCTCGCGCTCGACTTCATGGAGTAAGTCCTCCATGGGACCGGTGAAGTCTCCGGATTGCTCACCTTGGATCAGCAGCTCGCGCAAGCGTTCTTGTGTTTGTAAACCGCGTCCTGTCTATCCATCAGGCGCAACGCGTCCCGGACCACCTCGCTTGCATCATCGACAAGCCGGATGCGACCTTCTCGTTTACCAGTTCCTCAAGCTCTGGGGTTAAGGATATCTGCATACGTATCACCTCCTGGGCGGAACGTACGCTGCACTACAGACATTGTCAAGGATCGTAGCAGCCCGGGGAGTTCCTCTGGGTGACCCATCAATTCGAAGGCATCGCGGAAATCCGCTTCGGCGGAACCGTGGCGGCGCAGGTTTCGTTGACGCGTCGGACCACGAAGGACGTATCGACCATCGGACCAGAGCGCGCGTGAATCCGCCTATCGGAAACAGAACGCAGCTCTATTAAACCCATCGCCGGAGTGACAAAGTAGAATTAGGCGGTGTCCCGTTATTCCACCCCCCAACCCCCTTCCGATGGGAGGGGGACTGCCGCCCGGATGGATAAATAGCACCTCGGCGCGAACGTGCGGGCGCGAGCGGAAACATCTGCGTGCGCACTCCGCTTGCTACCAGAGGCGTTTCGGATCCAGAATGAACCCTCGTAGGACGGGTCCTCCCGAAAGCGTGGTGGGATGGTCCAGGCATTCCATTTGGGTGTTGGGGCGATAGACGTACACCCTTCTGTCGCCCGGATCGATGAGCCATCCCAACTGTGCGCCATTGGCCATATACTCCTCGAGTTTGGCCTGCAAAGCGCTCAAGTCATCCGAGGGTGAGCGCAGCTCCGCGACAAAATCGGGACATAGAGGCGGGAAACCTTCCCGTTCCGCCGTGCTCAACCGTTCCCAGCGGGAACGCCTCACCCAAGCGAGATCGGGAGAGCGCTTCGCCCCGTTCGGCAGCGTGAAACCCGTGGATGAGTCGAAGCCTATACCGGTGCCGTCGCGTTCCGCCCATTCTCCAAACACCGCCGTCAGGTTGAAACCACGGCGGCCCGTCTCTCCTCCTGTGGGCGGCATGATGATCAGGTCTCCGTCGTGGGTGCGCTCAATGCGCAGATCGCTATTCAACTGACAAAGCTTGGTGAAGTCCTCGTCATTCATCGTCTTGACGAATGGTCCGAAATTCACCACGAGCGGTTGGGCTCGCGCCGCGATGATGACGTTGGCGGACATGGGTGTGTTGGCCGTTGCAGAGTGCTCAGCCCTTGGGGGCATATAGGAAACGCATGAGTCGAATTTCACTCAAGAACGGTTCGGCCATTCCAGTCCTCCTCTCAAGCCGTTCCGAAGAGTCGTGACAGATCCACCTCGACCCCCGGCAGCGCCTTGGGCGCAAGCGCGCCCGAGGGCCGCACGCGGCGCTCGTTGCGATACCGCCCGTCCGCCGGTGTCTCGAATACCGTAAGCGTCCGGCCGTCCACGTCGATGAGCCACACCTCGGGGATGCCGTGGCGGGCGTAGAGCGGGATCTTGATCTCGCGGTCGTAGCGCAGGGTGGTGTCCGCGACCTCGACGATCAGGAGCACCTCGTCCGCGCGCGGCAGGGCCAGCGCGTAGAAATCGTCCCGCGGTTGGATGAGCGCCAGATCCGGCTCGGGCTCGGAGTGCTCCCCGAGGATGATGGGGTCTTGGACCGACACGATGAAACGCGCCCCGGCGGCGCGGACGAACAAGGTGTTGAGCTGCTTGACGATGGCTGCGTGCCGGCTCCCGATCGGTGCCATGGCGATGATCTCCCCCTCGATCAGCTCCAACCGGCCCTCGACCGGGAGGATGCCGGCCTCGCCCATGCGGTGAAAATCATGCACCGTCAGGCGGTGTCTCTGGTACAGATCGAGGGCGGGGCTGGACATGCCGACGTGTCCTACAAAGCGAACTGCTCGAAGTCTAGCACGATGTGGTTGGGACCACTCGGTTGAATGGCGTGAACCTGGGGCGAGGTTGTCTGTGTCGCGGTTGGCATACGTACTCCGCGCATCGACCGCGGATGGTACGATCCAGCCCATCCCCGAGGCCAGAGGGGGGGATGCGGAACCCTTACCGTGTTAGAGAAACGGCAGGTATCGAGTAGTAGTCAGGATGGGTTCCCGAGCGCTGTCCTACGCTCTCGGCGGGAAGACCCCTTGGAGCGCGATGCAGAAGTAGAAGGTCAGGTAGGGTTGGAGGTTGTTGTGGGGCTGGCTGCCGCCGGCGGGCGCGAGGGCCTCCGGCGCCTTGCTTACCAGGTTCGCCGGATTGGTATAGATCGCGTTGCCGGTTCCGAGAGCGAGGCCGGCGGGGTTCAGATTGTCTGCCGGCCGCAACGACATGCTCACCGTATGGCTATGCGATGGGATCTCGCTCTGGAGCAAGGTGACGGTCTCGCTGCCACCGGTTTCCCCGAGGTCATGCAGTGATAGCCCAGGCCCCTGACCAGGGTGCATAGGTGCGCGGCCCTGCAAGTCAGGCAGCGCGAAGTTGCTCTTTCCGTTTCCACCATACGTTGTTCCCAACAGGGAGAAAAGCGCTGTGTTCTGGCTTAGTGGCATCAACTGACCATCGCACCAGGCCCAGCCCCTGGGAGCGAAGTTGAAGGGAAAGATTCGAATTTCTGCGACAAAAGGATCGGCCATCTCTTCCTCCTAGCTGGGTGGCGGGAAAATCCCGGACAGGGAAATGATGAAGCTGATACACAGGTAAGGCTGGAAGTTGGTGTGCGGTTGGCTTCCACCGATCGGTGACATGCACTGGGGCGAGAGCACCTGCGGTGTAAACTCGCTCGCGTAGGCATCTGCCGCCGCTCGCCCCAGAACGCTGTCGAGTGGTGCTCGGGAGCCCGCAGGATCGGCCGATCCCAACGAGGGGTGGCTATGCGTCGGGATCTGGTTCACCGTCAACGTGATCTCTTCCGCACCACCTTGCTCACCCTGGGTGAAACCGTTGCCCATGTGTAGAGGCAGTCGGCCTCGCAGGTCCGGAAGCGCGAAGGTGCTCTCCCCGTCGCCACCATAGGTCGTGCCGATTAATTGGAAGAGTACGTCGTTTTCGCTGATGGGTATCAACTGCCCTTCGCAGAACATCCACCCTGCGGGAGCAAAGTTCCCCGCGAACATGCGGATTTCGCCGACGTAAGGTTGTGCCATCGCGTTCTCCTAATTCGGTGACGGGAAGATGCCCTGAAGGGCGATGGAAAAGTTGAGGGTCAGGAACGGCTCCATGTTCAGGTGCGCCTGGCTGCCACCCGTGTTTGAGACGATACCCGGCTCCATAGCGACGAGATTAGTTGGGGCCCGGAAGACGTTCACTCCCGCGTTTCCAAGCACCACTCCTGCAGCGGGCGTATCCAAC
>JBQTJM010000321.1:0-10020 GCA_052387115.1 Gammaproteobacteria bacterium | reverse complement strand
CTCGCTGAGGGTCGGATAGTCCGAATAGCCCTTCGTGTCGCCCTCATAGAATGTGGCAGGGTCCGGCGTGTTGAGCGGCGCGTTCCGGCAGAAGCGCTCCGGCAGATCGGGGTTGGCCAAGAACAGGCGCCCGAAGGAGACGAGGTCTGCGCTGTCCGCGCGGAGTGCGGCCGTGGCGCGCTCGTACGCGTATCCGCCGTTGGCCATGTACAGGCCGCGGTAGCGCTGGCGTAGTCGGCCGAAGTCGAGGCCCGCCGCTGGCCGCACGTCGTGTTCCTCTTCCGTTTCGACCACGTGGAGCTCGACGAGCGGGTAATCGCCGAGCCGTTCGGCGACATATCCGAACAGCGCCTCGGGGTTCGAGTCGATCATGCCGTTGAAAGCACTGAGCGGCGAGAGGCGCACTCCAACGCGCCCGGGTCCCCACACCCCGATGACGGCCTCGACGACCTCGAACAGAAAGCGTGCCCGATTCTCCACTCTGCCGCCGTAGCCGTCGGTGCGGTGATTGGTGCCATCGCGCAGGAATTGATCGATGAGGTACCCGTTGGCCGCGTGGATCTCGACCCCATCGAAGCCGGCGGTAAGCGCATAATGAGCGGCGGTGCGGTACTGCTCCATAATACCAGGGATCTCCGCGATGTCGAGGGCGCGCGGCGTTACGAAGGGTTTCCGTCCCTCGTACGTGTACGCCTCACCCGCTGGCCGGATCGCGGAGGGTGCCACCGGCAACGCCCCATCGGGTTGCAACGAGGGATGGGAGATGCGGCCCACGTGCCAGAGCTGCAGAAAGATGCGACCGCCGCACTCGTGCACGGCCTGGGTCACGTTTCTCCAGCCTGCGACCTGCGCCGCGTTGTGGATCCCCGGGGTGTCCGGATAGCCCGCGCCTTGGGGTGAGATTTGCGTGGCCTCGGTGATGATAAGCCCCGCCGAGGCGCGCTGCGCGTAGTAGCGCGCGTTCATCGCCTGCGGGACATTGCCCGCGCCTGCGCGGTTGCGGGTCAAGGGCGCCATTACGATGCGGTTCGGCACCACGTAAGGCCCAAGCCGCAGCGGTGTGAAAAGGTCCGTTTCCGTGAGTCGGACCGCTTGCGCCTTGTTCATCTGTCGGCTCCTTATCGTCGAGAGGGAAGGATGAAACACCAAGGATGCGAGATCCTACTTGCAAGTCGTTCTTTGATAATCTAGTCTCCTGGAACAATATTGTTCGCGAAGGGTAACAAATCGAGAGACGCTTGGACGAGCTAACCGACATCGTGGTCTTCGTACGGGTCGTCGACGCGAAGAGCTTTACGGCCGCCGCGGAGCGGCTTGGGATCGCCAGGTCGGTGGTGAGCAAGTATGTGTCCCGGCTGGAGGAGCGGCTCGGTGCGCGGCTCCTCAACCGCACCACCCGGCGCTTGAGTCTGACCGAGGCGGGCACCGCGCTCTATGAGCGCAGCCGCCTGGCGCTCGAGGAGATCGCGAGCGCCGAGCGCTGCGTGAGCCACGTCCAAGCGGCACCGCGCGGGACGCTGAAGCTCAACGCGCCGATGTCCTTCGGGATCCTGCACCTCGGCCCCGCGCTGCCCGAGTTCCTCACGCGCTACCCCGAGATCACGCTCGATGTGAGCTACAACGACCGCTTTGTGGATGTGATTGAGGAAGGCTATGACGTGACGCTGCGGATCATCACCGCCTTGCCCGATTCCACCTTGGTGGCGCGCAGCCTCACGCCCATCCATTTTGTGGTCTGTGCCGCACCGCTGTACTTGGAGCGTGCTGGGATCCCCGAAGCGCCTGAGGATCTGATCCGCCACAACTGTTTGATCTACACCCTCACCAGCGGCAACGAATGGCACTTCGATGGGCAGGGTGGCAAGCGCAGCGTCACGGTGTCGGGAAAGTATCAATCCAACAACAGCTTGGCGATCCGGGATATGCTCCTAGCCGGGATCGGGCTCACGCGTACCCCGACTTTCATGGTGGGCGAGGCGCTCCAGAGCGGGGCGCTCATCACGGTGCTGGACGATTATCCAACCGAGCCCTCTACCCTCTATGCGGTCTATCCCCACAACCGCTATCTCTCACCCAAAGTGCGCGCGTTCGTGGATTTCCTCACCGAGCGCTTTGCGCCGCCCGCCCCGTGGGATCGAGGCCCGGCAGTCGGGCCGGATCCCGCTTGAGGTAGAGCTCACAATTATCAGTTGCCAGGGAGCGCAGCCGTCAAGACATCCGAGGTAAAGCCACAGAATTGGGATGACTTAGAAAACGTTCTCCTTTCGGTCTCTCGAGGGTTCTCGCTCAATGCCCCGTTTTTGTAACCCGGTGCTGTCACCGGAACAATCTTTACCAAGCGCCGCGCTCAAGGCCCATGCCGCGCGCCCGCTTCCGGAGGGGGTGTGGCTCGGGGCCCCTGACGACTCATGAGCCAGCGCCGCTTCTCGAGGATGGCATCCGTCTCGACATCGAGGGTCGTGACGGCCTCGTCGATGGTTTGCTCGTGGCGGACCACCGCCTCGGCGGCCCGCTCGATGCCGGAGGCGATGCGTTCCCATTCCGGTATCGCTGGTGTCGATCGCAGGTGTTGCATCTGCTCCCAGAAGCCCGCGACGAGGGGATCGGTTTCCAGATCACCCGCGACCCAGGCGTCCCGCCGCGCAGGCAGGTTGCCGGTGGCACGATAGAACCGCAGTTGCTGTTCGCCGTCCCCCAGGTACTCGACCAGCCGGAAGGCCGCCTCCGCATGGGGCGAGCGGCGCGAGACGGCCAGGCTCGCACCACCGGCGATCGAGGCGCCGGGCATAGCCCGACTTAGTCGATTCAATCCGGGTGCCGGCGCCTCCGGTAGAGGCATGGGTGCCGTCCGCCACAGGGCGAAGGACTTGGCGGGCAGGCGGCGGCGCAACTCGCCGATGTTCCACGGGCCGGTGATGAACATGGCGAAACGACCGCGCGCCAGGTCCTGATAGAGGTTCGCGATCTGGCCGCTTCCGAGCGCCGGCGCGAGGCCCCGATCGAAGATCCCGGCGTAGAACTCGAGCGCCCGGCGAAACCTTGTGCCGCGAAAATTCCCGTACCGGTCCTGGTCCTTCAAGAGCGACGCGCCGAGCCCCAAGGCCAGGATCACGGGCGGTTCCCATTCGTTCATCGGGAGGAAGATCGGGTGACCATTACTTCTATCTCTATGGGGACGTCCCTGTGCCTGGATGCGCTCCATCGCCGTGACCCATTCCGCCCAGGTGCGTGGCGGCGCGCTGAAACCGACCTCTGCCAAGCGATCCTGCCGGTAGAAGAGCAGGCGCGTATCGACATACCAGGGCAGGCCGTAGGCGTGACCGTCGAAGACCTGGGTCGCGAACAGGCCCGCAAAGTACGCCTGCTCCGTGACCTCGATCGATCCCGGGAGCCATGCGTCCAGCGGCGCCAGGGCACGCAGGGCCACGAACTCCGGGAGCCAGGTGTTCCCGAGGTGAAAGACATCGGGTAGGGCATCGCCGGCAAAGGCGGTCAGGAGCTTCTCGTGCGCGGCGCTCCACGGGACCTGCTGGACTCGGACACGCAGGCCGGGATGGCGGCGCTCGAACTCGGGGACGAGCAACTGGACCGCCTCGCCTTCGCGTCCCATGGCCCAGAAATCGATGACGGTCGGTCCGGGCAACGCGGCCCCGCAGGCCGCCAGCGCGCAGAAGAGCGCCAGGGCCGCAAGAGGCCGCATCAGTGCGCTATTGATTCCGGATCGCCCGATTCCGGATCGCCGTGACGCAGGCATTCACCGCTCGGTGTAAACAGATAAAGGGACTCGGGGCGCACCTTGAGAAACAACTCCGCGCCCCGGTGCGGTCGCTCTGTGCTCGGCAGACGCGCGACCACACGCCCCGGCTCGATCCCGAGGTCACCGGCCCCTAGGTCGATCGCGACGGCCGGGACCGGATCACCCACCACCCGCCCGTAGACGAGGTGTTCGTGGCCCAAAGACTCGATCGCCTCCACACGGACTCGGAACGACCCCTCGGCCGGGCCCAAGCTCAGGGCCTCGGGTCGGACACCGGCCCACAGCGGCGCATCGACGCGCACATCGGCCCGCGCCGCTTCCGGTACGCTCACATCGATCGGCCGCTCGCCGATCCGGAGCCGCACACCCTGAGGTACGTGCGCGACGACCCGCACCGGGAGGATGTTCATCCCGGGATTGCCGATGAAGCTCGCCACGAACAGGTTGGCCGGGCGGGCGTACAGGTCCGCGGGCGCGGCCACCTGCTGCAGGCGGCCGGCGCAGAGCACCGCGACGCGCGACGCGAGCGTCATGGCCTCGACCTGGTCATGGGTGACATACAAGGTCGTGGTCCCGAGGCGCCTGTGCAGCGCCGCGATCTCGGCTCGGATCTGCACGCGCAGCTTGGCATCGAGGTTGGACAGCGGTTCGTCCATGAGGAACACGCTGGGGTCGCGCACCACCGCGCGGCCCATCGCGACTCTTTGCCGCTGACCGCCCGACAGCGCGCCGGGCATGCGCTCCAGGAGATCCTCCAGTGCCAAGAGGCCGGCCGTCTCCGCGACCTTGGCGCGCACCTCTGCCTTGGGCAGCTTGCGCATGCGCAAGGGGAACTCCAGATTGCCCCGGACGCTCATGTGCGGATACAGGGCATAGTCCTGGAACACCATCGCCACATTGCGCCGCTGCGGCGACCAAGAGTTCACGACCCGGCGATCGATCAAGACCTCGCCGGCGCTGGGCGCCTCGAGCCCCGCCGCCATGCGCAGCACGGTGGACTTGCCGCAGCCGGACGGGCCGACCACGACCAGAAGCTCCCCACCGGGGACGTGGAGCGTGAGGTCGTAGACGGCGCGGGCCCCGCCGGGGAAGACCTTCTCGATACTGCGGAACTCGACCTCGGCCATGCCCGCTCAAGTTAGAGATGGCGCCGCCTGTGCCAAGCGACGCCGCGGGTTCCGTGACCCCGGCGGCGGCGTGACAGCGGGCGCGGATCGTCATTGTACCTCCTCGCCGCGGCACGCCGGACCGCAATCCCGGTCGGACAGGTGACAAATCGCAGAAGCCGTTAGATACTAAGCGCACCACGCAAACCTTCGGTGGGCGGGTGTCGGGCGTATCGATTTCGGGGGGATAGATGGCAGATAACAACGTTAAGCTGAAGGCGATCTCCGAGAGTCAGACCAAGGCTCAGATCATCACGACGATCGCCGAAGAGACCGGCATGAGCCGGACAGATGTCAAGACGGTACTGACGGCGCTTGCGAACTGTGCTCGGCGGCACTTGATGAAGCGTGGCTCCGGTCAGTTCGTGGTGCCGGAGCTGGCGGTCAAGATCCGGCGCGTCGAGAAGCCGGCGCAGAAGGCACGCAAGGGCCGCAATCCCGCGACCGGCGAGGAAATCACGATCAAGGCCAAGCCGGCGCGCAAGGCCCTTCGGGCGGTGCTGCTCAAGGGCTTGAAGGACGTGTTGGCCTGACCCGGCACGACTCGCCCATGGTGGCGAGTCGGCCGTGCCGGCGCCGCGCGGGTGGCCGGCCCAAGAGGCGCCCGCATGCCGATCTCTCGGCCGTCCCGCGACGGAGGGGCGCGCGATCCGAGGTTGGTGCTCGGTGCGCGCGGCTTGCGTGGTTTTTGTGACGGCCTCATCGCCGTCCTCCTGCCTTTGCACTTCGCTGCGCTGGGTTTCGGCCCCGGCGGGTTGGGTGTCTTCGCGAGCGCTGCGCTCTCCGGTTCCGCGCTCATGACCCTCGCGGCCGGCCGCTGTGCCGGCGGGATCGGCTACCGCTCGGTGTTGCAAGGGGCCGCCGTGCTCATGTTTTGCTCGGGGGCCGCTTTCGTCCTCAGCGACGAGCTGTGGGTCCTGTGCGTGATCGCCTTCGTCGGGACCCTCAACCCCTCGGGCGGCGATGTCAGTGTGTTCGTACCGATCGAGCATGCGGTCCTGGCCGGTAGCGGAAACGTCCGGGACCGGCCCGGCTTATTCGCTCGTTACAGCTTTGTCGGGACGCTGGGTGCGGCCCTCGGCGCCCTGGCCGCGGGCCCGGTCGAACGACTGGCACCCGGGGGCGGTCCCGGGGCGGCGTTCGTTTTCTATGCGTTGGCCGGCGCGCTGACCTTCGTCCTGTACCGCAGCCTCTGCCCTTTCCCCCTCCGCCCGGCCATCGCGGCGCCGCTCGGGCCCTCGCGCGCGCCGATCCGCCGCCTCGCGGCCCTGTTCTCGCTAGATTCATTGGCCGGCGGCCTGGTGCTCGACACACTCATCGCGGCCTGGCTGTACCAACGCTTCGAGGTCACGGCGACGCTCGTCGGAGTATTTTTCTTCCTGACCCGGCTGTGCTCGGCCTGTTCCTACTTGGTGTCGGCGCGTCTCGCCGGGCGTTTCGGTCTGGTGCGCACCATGGTGTTCACGCACCTGCCCGCGAACGCCTTGCTGGTCGCCGCGGCCTTCGCGCCGGACCTCGGCCTCACGCTCTTGCTGCTCGGCCTGCGCAGCCTACTCTCGCAGATGGACGTGCCCGCGCGCACCGCCTACGTGATGTCCATCGTGACACAAGAGGAGCGCCCGGCGGCCGCGAGCTTCACGGCCGTCCCGCGCAGCCTGGCCGCGGCCTTGAGCCCGGGGATCTCGGGATGGCTCTTGGGTCTCTCACCCTTCGGCTGGCCGCTGGTGCTCGCCGGAGGCATGAAGATCGCTTACGACCTCACCTTGTGGCGGCTGTTCCGGCATGTCGAGCCCATCGAGAGCGAGTCGCCAGCCGACAGCCGATAGCTGAGAACTTTTCCATCCCTTCCCCCTGGAAGGGGGAGGGCTAGGAGGGGGGTTGAGTCGCTCAGAACTATGCGACGCTCAACCCCCACCCTCGCCCTCCCCCGGCCCGGGGGAGGGAATAACTTGGCAGCCGCCAGCTGAATTCGCCCCCTCACCGCTGATCGCCTGATCGTCGTCGATCGACGCGTTCGCCACGCGGATGGCCGGTGATGCGATCACCTCGAGGCGCGGCAGGAGCCTTCGCAAGACACCGGTCGAGTCGCCGCCCGTGCGGATCGTGATCGGAATGACCGGCGTGCGCTCCGAGAGCGCCCGGAGCGCGGCCCCCTCCGAGTCCCCCATCCAGCACAGGAGATCACCGGCTTCGAGGGCGCGCAGGATCGCCGGCGCAGGGTCGCCGTCACCCGCGGGCCCGAGCACGATGGCTCGCCCGGCGCGCAGCACGAATCCCAGGATAGGAATGCGAAACCAAAGCTCGGGCACCAGGAACCGCACCGGACGCCGGCAGGCCGCGGCGATGATGAAGGCGCTCCGCGCGCCCCCCTCGCGACACACGAGGAGGCCAGGCCCGCACTCCGGGATATGGCTCAGGTCTTGATGCCTGACCCGGTACACGGAGTGGATGCAGAGCCAGACGATGAAGCGCATCAGGAACTCCGGGATCAAGATATAGAGATAAAGGGCCACCGCGGCGTTGACGAGTCCCGTCAAGAGCAGTACCCCGGCCACCGACACCCCGGCCTGACCCAGGACGATGGCGAAGAGGGCGGACCCGACCATGAACAGCGCGTTCAGGATGTTGTTCCCGGCGATAATGCGTGAGCGGTGGCTCGGCTCGCTGCGGAGCTGGATCAGGGCATAGAGGGGCACGATAAAAAAGCCGCCGAAGACCCCGATGAGCACGAGGTCCGCAACCACCCGAACGGCGCCATCCGCGCACAGGAAACCGAGCCAGTCGGCCGTCGCGTGCGCGCCCAATCCCTGCGCCGCGAAATACAGGTCGATGGCGAACAGGGTGAGCCCGATCGAGCCGAAGGGGACCAGGCCGAGCTCGACCCTGTGTCCGGACAGCCGCTCGCACAGGAGCGAGCCCGCCCCGATCCCGATCGAAAACAGCGCGAGCAAGAGCGTTACCACCGACTCGTCGCCGCCCAGGACCTCTTTGGTGTAGCTCGGGAACTGCGCCAGGAAGGTCGCGCCGTAGAACCAGAACCACGAGATCCCGAGCATCGACAGGAACACGGTGCGATTCCCGCGCGCGAAGCGGAGGTTTCGCATCGTCTCGGTGAACGGGTTCCAGTTGATCCGGAGCTCGGGGGCGGGCGGTGGGGAATTCGGGATGAAACGGCTCATCGCGTAGCCGGCCGCCGCCACCACGATGGTCGTGATCGAGACGAGCGTGGTCCCGATCCCCTCCTCGGCGATGAGCACGCCGCCGAGGATGGTGCCGAGGAGGATGGCGACGAAGGTCCCCATCTCGACCAAGCCGTTGCCGCCGACGATCTCCTCGGGCTTGAGGTGCTGGGGCAGGATGGCATATTTGACCGGCCCGAAGAGCGCCGACTGCACGCCCCCCAGGAACAAGGTGAACATGAGGAGCGCGACGCTCTTCCAGTAGAACCCGAAGACCCCGAGGCTCATCAGGCCGAGCTCTATCAAGACCACGTAACGGATGAGCAGCGATTTCTCGTATTTGTCGGCAAGCTGACCGCTGGTGGCCGAGAACAGGAAGAACGGCAGGATGAACAAGCCCGCGCTGAGGTTGATGAGCGTGTTCGATTCCCGGGCGCTCAGGGAGCCGACCTGGAAGGCCAGCATGATGACGAGCGCGTTCTTGTAGACGTTGTCGTTGAAGGCGCCGAGGAACTGCACCCAGAAGAAGGGCGCGAACCGGCGCTGCTTGAGGAGCGAAAACTGGCTCTCCTGGGTCACGGTGTCAGGGTCCCCCGGGTTGGATCGGGGGTCGGGATACGGGTGCCGGGATCATTCCCGGGACTTAGGTGACAGGCATTCTGGGTTAACGGTCTAAGACCGTGGCGCATAAACAACGTAACGATTTCCTCCGCCTCTTTTTGCATCATACATTGCCATGTCAGCACATTTGATCAATTGCTCCACCCCATTGGGGGGCGGGGCGACATCCGAGATGGCCAAACCGATACTTGCAGAGAGTTGGCAGGTGCGACCGTGCACAGCGATGGGCTGACCGATGGCCTCAATCATTCGTTGCGCTACCGGCTCCGGATAAGCGGCGCTGCCTTGCAAAATAGCGGCGAACTCGTCACCGCCAAGACGGGCAGCCAAGTCACCGTCTCGGATACATGATGCGATGCGCCGGGCAGCTTCACGAAGCACGGCATCACCAGCATCGTGGCCGATTTTATCGTTGATGGGCTTGAAGCCGTCAAGATCAACGTACAACACCGCCATTCCCGTGCGGGTACGGTTACAGCGCGAGGCGGCACGAGCAGCCTCATCTAAGAACAATGCCCGGTTAGCTAGGCCCGTTAGGCTGTCGTAGGTGGCGAGTTGGAGCAAATGCTCTTGCATTTTCTTTTGCTCCGAGATGTCGCGGGCAACTGCGTATAACAGCCCGTTTTCCGGTGTTGCCGCTGGGCAAGTCCAGCCTAACCACGCCCATGAACCGTCTTTTTTCCGATACCGGTTCTCGAAATTAATCGTGTCGATGCCACTGGCCAGGCGTCTGACTTCAATGACTGTGCGTTCTCGGTCAGCGGGATGAACAAATTCCACGAAGGGTTTGGCAAGTAGTTCCTCGGCAGTCCAGCCCAGCGCTTTCGTAAATGCCGGGTTGACGCGCCTAAAGTAGCCATCCACTCCGGCGATGCACATCAGATCGATGGAAATGTCAAAGAAGAACTCGAGATGTTCGTCTTGCAGCTTGCTCATGGCACTGAATCCCGCTTGTCACCGAACGAAACAAGATCGCCGCGCCGTCGCATTCTATATCGGCTTCGTAGAGCTCAAGCACGCACGTCCCTTCCGTCTACTTTAGCACTTCGGAGGTGCCCCATGAAGCCTCAACCTGCAGGCAACGAATTCGCCGCCTTCATCGGCATCGATTGGGCCGATGCCAAACACGATCTGCTTGCAGATAGCCAACGCCGCTCGGCGAGAGACCAGCGTCCTGCCCCGCCGCCCCGATGCCATCGAGGCGTGGGCGGGTGCGCTGCGACAACTCCTTCCAGGGTATTGGGCCGCGTTCGCTCCATCGACGTGTTATCCAGCGCGTCAGCTACTCCAAAAAACT
>JBQTJM010000320.1:0-7859 GCA_052387115.1 Gammaproteobacteria bacterium | reverse complement strand
CCCTGTTCGCGCTCTTTGCGAACGGGGGAGGCTGGGTGGGGGCCAAGCCCACGTTCGCGCTTACTGCGGACGGGGGAAAGCGGGAGTGGCGGCCGCCCCTTCTGGCAACGCTGGAGGCTCGCCTGGCGCATCAAGCGCAGCCGCTTCAACTACGATCTCCACCGGGCCTCGGGCTTATGGGTCTGGGCCATGCTCTTCGTGCTCGCCTGGTCGAGCGTGGCCTTCAATCTCAATACCGAGGTCTACCAGCCGGTCATGAGGCTCGTCTTCGACATGCGTGCGCCCGATGACCTGCCCACGCTCGATAAGCCGCTGGAAGTCCCGGCGCTCGGTTGGCGCGAGGCGTATGCGCAAGGACAACGGTTGATGACGGAGGCCGGCGCCCACTACGGGTTTACCGTTCTGAGCGAACAGTCCCTGTTTCTCGACCGCGAGCACGGCGTCTATCACTACCTGGTCCTCAGCTCTGAGGATCTAGGCAAGAACGGCGGTACCCGCGTCCTCTTCGACGCGAACACCGGCGCCTTGAAGGCGCTCATCACGCCAAACACCGAGGCCAGCGGTCAAGTCATCACGCGCTGGCTCACGTGGCTGCACACGGCGCGAGTCTTTGGCCTGCCGATGCAGATCTTCGTCTGCGCAATGGGCCTCATCATCACCGCGCTCTCGGTCACCGGGGTCGTCATCTGGTTACGCAAGCGGCGCTCGCCACGCCGCCAGCGCGAGCGTCGTGCTCACAACGCCCCGGCGCGCAGCCCATCGTTCGTAGATCAATTGTAGGGCGGATCAAGTGCAGATCCGCCACATCCGTCGGCGGGATGCCGCCTCCTTATGCTGACGCAGATCAATGAAACCTGCTGCGCGGGTCGGTTGGGCGGGTTACGGGCGGCCGCCCTAACCCGCCCTACAGATGATTTCGTCGGATGGGTGGGGCAGTTCGTGCCTTATCTCCTTCTTTGCACCTGGATCTTACCGGAGATCGCAAGCGCGCAGGAGGCACATGGCGCCTCGCCCGGTGTGCAAGTGGTGCGCAGCGATACTCCTCTTACGATCGACGGTCATCTGACCGAATCAATGTGGCAACGCGCGGCGGTTATCGCCCCGCTCACCCAAGCAGAACCCAACGAAGGCACGCAGCCCACCGAACGAACGCGTGTCTATCTGCTCTACGATGCCGATACCCTCTACATCGGCGTGCGCGCTTATGACTCGGAGCCGCAGCGCATCGTCGCGCGCGAGCGTCAGCGCGACAACGAGCTCGATGGGGATGATTACATCGCGATCGCCGTCGATCCCTTTCACGCGCGCAAGCACGGCTACTATTCTATCTGCAAGTGAACGCCCTGGGCACCCGCCGCGACGGGCTCATTTCACCCGAGACCAACGCCAGCGGGGGGGCACTCATCTACAGTGCCGACTGGGACGGGATCTGGTACACCGCCACGGACATTGACGACCAAGGCTGGAGCGCCGAGATCGCGATCCCCATGAAGACCCTGAGCTTCGATCCGAAGCAAACGACCTGGGGCTTCAATATCGAGCGCAAGATCGCCCGCAAGAACGAGCTCGACCGCTGGCAGGGAGCCGCGCGCAACAAGCCGGTCTTCGCCATGGGTGAAGCGGGGGACATCTCCGGCCTCACGGGACTGCGTCAAGGGGTCGGTCTCGATGTCGTGCCCTACGCCAAGCTCAAGCTCTCGCGCGACAACGAGACCGGCAGCCAGGCAGCCGAATTGAAACCAGGAATCGATGTCTTCTACAAGCTCACGCCTTCGGTCACCGTGGCGTTGACTTTGAACACCGACTTCGCCGAGGCCGAGGTCGATGATCGGCGCGTGAATCTCACCCGCTTTCCGCTCTTCTTCCCCGAGAAGCGCAGCTTCTTTCTACAGGATACGAACTACTTCAACTTCGGCGGGATCCAGGCCTCGCCCTTGCCCTTCTTCACCCGCAGGATTGGGTTGAGCGACGCGGGCGAGCCCATCGACATCATCGGCGGCCTGAAGCTCACCGGACGCACCGGGCCCGTCAGTTTCGGATTACTCGACGTGCAGACCGATTCGTTCGATAACGTCTCATCGAAAAACCTTGCCGTCGGGCGTGCCATGCTCGATGTGGGTAAGGAGTCGTCCGCCGGGCTCATCTTCACCCACGGCAATCCGCTCGGCCCCGGCGACAATACGCTCGGCGGGGTGGACTTCCACTACAAAGACTCCGACATCCTCGGCTCCGATCAAGTGCTCGAAGCCAATGGCTATATGATGCACTCCGCAGGCGCGGGTCAGTCGGGCAATGCCTTCGGATTGCGCCTCCTCTATCCCAATTTCCACTGGAACGGCGCGCTCAATTTCGATCAGATCGGCCCGGGCTTCGATCCCGCGCTCGGCTTCGTCGATCTGCAAGGCGCGCGCGTCTACGAGGCCTGGCTCGGACCCGAGTGGCGGCCCCAAGGCTTCGATCACATGCTCGTCTGGCCCTATCTCTTCATGCGCACGGATCTGGATAACCGTCTCATCGACAGTGCCTTGTGGCTGCCGCAGTTCGAGCTTGAGACGCACTCCCGCGACCACCTCTTGCTCGCGCCCATCCTGACCCAAGAGCAGTTCTTCGAGCCTTTCGATCTCCTGCCGGGCATCACCGTCGCCCCCGGCAAGTACACCTACTGGCGCTACCGCATCGGTGTCGATACGGCCGAGACCCGCGCTCTCAGTGCCTCGTTCGGCGTCACGCCCGGAACCTACCTCAACGGTACGCGCACCGACTTCGCAGCAGAGCTCACCTGGCGACCGATCGACTGGTTCAGTCTGCGCGGGACTTATGCGCAGAATGCGATTGATTTACCACAGGGCGACTTCACCGTGCACCTCGCCCAGCTCAACCTCAACTTCGCCGTCACGCCGAACCTCCTCTGGAACCTGGTCGGCCAGTGGGACAACGTCTCGAACGAATTCGGCTTCAACAGCCGGGTGCGGTGGACGATTACGCCGGGCAGCGATGTCTTCCTGGTGTTCAACCAGGGCGCGGACACCTCGGACGGAAACTTCAGGCTGCTCATCTCGGATCTCAGCGCCAAGGTGGCATGGACGTTTCGGTTTTGAACAGGAGCCCGGTGATCGGACGCAGACAATAGGCGCGGTAGGAGGGCGGACCGCAAGCCCTTGGCGCGCGTCGCGCGATACAACGATGTGAGCCACTGCGACAAAGTGTCGCATCCTCAAGCGGTGCCCACGCCTCTAGAATAGTGCCGGATCGGAACGCTCTCCGAGACGCTTGAGGGAGCTCGCCATGCAGCAAGACCTCGGTCGCGTCGTCCTCTCCCCGGAGGAATGGCGCCGGATCCGTGAAGACCACAAATGTATCGAGGACGGACAGCGCTATGTGCTGCGCTTCGAGGACGGCGTCGCTCGTATCCTGACCGTCACCCTCGCGGAAGGGGGCGGCCCAATGGCTGGGTCCCGGAGGCGGCCCCGCGCGAGCCGGTGCAGCCGCGAGCGCGTATAGCCGTGCAGGACCTCATGGATAGCCCGCGAGCGACGCTGGACGCGGTCTTCGTGGCGCAACGCCCGACACTGATCCGCTGGCTCACCCGTCTCGTCGGCTGTGCGTCCAGTGCCGAGGACCTCGCGCACGAGGCCTACGTGCGCGCGGCCACGAGCCTCGCCTCCGGTCCTATTCCCTATCCGCAGCCGTTTCTCTACCAGACCGCGCGACACCTCGCGCTCGATCACCTGCGCCATGAACGGGTCCAAGCCCAGGCGCTGGTCTCGCAGGACCAAGCACCGCCCCTCGAAGCGATCGCCTCGGCGGCCCCGGGCCCCGATCGGATCGCGATGGCGCGTGAAACCTTCGAGCAACTGGTCGCGGTGCTGGGGACCTTGCCCCGGCGCCGGCGCGAGATCCTCATCCTCCACAAGCTCCACCATTGGTCCTACGAGCGCATCGCCGCCCACTTCGGGATCTCGAAGAGCGGCGTGCAAAAGCACGTGCGCGCCGCGCTCGCCGCGTGCCTGCCACCCGCGACCGGGAAGAAGACCTAGACGAGGTGTGCATCGCTCGGCGTGAAACGTCTCGGCAGCAGGAGGCGACCCTGTGCCCCATGCGCTATCCTTCGCTGCCGAGGACATCCGTCATGACCGACGACGCAGGAACAGACCGCCCGGCAAGCGAGGCGCTGGTGTGGTTCACGCGCCTCTGCGACACCGGCATAGACCCGGCCACACGGGCGGCCTTCGAGACCTGGCGCCGGGCCCGGCCCGAGAACGCCGCGGCTTACGCCCGCCTCGCCGCGCTGTGGGACTCGCCCGCCTTCGCGGAGGCCCTGCGGACCTACGAAACCCCTGGCTCGGGCCCGCGCGCCCGGCGCGCGCCGTGGCGCCGGGCACGAGCCCTGGCGCTCGCGGCCTGCCTGGTCTTCTTGGTCATCGGTCTCGGGTCCTCGCCTCTCCTCGACCGCTACCGGGCGGACTACTTCACAGAGACCGGCGAGCAACAGAGCGTCACCCTTCCCGACGGCTCGGCCGTGACCTTGGGCAGCGCCACGGCCCTGCAACTCGAACATCGCGGCCATGGGCGGGGCGTCAGGCTGCTCCGCGGGGAGGCCTATTTCCGCGTGCGTGCCATGCCCTTGGAGCCGCCCTTCCGGGTGCGGACGGATGCGGCGCTGGTGCGCGTCGCCGGCACCGAGTTCTCCGTGTCCGCCGCGAGCTCCGCGGTCGCGGTGCGGAGCGGGACCGTCACCTATGCCGTGACGGGCGGGAAAGCCCCGCCCGTCACCCTCACCGCCGGCCAGGGTATCGCGACACGGGACGGGGCGCTCGGTCCGCCGCGGCCCATCGATCTCGCGCACGCCTTCGCCTGGCTCGCCGGGCGCATCGCCTTTCGCGACCGTCCCCTGGGCGAGGTCCTCGCCGAGGTCGAGCGCTATCTCCCCGGCAAGATCCTGATCGTCGGGGCCCGTCTGGCCTCGGTCCGGGTCACCGGCAGCTACAAGCTCGCCGAGCCGCTCAACATCGTCCGCTCCCTCGCCGCCTCGGCAAAGGCGCGCGTCACCACCGCGACGGCCTATCTCACCATCGTGCACTGACGGCCCGCTGGGGTACGCGGTGCGCGCGGAGGGATCTCCGGCGGCGCGTACGCCCGGCCGCGCGGGGAACCCGGCAGCGCGCCCTCGAGGTGTACTTTCGCCGCGCTCGAACGTCTCGGTAACAACGCCTCACAGAAGGCATCACCGCATGACGCTCGGGAGGACAGGCACCGTGCTACACCAAACGTTCGCAACCACCGCTCGCTGGCTGGGACTGGCGCTCGTGCTCATCCTGCCGCCACCCCCCGCGGCGGCCGCCGGACCCGGGCAGGAACCGGCCCCCGCGAGCCCCGCAGGCTTGTATTTCGCCATCGCCAGCCAGCCGCTGGATCGGGCCCTCGAAGCCTTCATCGAGATCACCGATTGGCAGATCGGCTTCCCCTCCGATCTCTCCCAGGGCCTGATCTCGCCGGGCGTCTCGGGGACCTATGCGCCGGAGGAGGCCCTCGCGCGGCTCCTCGCCGGCTCGGGGCTCACCTACCGCATCGAGGAGGGCGACACCGTGCGCCTCGAACCTGCTCCGCAACCCGTGCTCGCACCCAGCCCCCCACCCGAGCCCCTCGCCCAGGCGACCCCACCGCCGGAACCGGAAGCGACGGAACTCCCCGAGATGACCGTCACCGCCTCGCCCCTCGACGCGACCAGCTATAGCGTCCCGAACGCCAGCACCGCCACCAAGACCGACACGCCCATCATGGAGACGCCGGTGTCGATCCAGGTCGTGCCGCAACAGGTGTTGAAGGACCAGCAGGTGATCCGACTGGATAAAGCACTGCGGAACGTCAGCGGGGTATACGCCCAACCCTTTTCCACAAACAGTGGCTTTGGGGACTCGTTCAACATCCGTGGATTTTCCACCGATACACAGTATCGCAATGGTATGCCCTACAATGCTGCCTCAGGCTTCGTAGGCCCACAAGAAACGGCAAACTTGGAACGGATCGAAGTGCTTAAGGGTCCCGCCTCCATCCTCTTCGGTCGCATCGAGCCGGGTGGGCTTATCAACCTGGTCCCTAAGCAGCCACTCGACCGCGCTTATTACTCGCTGCAACAGCAACTGGGCTCATTCGACTTCTACCGGACCACTATAGACGCGACCGGGCCGCTTATGGAAGGCAGCACGCTGGGCTATCGGTTGAATCTCGCCTACGAAAACTCGGGTTCGTTTCGCGATCTCCTGGAAAACGACCGGGTGTTTGTGGCCCCGGTGGTTCGGTGGAACATCAGCGACCGCACGCAGGTGACCTTCGAGCTGGAATACAAGAACAGTCGGGACCCTCTCGATATCGGCGTTCCGGCCCTCGACAATCGCCCCGTGCCCGTGCCGCGCGAGTCTTACCTCGGCGAGCGCGGCGACCGATCGGATTCCGATTATCTTTTGGGCGGATTCAACTGGTCGCACGCCTTCAATGACAGCTGGACATTACGCCACGCCTTTTACGCCAGCGCTGGCGATGCGCTGCTCTCGGGCGCTTTCGGCTCAGGACTAGATCCCAATGATCCAACCAGTCGCACTCTGACGAGGATCTACCTTGCTGCCGATGCACACACAGACAGCCATTACACCACCCTGGACCTTACGGGAAAATTCAACACCTGGGGTATGGAGCATACGCTCTTACTGGGCGGTGATTATTCGTTCACCGAGTCCAGCCAGACCGGGGACCTTATTTCGTTTACCTCGATCGACTTGTTCCAACCTATCCACGTCGGCGCGCCAACCCGCGATGTCTCTCGCAGCTCGCCGCAAGCCCAACCCTGTTCTCGATTTTCGGAGGTGATTTTTATGGTCTTTATCTACAAGACCAGGTCCACCTGCCTTATGATGTCCACCTCCTCGCCGGCTTCCGATACGACAATGCCACCGCGCGCTTTGGGACCTTCGGCGATCCTACCGGCCCTATCAGCGAGCTTGCAGATGAAGCCGTGACACCGCGCTTCGGCCTCCTGTGGCAAGCGCTCCCGCAGCTGAGCCTCTATGGGAACTACGTCGAGAACTTTGGCCGCTCAAACCTCGGCGGCCTTGACCGCGACTCAAACCCCCTACCACCGGAGTCCGCGCAGCAGTGGGAAGTCGGAGTAAAGACCGAGAGCTTGGACGGCCGTTTCACAGGGACACTTGCCTACTACGATCTGACCAAGCAGAACATCCGAACCCCGGATCCCGACCCAGTGTTGGCAGCGCAGGGTTTCTCCGTCGCGATTGGCGAGGTCCGAAATTGGGGTGTGGAATTCGATCTCTCAGGCGAAGTGCTTCCCGGCTGGCGATGGATCGGTAGCTACAGTTATATCGACAGTGAAATTACGAAGGACAACGCTGCCGGCTTACAAGGTAACCGTCTCGCCAATGTGCCAGCACACGGCGGGAGCCTTTGGACAACCTACGAGGTTCAGCAAGGTTTCTGGCGAGACCTGACCCTTGGGGGCGGTGTCGTCGCCCGCAGTCAGGTGCAAGGAGATAACGATAATAGCTTCCAAATTCCCGGCTATGCGGCCGTCAACCTCATGGCCGGATACTCTTGGAAAGCCGGACCGTCGAAGATATCGCTTCAACTCAATATAGACAACCTTCTCGACAAGGACTATTTCTCGGGCTCGGACTCTACGCCTTTTGTAATCTTGTACGGCGCCCCGCGGACGTTCTCGGGCTCGGTGCGGGTGGAGTTTTGAGGGTGGTCTTAGCCGCCGACAAACGGATTCAAGAGCTTGATCCCGGCATGCTGTACATCCGCCAGGTTCCGCGTGACCAGGGTAAGGTCATACACCTTGGCCGTGG
>JBQTJM010000319.1:0-2607 GCA_052387115.1 Gammaproteobacteria bacterium | reverse complement strand
CCCGGCCATTGTCCACCGCGGCGACCCAAAGCCCCATCCGGCCGAGCAACCAGGACCATCCGCCGGGCGCGGCCCCGAGGTCCACCGCGCGCATGCCAGCCCGCGGGCACTCGCCGCGCTCCTGGGGCCCGAGGAGCGTTACGAGGGCCTCTTCGAGCTTCATGGCCGAGCGGCTCGGGGAGGCCTTTTGGCAGGCGCAGCCAGGCGATACCCATGGGCCCGGGGCTCGCAGCAAGCTTGCGTCCTATTTTAGTCAAGGGTAGAACTGATAATGAGTCTATTATGTTTTGTGACCCTGGCTATTTAGCCTTTCCGCATACGAGTCGAGCCTTTCGCGCCTAACGCCACGTGTCTCAAACTTTGCTAAGGTTGTTTTTCACAAACTTTCCGGCCAGTTTCAATGCCGTTTCGGTGCGGTGAAGGTGCGCGCTAGATACTCGAACACCGGCGCCTGCGAGAAACGCCAGCAGGCGACGGCGAGCGCGAGCACGACGAAAGTCAGCATGGCGAGGAGGTCTTTACCGACCGAGAAATCCGGGTCGAACAGGGCCTGCGGTCCCAGCGCGTGCTTCAGGAGATCGACGCCATAGCTGAAGGGGTTGGCGAGCGCAACTGCTTTCAAGACGGCCGGCAGGTGCTCGATGGGGTAGAGGGCGCCGCTCAGAAAGAACACGGGAAAGATCACGAAGTTCATGATCACGGCGAAGTCCTCCAGCGCCTTGCTGAAGACCGCGATGAGGGTGCCGAGGCTCGCGCACACCAGGGCCTGGGCGACGAGCCCGAGCGCCAAGAGTGCCGGATCGCGCGGGACCCCGAGATAGCCGAGCGCGAGCAGGATAGCCATGAGCAAGAGCGCCTGGCAGATGCCGATCAGCGCGGCACCGAGCGTGCGCGCCAGGAGGACCACGGCGCGCGGGAGGGGGGCGATGATGAGCATGCGCATGACCCCCGATTCCTTGTCGTAGATCATCGACAGCGATGCGAGCAGGGCGCCGAACAGGACCACCATGGACAAGAGCCCCGGTACCAGGAAACGCTGGTAGCCCCCCCGGCCCAGGCCTTCGAGCATGCCCTGGAATCCGGTGCCGATCACGCAGAGCCAGATCAACGGCCGCACCATGCTGCTTACGAGTCGCCCCCGCTGGCGCAGCATGCGCTTGAGGTCGCGTGCCACGATAGCGGCGATTGCCCGCCTCACGAGGTACCCGCTGCGTTCTCTGGGTGGCCCTCTGGGTGGTCACTAGGGGGGGGGTCGCGATGGATCCAGAGGTACACGTCGTTGAGGTCCGGGCGGCGCAGGCGGATGGCGCGGGCATGGGCCCGAAGCTCGTGGGTGAGGTGGTCCAGGGACACCGCCCCGCCGGCGACGCGAAACAGCAGGCTTTCCCCCTCGACGAGCGGCTCCCCGAACCTGGGCCGCAGATGGGAGGCGGTCTCGGCCGGAGCCTCGGTCTCGACCTCGAGCACGTACTCGCCGAGGGCGGCGACGAGCTCATTCGGGCTGCCCTGTCCGATCAGGCGCCCGCGGCTCATGAAGGCGACCCGGTCGCAGCCCGCGGCCTCTTCCAGATGGTGGGTGGTCAGGAGCAAGGTCGTGCCCTCGTCGCTGCGCAGGCGGCCGAGGTGCTGCCAGATCGCCCGGCGGTTCTGCACGTCGAGCCCGATGGTGGGCTCATCCAAGAACAGGATGCGGGGTCGGTGCAAGATGCCTCGGGCGATGTCGAGGGCGCGTCGCATGCCGCCCGAGAGCGCTGCGACGCGCGTGTCGCGCGCGTCCGTGAGCGCGAAGAGCTGGAGGAGGGCCGCGGCGCGCTCGCGCACGGTGCGGGCGCTATGGCCACAGAGGGCCCCCGCGAAGCGCAGGTTCTCCATCACGGTCAGGTTGCGGTCCAGGGCCGGTTCCTGGAACACCATCCCGATGTGCCGCCGCACCGCGAGCGGCGAGTCGAGGATGTCGTGGCCCGCGACCCAGGCCCGCCCGCTGCTCGGGCGCAAGAGGGTGCTCAAGAGCTGGAGGGTGGTGGTCTTCCCCGAGCCGTTGCGGCCCAAGAGCGCGAAGAACTGCCCCGCCTCGATGGCGAGGTCGAGTCCCGCGAGCGCCGCGACCGCGCCATAGGACTTCGCGAGGCGCTCCGTGAGGATGGCCGCGGGCGTGCTCACGGCCTCAGAGGTTGTGAAAAAACCTACTGCGCTCGGGATCTCGCGTTCCGGCGGTGCTCGGAATCCTCATGTATTTCACATACACTCCGGTTCCTGCGCTCCGGCGGAAAGCCAGGGCCAGGGATGGGCCCTGTTTGGGCGCGCTGAGGATGCAACGCGACCTCTCTTCGCTCGCGATGATTTTTTCACCAAGCTCTCAGGTGGGTCCGCTAGCTCGCCGAGGCTGTCTCGGACATATGGCGGGCCTTGATTGTTTGGCGAGGTTTCTATCATGTCCACGGTGTTTCATAAGATCGTTGCCGGTGAGATCCCGTGCCATCGCGTGTATGAGGACGCGCAGGTGCTCGCCTTCTTGGACGTCTCTCCTCTGTCGCGCGGTCACACCTTGGTGATCCCGAAGCAGGCGGCGGCGACCTTGGACGAGCTACCGGAAGAATACGCCGCGGC